>CALQBK020000095.1 GCA_943328795.2 Bifidobacterium breve
CCGGGCGAGGGCGCTGCCGCTCTCGGTGCGCGAGCGCTCGGTCTCCATCTCGTCCGCGAACAGCTCCCGCATGAAGTGGGCGAGCGACTGCTGCGTGAGGTCCGGCGACGCTGGGTAGAGGAAGTCCAGCAGATCGGCGTGCATCTCCCGCGCGTCCTGGTAGCGCTCGTCGGGCTCCCTGCTCAGGGCGCGCCCCACGATCGCGTCGAGCCGTGCCGGCACCGCGGGGTTCGTCGCGCTCGGGGGGTCGACCTCGGCCTTCTTGACGCGCTCCAGCGTGCGGGTCTCGGACTCAGTCTTGAACAGGCGGCGCCCCGTCAGCATCTCGTGCAGGATGATGCCCAGCGCGAAGATGTCCGAGCGCCGGTCCAGGTCGTAGCCGTGCGCCTGCTCGGGCGACATGTACTCGAACTTGCCCTTGAGCATCCCGGCGTCCGTGTCCTCCGCGCAATTGGCGGCCTTCACGATGCCGAAGTCAGCGACCTTGACCTCCCCCGTGTACGACACGAGGATGTTCGAGGGGCTCACGTCCCGGTGGACGATGTTGAGCGGCTGGCCTGAGATCGCCGTGCGCTTGTGCGCGTAGTCGAGGCCCTTGGCGGCCTCCATCGCGATGTACACCGCGAACTCGCGGGGCAGCAGCTTGCGCCGCTCGGCGAGCTTGCGCAGCAGGAGCTTGACGTCCTTGCCCTCCACGCACTCCATCGCGATGAAGTAGTTGTCCCGGATCTTGCCGAAGTCGTAGATGCGGACGATGTTGGACGCCTGCAGTACGGCGGAGATCTTCGCTTCGTCCATGAACATGCGGACGAACTGGTCGTTCACCGACAGGTGCGACAAGATCCGCTTGATGACGACGAGGTTCTCGAAGCCGCCGACGCCGAAGCTCTTCGCGCGAAAGATCTCCGCCATGCCACCCATCGCGATGCGATCGATCAGGTAGTACTTCCCGAACGCCTCGGGAGCGAAGTCTGGAGGACGCGCGTTGTCCCCGCTCGGCGCTGGCTCGCCGGGGTTCATCGCTACTGGGCCCCGGTCATGTTCTCGGCGATGTCGTCACACGTCCACCACTCCCGCATCTTCTGCGGGTCAGAGAACTCCCGGCACACGTCGGCTTGCTCGGTAGACACCTCGCCCGCGTGCGAGTCCCGACAGGTCTTTACGTCCCCGGCGCTCACCGACATCCCGCAGTCCCGGGCGTACTCCGCCATCGGGGCGCAGATGTCGGCGCAGGGGTTGCTGCAGCCCGCGGCAAAAACGACCCCAACAAGGGCCAGGACACGCACCATCGAAGCTCCGGTCAACACTGCGGAGAGTATAATCGGGTTCACGTGCCAACGATCCCGAACCACGCTGGCGTGCTCCAGATCGAGCCCACCGACCACTGCAACCTGGCCTGCACGATGTGCGCGCCGCACGCCGAGCGCTGGGAGACCGTGCACGGCGTCCCGAAGGGCTACCTCGATCGCGCCCTGTACAAGCGGATCCTCGACGGGATCGTGGCCGACGACCTGCGGTTCGACCACGTGATCCTCCAGTGGCTCGGCGATCCCTCGCTGCACCCCGAGCTCGAGTGGATGATCGGCGAAGCAAGTAGGCTTATTGGAGATCGTGTCGGGTACTTGCGGTTCGACTCGAACGCGATCTTGCTGTCTCCGGCCCGGATGGAGAAAATCCTTCGTGAATTGTGTCCCGGGGTCCCGCTCACGTGCGTCTTCACGATCGACGCGGTCACGCCGGAGACCTACCGCCGGACCAAGGGGCGCGACGGGCTCGAACGCGCTCGGCACAACATCCGCCACCTGCTGGCCCGCCGGCGCACGCTCGACGACCCCGGACAGGTGCGCGTGCAGGTGCAATTCGTCGTGCAGCGGAGCAACGCCCACGAGGCCGGCGACTTCCTGCGGTACTGGACGGACGCGCTCACGTGCACCGGGGACGGCGGGCACGGCGAGATCCTGTTCAAACCCCTGTCCGTCGGCGGCGGCGCCGCGGGACAAGCGGCGGCGAACACGCTCTACACGCGGACGTTGCACGAGAACGGGGTGCGCCCCGTGGCCGGCGACCGCCTCTCGGTGACCACCTGGGAGGATCGGCCCTGGCAGCGGGACGACGCGCACCGGGGGCGCTCGGCGTGCCCGGGGCTCTGGTACACGCCGGTCGTGCGGCAGGACGGGCACCTTGTGATGTGCTGCGCCGACCTGCGCAGCGAGCTCGACCTGGGCTCGCTCGCCGACCACGGCTTCCGGGCGCTGTGGGAGGGCCCGAAGGCCCGGGCGGAGCGCCAGAAGCACCGGGACGGCGTGTTCGACGGGCCGTGCGCCGCCTGTGGGGGCATCAATTGGTACGCGCTGGGCCCGGGTGCCGAGGCGCTCGGGTAGTACTACTCGGCGTACATCGCGTCGATCTCGTTGACGAACTTGTCGTTCACCACCTTGCGCTTCACCTTCAACGACGGCGTCAGCTCCCCCGTCTCGACGGTGAACGGCGCAGGCAAGATGGTGAAGCGCTTGACCGTCTCGACCTGCGCGAACTCCTTGTTCATCACGTCCACCGCGGCTTGAATCGCAGCGCGGGTGCTCGGCGCGGCGCGCAGCGCGTCCGGCGTGGTGCCGCCGGCCTCGGCGACCTTCTGGAGCTGCTCGGGGTCCAACGTGAGCAGCGCGGTGAGGAACTTCTTGCGATCCCCGATGACCACGGCATCGCCGACCAGCGGGATCTGCTTGAGCGCCGCCTCGATGTTCTTCGGCGCGATGTTCTTCCCGCCGGCGGTGATCAGGATGTCCTTCTTGCGCCCCGTGATGGTCAGGAACCCGTCGGCGTCGAACGCGCCGAGGTCCCCGGAGTGCAACCAGCCGTCGATCAGCGCCTCGGCCGTAGCCTGCGGGTCCTTGAAGTAGCCCAAGAACACGTTCGGGCCGCGTAGGCAGATCTCGCCGTCTGCCGCGATGCGGACCTCGCAGCCCGGGATCGCGGGGCCGACCGAGCCGAAGCGGGTGCGGTCCATCGCGTTGAACGTGGTGGGCCCGGTGCCTTCGCTCTGGCCGTACACCTCCCGGATCGGGATGTCCAAGCTCGCGAAGAAGTCGAGGATCTCCTTTGCGACCGGGGCGGCGCCGCTGACGCAGATGAACGCGCGGCCGAGCCCCAGCGCGTCCCGGAGCTTCGAGAACACCTGCTTCTGCGCGATGCCGTATTGGAAGGCGAGCCAGCCGCCGGGCTCCTTCCCCTCGTTCTTCAGCGCGTGCACGCGGGTAGCGACGCCGCGGGCCCAGGTGACGAGCTTGGCCTTCACCCCGGTGGCGGTCTTGAGCCGCGCGGTCACGCCCGCGTAGAACTTCTCCCAGATGCGCGGCACCGCGAAGACCACGTGCGGCTGCACCTCCTTGAGGTTCTCCGGCACCTTCGCCAGCGACTCGGCGAAGTAGATCACGCCGCCCGCCGAGATCGGGATGTGCAGCGAGAACATCTGCTCCGCGATGTGCGACATCGGCAAGTAGGAGAGCGAGCAGTGGCCCGGCTGCACCGGCACGAGCTTGAGCGCGGCGTCCGCCGTCCACGCCAGGTTCTCGACCGAGAGCATGACGCCCTTCGGCGGCCCAGTGGTGCCCGACGTGTAGATCAGCGTCGCGAGCTGCTCGGGGCGGAGCGCCGTGCAGCGGGCTTCCACCTCGCTGTCGGGGACGCTCGCCCCCGAGGCGAGGAACTCGTCCCAGGTCTGCGCGAGCGGGTGCGCGATCGTGCACCCGCGCATGGTCACCACCCGCTTGAGGTGGGGCAGCTCGGCGAGCCGGCCCGCGATCTTGTCCCACTGGCCCTGGTCTTCCACCAGCAGCACCGGCGACTCCGCGTGGTGCACGATGTACGCGACCTCCGGCCCCGAGCAGGTGGTGTAGATACCCGCTGGGGCCCCGCCCGCGGCCATCGAGCCGACGTCCAAGATCGCCCACTCCGGTCGGTTGAACCCGAGGATGCAGACGGTCTGCCCCGGCGCGAACCCGAGCGCGATGAGCGCCTTGGCGGCCGCCCGCACCTGCGTCGCGTAGTCGGCCCAGGACGAGGCCACCCAGGCGGTGTCGACCTTGCGGTAGTACGCGGCGTCCGTCGGGGTCGCGGCGGCGCGGTTGAACAGGCGGCGGGGGATCGAGTCTTTGGTTTCGGCCATGCGCCCGTTTATTCGGGGCAGGTGCGAAGTGTCACGGACGAACAGACACTTTCAACGCACGCAGCGACTGGCCCTGTGCGAACAGCACGCGCTGGGTGTCCGAGCCCGGCACCGGCGCCCAGCCGATCACCTCGCCGCCGGAGAACTGCCCGAGCACCTCCCCCGTCGCGCGCTCCACGACCAGCCGCACCTCGCCGAGCTCGGGGGCGACGACGACCAAGTCCCCAGCGAGCGCCCAGCGTGGGTTTCCGAGCGGGAGCGACCACACGTCGGCGCCGTCGCGCCCAACCAGCGCGACGCGCGTCGGGCTGCGCGTGAGCACCCCCTCGGCCACCGGCACGCCGAACGCGTCCGGCTCGACGGTCGCGTGCCCGTCCGGGTGGCCCTTCGGATCCACCCAGCGTAGCTGCCGGCCCGTCTCAGTCGGCTGCACCCACTCCGGCAACCCGAACGGCTCCCCGTCGACCACGGCGTCCCCGGACCCTTCGCTGACTTGCCACATCGTGGCGCCGTCGTGGGGATCGATCAGCGTCAACGCGTCGCACACCTGGACCAGCAGCGCGGGCGCGCCGAGCGGCCCGGTGACGGCGCGAACGACCGGCTCGCAGCCGCTCACCTCGCGCGCGGACTTCCACGCGACCTGCCCCGTCGCCAGGTTGAGCCTGCGGAGCACTAGCCCCTCCGCCGACCGCGACCAGAACAGCCCGGTCCGCCAGTCCACCTCGGGCGCCGCCAGCAGCGCTCCCAAGTCGGCGACCCACCCCTCGCCCTTCGCGCTCACCGCCTCGAGGCGCCACCGCTCCCCGGCCGTCGGGACCTCGACGATCCAGCGCCCGGCCACCTCGCCGAGCAACCGCGGCCGCGCGCTGCACATCCGATCCAGCCCGGCCTGCAAGCTCACGCCGTGCAGGGTCGCGAGCTCGTGGCCGTCGTCCCCGAGCACCGTGAGATCGCAGCCGGTCGAGAGCGCTCGCCCGCCGTAGTCGCCGAACTCCAGCCGCATCGTGGGGTCCACTGGCCGGGTCCAGGTGCGTTGCCCCGACGCGAGGGACACGGCCGCCACCTGCGGGGCACCATCTGCCAGGCGGGCCCCTTCGAGCAGGATCTCGTCGTCGCGCACCGCGAAGCTGCCCCAGCCAACGCCGGGGACGACGTCCGTCTGCCACGTGACGGCCCCGGAGACGGCGTCCACGCGGACCAGCGACCGCGCGCCGGCGGTGTCCAACAGCGTCAACAGCGACGTGCCTGTCGCGTCTTCGACCAGCACGGTCTGGCTGGTCGCGCCCGCGGCGACCCACAGCTCCTTCAGGTCCTTCGGCGGCTTCGGAGCCCCCGCGTGTGCGGGGAGACTCGCGAACAGGAGCGCTACAGCAGTCCAAACCATCCCCCCAACTATCGCCTCCGGAGGCTGCAGGCTGGCGCCGGGAGGCCACCCTATAGCACGAATCTCAGTCTCTGAGCTGCGTTACATTCGCGCGCTGTTCCCCTGGATTTCGGACGAGCGGGTGGTACGGAGGGGGTGGCTCCCATACTCAGCGCGCATGGCTGATCGAACCTTCGTCATCGGCGACATCCACGGCGACCTCCAGGCGCTGCGTGCGCTGTGGGGACAGCTCCCGCACATGGACGCGGCAGACACCGTGGTGTTCCTCGGCGACTACGTGGACCGGGGGCCGGCCTCGGCGGCCGTCGTCGAGTTCGTTCGAAGGGGCGCAGCGACCGCCACGACGGCGCGCATCGTGGCGCTGCGAGGGAACCACGAGGACGCGTGGCTACGGGCGATCGACGAGGGCTTTCCAAACTTCACGGCGCCAACGGGGAACGGCACGCTCGCCTGCATGCGCAGCTACACCGGCGGGCCCCGGCCGAGCAAAGGGGACCTCCCCGACGAGCCAGAGGTCGCTGCCCACGACCGCGGGACGTTCTTCCCCGCAGACGTCGTCGCGTTCTTTCGCGACTTGCCGTTCTGGTACGAGGATGCGCACGGCATCTACGTGCACGCGGGCGTGCCCTACAGCGGCGGCCGGTGGCTGCACCCGTCCGAGGTCGACCCCCCTACCCCCTTGCTCTGGCTCCGCACCCGCGAGTTCTTCACGCACTACCGGGGCAAGCCGATCGTCGTCGGGCACACCGTCACGGGGGTGCTTCCGCCCGAGTACTCGAACTTCACGCCGGAGGACCCGTCGGACCTCTGGGCCGGCGACTGCGTGTACGCGCTCGACACCGGGGCCGGCAAGGGCGGGTTCCTCACCGCGCTCGAGCTCCCGCTCCTCCAAGTCTACGAATCCCGACGAGCCCCGCGCTGATCGGTAGATCCCGCCGGCGGCGCCAAGCGTGGGCCCCCGGCGGGACCTCGCTTGTCGCCCTGGCACGCCCCTTGCTCTTCCCGGTCCGTCCGAGGTCTCCATGCCCACCCGCCGCTCCCTCTCCCCGCTCCTGCTCCTCACCCTCGCGCTCGTCGGCACCACGTTCGGCTGCTCCGGCGGGACGTCGAAGGACGGCGTGCTGCAGCCCGACGGCTCCATGCCCGAGACCGCCCCCCGCGAGCTCGCCTTCGTGTTCCGCACCCGGGGGGACGACGGCGCCATTCCGAATGCCGTCGCGTTCCACGCGAACTTGCCGATCTTCCCGAGTTCCACGGTCGGGAAGGCCCCGCCCGCCGGCACGGAGCTAGTGCTCGACCCGCCCGTGGCCGGCACGCTCACCGTAGAGGATCGCTCGTCGCTGGTGTTCACCGCGTCTGAGTCGTTGAAGCCAGGCACCGCGTACCGAGCCCGGCTCGTTTCGGTCGGCACGGGCCTGCGGGTGGACGGCTCGAAGGAGCCGCCAGACTGGCTCGCGGGGTGGACCGAGAAGACCGCGGAGTTCACCACGCCGCCCTTCGCGTTCTCGCGCGCCGCGCTGGTGAGCTGGGAAGCGGACCACGCCACCATCCTGCTTTCGTTCAGCGGCCCGGTGAGCGTAGACGACGTGGCGAGCCACGTGCGGCTCTTGGACGGCGACGCGCAGGTGCCCGCGTCCTTCGAGGCGGGCGGGACCGCGAACACGGTGCAAGCCATCGTGCGGGGCGACGCGGTGAAGGCCCGCGTCGGCCGCGAGATCGCGGTGAACGTGAGCGCCGGGGTGAAGCTGGCGGAGGACGCGTCGATCGAGGCGGGCTCGAACGCGATCAGCGTCCGCTTCGCGAAGCCCGGGCCCGCGATGACCATCGCCGCGGTGAAGGCGCGCGAGGGGATGAACGGCTTCTACGTCGACGTGCTCTGCAAAGACGACGCGGTCGAGGGGAGCCGCTGGTTCTGGGACCGGGACAGCTACGAAGACTACCAGCTCTCCACCCGCTGCATGCTGGACGCCGCGTCGATCGGCAGCGCGGTCCACGTCTCCGTTGAGGGCCAGGCCGTGCCCGTGACCGTGACCGCTTCGGACACGGGTTTTCGCGTGTTCGGCGAATTCCTGTTCGGCCAGCTGACCCTCCGCGTGGACGCCGGCGCGAGCACCGTGGACGGCGGCACACTGCAGACCGAGCTCGAGAGCACGCTGGACATCCCCCACCGCGCGGCGAAGATCGATTTTGCGAACCGCGGCCGCTACCTGCCGCACTCGGCGTGGACCGCGCTCGCGATCCAGCACACCAACGTGCCGGCCGTCGAGCTGACCGTTCGGCACGTGCCGCAAGAGAACCTCGTCTTCTGGATGAGTGGCAGTGAGCCGGCGGACTCGCGCACGGCCAACGTCGTGCTCAAGAAGCAGATCGCGCTTCCCGACCCGATCGACGAGAAGGCCACGTCCTGGATCGACGTCGGCGGGCTCTTGCCCGACGCCGAGAGCGGCGTGTACGAGCTCAGCCTCGCGCAGGTGGACCCCGCGCCCGAGGCCGCGGAGCCTGTAGACGAAGACGAGTCGCCGGACACGGGCGGCGGCTGGCGATCCCGCGCGAACACCCCCGTCGACGCGCGGGCCGTGTCCCGGATCCTGCTCACCGACATGCACCTGGTCGCCAAGGTCAGCTCGACCGACGCGGAGCACAGCTGGGCCCGCAACGTGGACGCCTGGGCCATCGACGTGCACACCAACGCGCCGCTGTCCGGCGTCAAGGTGTCCCTCGTGCGGCCGAGCGGCCAGGGCCTCGGCACGTGTGACACCAACGGCGACGGCCACTGCAGCATCGCGTTGCCCGCGGACGGCGTGGACTCCACCCCCCCCGTCGCGCTGCTCGCGAGCAAAGGCAAGGACTTCACCTACCTGAAGTTCGCCGACTTGCAGCTCCAGGTCCCGGCGGACACCGCCGGCGCGACCGGCGTGGACGCGCCCTACCGCGTCGCGCTCTGGACCGACCGCGGCGTGTACCGGCCCGGCGACATCGCCCACGTGGCCGCCCTGGTGCGCGGCGAGGACCACCTCGCGCCGTCGCCGGCCGTCCCCGCAGTGCTGAAGCTCTACGACCCCACCGGGAAGGAGCTGCGCAAGCAGGTGGTCGAGGCCAACGAGGCCGGGATCGCGGCGTGGGATGTCACCTTTGGCGACTGGGCGACGACCGGCGCGTACCGCGTCGCGTCGGAGATCGGCGGGAAGTCCACCGGGGACGTCACCTTCAACGTCGAGGAGTTCGTGCCCGAGCGGCTGCGCGTAGACGCCACCGCGAAGGTCCAGGACGCGCTGGCGACCGACTCGGTCGCGGTAGACGTGCAAGGCGACTGGCTCTTCGGCGGGGTCGCAGGCGGCTCCGAGGTCGAGCTCTCTTGCCAGATCGCGCCCGGCGAGTTCGCGCCGGCCGCGCAGCCTGGGTACCACTTCGGGCCGATCGTAGTCGACGGCGAGACCACCCCGCGCCCCGTCACCCTCGGCTCGGCGAGCGGCACGCTGGATGCCCTCGGGCACGCGACGATCACCTGCCCAACAGCGCCGGGCGCGAGCGGGCTGACCGGCCCCGGCACGTTGACCGCCCGGGCGGCCGTGTTCGAAGGCGAGAGCGGGCGCACCACCGTGAATTCGGCGACGGTGCACGTGCACCCGGACGCCTCCTACGTGGGGCTCAAGGCGCCGGAGACCGTGGACGTCGGCCACCCGTTCAAGGTCGAGGGCGTCGTGACCGACTGGCAAGGCAAGCCGGTCACTGGGTCCACGCCGCTCAAGCTCACGCTGATGCGCCTCGAGGAGGAGGTCGGCTGGGTGTGGGACGAAGACGCGAACGAGAGCGTGTACCGGCGCAGCCCGCGGCGCGCGCAGGAGGCGACAGTGGGGGTGACCGCCACCAACGGCGCGTTCAGCGTCGAGCTCACGCCGAACCAGGACGCGCAGGGGTGGATCGTCGTGGCCGAGCTCGGCCGCAGCCGCACTGAGCTCCGCGTAGACAGCGCGGGGCGTCGCTGGTGGTGGTCGAGCTGGGACTCGAGCATCGACCAGACCCCGCGGCCGCAGCTGCCGGGCTCCCTGCCGCTGAAGGTGCCCGAGTCCGCGCGCGTCGGCGAGGACATCGTCGTGACCACCCGGGCGCCCTACGCGGGCCGGATGCTCTGGACGGTCGAGACCGACTCGGTGACCGAGAGCCACTGGCAAGACGTCCAGGCGGGCGACACGAGCTGGACGTTCGACGTGGACGGGTTCAAGCCCAACGTCTACGTCTCGGCGCTCTTGATCAAGGACCCGCACCTGGAGTCCGCCGAGGCGTTCATGCCGGACCGCGCGTTTGGCGTCGCCAGCGTGCGGATCGTGCCCGAGAAGTACACGATGGACGTCGTGCTCACGGTCCCCGACGAGGTGCGTCCGCAGAGCCCCCTCACCATCCAGCTCGACATCGGCAAGCAGTCCGAGCCCGCGTTCGTCACGGTCGCCGCGGTGGACGAGGGCATCCTCTCGCTCACCGACTTCGCCGACCCCGACCCGGAGCCCACGATCTTCGCGCGGCGGGCGCTGGGCGTGACCAGCTACGAGACCGTCGGGTGGACGCTGCTGTCCCAGCCCGGCGGCGCGGGTCGGCACACCGGCGGTGACGCCGAGTCTGGCGGCGGGCGCGTGCAGATGGTGCACCCGGTCGCGCTGTGGAGCGGGGTCGTGGTCGTACCCGAGAGCGGCAAGACGACCATCACGCTGCCGATCCCCAGCTACCGCGGCTCGCTCCACGTGATGGCGGTCGCCGCTACGCGCACGAAGATGGGCTCGGCGAGCGCGGACGTCGTCGTCCGTGACCCGCTGACGCTCGTCGCCACGATGCCGCGCTTCCTGACGGTCGGCGACATGGCGCAGGTCCCGGTCCAGGTCACCAACCTGACCGGCAGCGCGCAAGACGTGCGCCTGGAGATGAACGTGAGCGAAGCCGCCTCCCCGGGCCAGCTCGCGTTCGTCGACATCGCCGGCCGCGGCCTGTCGCTCGGCCTCGGCGGCGCGCAGAGCGGCCACTTGAAGCTCGCGCCCAACGCCTCCGGCACGCTCGTCTTCCAGCTCGCCGCCCGCACCACCGGCGCGGCCCGCGTGGACGTCAAGGCCACCGCCGGGAAGGAGACCTCGACCGACCACTTCGACATCCCCGTGGGCCTCTGGGAGCCGGAGGCCTCGGAGACCGTCCGCTTGCCGTTGGACGGCCCGACGTCGTTGTCGAGCGCGCTCGCCGGCTGGAAGCCAGGGACGGAGCGCACCCAGGTCTGGGTGACCGCCAACCCGTACGCGCAGGCGTTCGGCCACCTCAAGTACCTGATCCACTACCCGTACGGCTGCATCGAGCAGACCACCTCCAGCGCGCGCCCGCTGCTCTACGCGCGCGACCTGCTCACCCACGTCGCGCCCGACAGCGTCCGCGACCACAAGATCGAGGACATGGTGCAGGCGGGCATCGACCGGGTGCTCGGCATGCAGACCCCGTCGGGCGGGTTCTCGTACTGGCCCGGCGGCCGGGAGCCGGTGGTGTGGGGCTCGACCTACGCGGTTCACTTCTTGCTGGACGCCCAACAAGCCGGGTACGCCGTGCCGAAGTCAGACCTCGACGACGCCGTGCGTTGGCTCGGCCGCGAGGTCAGCAGCACCCGGGTGACCGACCACGACCGTGCGTACGTGCACTACTTGCTCGCCCGGGCCGGGCAGCCCCAGGCGGCCACCGCCCAGCGCCTGTACGACACGCTCGGAAAAGACGCGAGTGAAGAGGACATCTACATGCTGCAGGCGGCGATCTGGCTCGCGGGCGACCACCGCTACGAGAGCCAGCTCAAGCACCCGCGCACCAGCACCACGAACGAGCGGCGCAACGACTGGTCGTTCTGGTCCAGCCTCCGCGAGCGCGGACTGATCCTGTCGATGTTCCGTGACCTGTTCGGCGCGGACGCCGCCGGGCAGCCCCTCGCCGACGCCGTCGCCAGCGGCCTGTCGGAGTCGAGCGCGAGCCGCTGGTACACCACGCAGGAGGTCGCCTGGGGGCTCACCGGGCTCGCGAAGTCGCTCAGCAAGGACGTCGAGAGCGTCACGGCTACGCTCACGCGCAGCGGGGCTGTGGTGCCCGGCGTAGGGGGCAGCACGGGCACCTGGTTGCTGTCGGCGCCGACGCTGCAGCCCGGCGGGCTGACCATCGACGGGAAGAAGGGCCTGTACGCGGTGGTCTCGACCACCGGCAACCGGGTGTTCGACAAGGACCTGTGGGGGAACCACGGCGTCCAGGTGAGCCGGCAGTGGAAGGACGCCGCCGGCGAGGTGGTGGACCCCACGAAGCTGGCGCTCGGCACCCCGATCTACGTGGACATCACCGTGCACAACACCTACGGCGCCCGCGTGCAGAACCTGGCGCTCACCGACCGCGTCGCCGCGTCCTGGGAGATCGAGAACCCGCGCCTCGGGCGCGGCTCCCTGCCGGACTGGGTGGACCCGGACTCGCTGTGGGAGAGCGAGAACCTCGACGTCCGCGACGACCGGGTCTCGATCTTCGGGGCCCTGGACGCCGACCAGGAGGTGCACGTGGTCTACATGACGCGCGCGACCTTCGCGGGGTCGTTCCACCTGCCGGAGGTGAGCGTAGAGGCGATGTACGACCCGACGATCTGGGCGCGGGAGAGCGGCGGATCCGTAGTCGTGACGGGGCCCTGGGAAGGCAAGGTGCTGTAGACGGCCCCGGACGGAGCGCCCAACCATGCTGACCCGCGCCCTGCTCGCCCCCCACCTCCGCCACCTCGGGCCGGCCGCCGTCCTCGCGTTCGCGCTCTGGCCCGCGGTGATGGCGCTCGCGTGGTGCTGGCCCCTCCCCGCGGCGCTCGAGCGGCCCGGGTCCGAGGAGATCCGGTACGCAGACGGCTCCGCGGCTTGGTTGTCGCTCTCGCCGGACGAGCAGTGGCGCGTGCCCGTGCGCGTCGACGACGTAGACGCCGCCTACGTGAGCGCGCTGTTGGCGATCGAGGACGAGCGGTACTGGCTGCACCCCGGGGTCGATCCGCTCTCGGTCGTACGGGCGGCGGGGCAAGACCTCTCGCGGGGCCGCATCGTCAGCGGCGCGAGCACGCTCACGATGCAGGTCGCGCGGATGAGCGAGCCCAAGTCGCGGACGTGGGCCTCGAAGGGCGTAGAGGCAGCCCGGGCGCTGCAGATCGACCTGCGGCAGTCGAAGCGCGAGACGCTCGCGGACTACCTCGCGCTGGTGCCTTACGGGCGCAACATCCAGGGCGTGGAGGCCGCGTCGCTCTGGATGTTCGGCCACACCGCGGCCAACCTCTCCCCGGGCGAGATCGCGCTGCTGCTCGCGATCCCGCAGGACCCGAACCACCGCTACCCCTCGCCCCGCAACCGGGACCGGCTCGCGGCCGCCCGCGAGTCCATCGCCCGGCGGCTCTGGACCGGCGACGTGCTCGACGCTGCCCTCAACACCCCGGTGCCGGTCGCGTTCGCCGCGGTCCCGCGCGACATCCCGCACGCCGCTCGCTGGCTCCACGCGCGGGACGCCCCCAGCCGCGTGCTGGAGACGACGCTGGACCCCGGCGTGCAGCGCGTAGCCGACCGCGTCCTGGCCCGCGCGGGCGCCGACCTGCACCGCCGCGGCATCCACAACGGCGCGATCCTCGTGGTCGAGCACGCCACCGGGAAGGTGCGCGCGATGGCCGGCCTCGACGGCCTCGGGGACTGGCCCGGGTCGTGGATGCCCCCGTTCTCCGAGCCGCGCTCGCCCGGTTCCACCCTCAAGCCCGTGCTCTACGCGCTGGCGCTGGATCGCGGCCTCGCGCGCCCCGCCGCGCTGGTGCCAGACGTGCCCGCGCACTACGGAGCCTACAACCCTGAGAACTACGACCACGACTGGTCCGGCATGGTGCGGATGGACGAGGCGCTCAGCCGCTCGCTCAACGTCCCGTTCGTCAACTTGCTCTCGAACTTCGGCGTCGAGTCGTTCCTCGGCACGCTGCGCGCCGGCGGGCTGCGCCACCTGTCCGGAAACCCCGGCTACTACGGGCTCTCCGCGATCCTGGGCGGCCTCGAGCTCACCCCTTGGGAGCTCGCGCAGCTCTACACCGCGATCGCCGAGGACGGCCGCGCGCGCACCCTCTCCGTGTTGGCCGACGAGCGCACGCCCGCGCCGATCCGGCTGTTCTCCAAGGGCGCGGCCTGGATGACCCGCAGCACGCTGCGCCTGCGCGACCGGCCCGACTTCCCGTCCCGGGCGACGCTCGCGGAGGTCCCGCTGGAGATCCACTGGAAGACCGGCACGAGCTTCGGCAACCGGGACGCGTGGGCCGTTGGCTCGGGCGCCCGGTACACCGTCGTCGCGTGGCTCGGGAACCTGGACCAGGCGCCGTCCACCGCGCTGGTCGGCGCCGAGAGCGCGGCCCCCCTGTTGTTCGACACGTTGGAGGGCCTGGACGACGGGGTCACCGAGCCCGACCCCGCGCCCTCCGACGTCGAGTCCGTCGAGGTCTGCGCGCTCTCCGGTGAGCTCGCCGGGCCCCGCTGCCCGCACGCCCGGGCGCTCGGCATCGTCGGGCACGCGCCCCACACGGCGTGTTCGCTGCACGTCGTCGCGTGGACCGACCCCACGACCAGCCAGCGCGTCGGCCCCGCTTGCCCAGACGGCACGCCGCCCGGTGAAGAGGCGCTGTTCGTCCAGTGGCCGCCAAACGTCGCGCGCCACCTCGAGGATCGCTACCGCGGCCTGCCGGCGCTTCCGGCGTGGGCCCCGGGCTGCTCGCCCGGCGCGGCGCGGGGCCCGCGGATCGTGAGCCCGGGCGAGAACCAGCAGGTCTTGCTGATCCCAGGGCTCGCGGCCGACCGCCAAGAGGTCCCGCTCGAGGCCGAGGCAGACGGCGATGTCACCTGGTTCGTGGACGGCAAGCTGCTGGTGCGCGGGCCCGCGGGCGAGCGGCAGTGGTGGACGCCCGAGGCGGGCAAGCACACCATCGCGGTGATGGAGGCGTCCGGGGCGACCGCCGAGCGGGTGCTGAAGGTGTCGAGCGGGCGGTGAGCGGGCGTGGCTCAATCGACGCGATCGAGGAGCGCGGCGCGCGATGCCATCGTTCAAAACGGAATAATTGCACGTTCTGTTTCGGCCGGCGCATTGGGGTAGCGGCCCGAGCAAGTAAGCGCGAAGCCCCGCCGCACTACGTCGAGGATGCGGGCGGGCCGCCTCCAGCCGACGCGAAAGGGGCGCCGAACCAAGTTTTCGGCGACCTGACCTCCGCGCATGCTGAGCCGAAAGAGCGCGTCATCCACCGTGTAAGATCCTGGGCTGTTCGTGGTGACGAACACGGTGAGCTGGGCCGACCCGGAAAGCAGGCCAACGCCGAACTCCTCCGGCCACCCCAGACCGATCAGCGTTAGAGTACATGCACTGCCCCCAGCTGGGCAATCCGCCTGGAGTAGGTAGTCCACCGAGAACGGGTTCGACCAGGCCCCCGACGCCCCAATCCCGCGAGCGACTTGTATCGCTACCGCATCGGCAAAGTCACGGGACAAAAACCGCTGCGCCCAGACCTCATGCTCGGTCCCGCGTACCTCGAACACCACTCCTGCAACTCCTATCGAGCAGGGCGGTTCGTCAGCGTGCGCCTCCGAGGCGACGAGGAGGGCGACGAGCAGGCCAAACACGCTCAAACTGGCGGGCCGCACAGGTACGCCGTACAACACCACTGCGCCGTCAGTGAACACCCCCTCCGTCGAAGCAAGAAGTGGTTCCCGATGGAACCGGCGCAGTTGTTCGGATTTGGAACGAGATCCGGACGAGTCTCCGGGATGCACCAGTACTCCGTCCAACCATCCGCTGCCTCGCCCTTCGCAGTGCAGTAGCCCCGAGCAATCTCCTCCCGAAGCGCAACCCCATCCATCCAGCAGTCGGTTTCCTCCGCGGGGATCAGCTTGGAAAGGTCAGGAGTGGTCTCCGAATCGACCCCGTGACTTGGCACGGCCAATCGCCGCCCCCCCTGGACTTGCACTCCCTCGCAGCTCTGCTTGGCGGGGCGCGTGCTCCTGTCGGTGCCGCCATCGTTTCCATATTGCACTCCGCTATCGGGAAATACTCCGCCGCCCTTGTTGGTGCCGCAACTGCTCCCGACGCATGTCCAAGTACTCTGGCAATCCCCGCCAGCGTCGTTCGGTGTGAACACCCATCCAGTCCAAGCGCCAACGGTACAGGGCGGATCGCCACCAGCGCAAGCGCCCGTCGAGTTGGTCCACTCCGTCCGTCCACAACTCGCCGAGTAGTCCGCACATTCGACCACCCGCTCGCATCCACCGCCGAGCTTGGGAATCCAATCCCCGACGCCGCTGAGTCCGGGCCATCCAACGGGCCACACGCTGTTCGTAGGGTTGGTCGCCGAATTCCCGCAGGCTACCACAGGGTCGACCTCAAGGCAGTCGCCGGTGCACTCTGTGCTCGTCGCGAGGCCAAGACGTTCCTCAAGCGCGGACGCTCCACTCGGAGGCGGGAAGCTACCCGACGTCCCCGCCCGACCCGAGAGCCATGCGGAGCCTAGGAAGCGGCTCGTGCCCCACAGACTGATCCTATGCCCTCCCGGCACAAACCCACCGTTCATCCTACTCTCCAGCACGCTCTCCGGCGTCGCCCGCGCGATCCCATCTCCGAGGCTCGCCATGTAGTCGAGGACCTCGACCGCCATGTCCGCGCACTCGTTGCACGCCCGGCTCGCGCAGCCCGGCCCCTGCTTCTGACAGCCCTTCGCTCTGGGCGCGGGCGGCCCCTCGCAACCCGCCCCCACCGAGCCTCCCCGCGACCACTCGGGCGGCACCCAGACGTCCCCCCCAAGCTCCGCTGCCGACGCGCCGCGAAACCCTGAACCCAACGTCGCCATGTACGACAGCACGTCGTTCGCCTGGTCCGCGCTGCGCTTGCACGCGCCACCGTGGCAGCCATCCTGGCGAGGGTTCGCGCTCATGCGGCCTGCCGTACCCCGAGCAGCACGTTGATGTCGACCTGGCCCGGCGTGGTGCCCGACGTGAGCTTGTACATCAGCCCAGGCTGCACCCACATCTTGCCCGTCAGGCTCACCGTCCGCTCCCCGCTGTTGGTCTCGCCGTTGGCGGTCAGCGCCGCGGTCAAAATGCCGGCGGACCACGCGTCCGGGTCCTCAGTCGACTTGGCCGCCGTGCGGTACACGAGGTCTACCGCGCATAGCCCCGTGATGTCCGAGATGACGATCGTCGCCTCGAACGCCTTCACGTTCAACGCCGGCATCCACGCCGCGATGGGGATGAAGATCGTCGTCGTGCTGGTCGCCACGAGGTGGCCGGACCACGGCGTGAGCAGCATGCCGAGCTGCAGGAAGGAGAGCTGAAACGCGACGTCGGCGTTGCCGAACGAGCCGGAGCTCACCTTGCACCCGACGCCGAACCGCGCGTACGTGTTCCCCGCTGCGGCCGCCGCGATCGCGTAGTCCGACGCTGGCACGATGTTCTCGCTGTTGGTGCTGATCACGGTCGGCGTCACGGACGGGATGCCGCCAGGCGCGCGCGGCTTGTCCGGCCGCACCTCGGCGAACTGCACGAACGGCGTGACCTGCAAGTTGCCGGTGACGTTGGCGACCTTGATCGTCGACTGTGCCATGTCCATGCCCATGCACGCGATGTAGCGCGTCAGCCAAAAGTACACGTACGAGCTCGACGTGGCGCTGACCGCCTGGTTGACCTCGGGAAGGACGGTGATGATGCCCATGGTGGACTCCGGAGAATGCGGTGTAAAGGCGGGGAGTTCCCCGCGGGAGCGAAGCCGCGACCTGCTTCTTGCAACAAGCGTACCACGGGCTCGCGAGCGCAGCGCAGCGCAGCGCAGCGCAGC
>CALQBK020000096.1 GCA_943328795.2 Bifidobacterium breve
TCAAAGTTCGGCGCTGGCCAAAGCGACCCACGTGTGCTGGCGAGAACTGATCCACGCCACACTGGTTTCGGCCGCGAGGGGTGCCGGGGGGCGCGGGGGCTCGTCAGGGCCGGCCCCCGTCCGGGTCGGCGCCCCAACGGTGGAAGCTACATAATTCCGCCTCCGCGGGACCGTCCTGTGGCGCGCGTCGCGAGGTGCGCGGGGCTAAGGCACTGCCGGGCACACCTGCGAACCTCAAGCGCTGGGTGAGCCGTCACCCTCGCCCCAGGGTTCCCAGGGCGAACCTCAAGCGCTGGGTGAGCCGTCACCCCCGCCCCAGGGTTCTCAGGGCGAACCTCAAACGCTGGGTGAGCCGTCACCCTCGCCCCAGGGTTCTCAGGGCTCTCGCTCCCTGAACGGCCGAAAGGAGTGTACGCAGGTGGGTCGGGCTCACGCGCGGTCGCGGGCAGTCCGGCCACCACCTGCTCGAGGGCAAGGTGCAGCCTCGCCGCTGCCACCAGCCGGTCGAGGTCCGGGCCGGCGCCTTCCGGCCGCCGATACCGACGTTCGGCACACCTCGCGGCCAGACCCTCAGCGCCCGGGCTGGCCCCCGCGTCCGCTGCCCGACGGACGAGGCGGTTCGCCGCCTGTGGCGTGATCCCGAGGGCGAACGCCATCTCCCCTGTGCTGATCGTCGCGGCGCTGCAGATCTGCGCGACGGCGCGCCGGCCGAGGGTCTCGCAATCGCCTCGGCCGCGGAGGCCCGCGTCGCCCGCGCACGCGCTCGCGACGGAGGCAACAGCCCGGGAGGCCCCCAGTCGCCGGGCCAACGCGTCCTCGACGGGGGTCAGCGGAACCCGCGGCAGGCCGACTGCGACGAACGCGTCCCCGAGTCGCCAGCGGGGAAGAGCATCGAAGACCCGGAGCCGCAGCCCGGGGATCACCCTGGCCCCCACGAGGTCGGGAAAGCACGACCCCGACCACAGCGCGGGGTGGGAGGCGAGCCCGTGTTTGATCGGCTGACCCAGGATGTAGTGGTTTGCAAGCCAGGCGAGGTGCGAGCGCTCCTCAACACGTCGCGTGTGAGCCGGGCAGAGGGACTCCGAGCAGGCCGCTGCGAGAGCGAGCGAGAGCGCCTGGGCGATCCGGCCTCGCGCCGGCTCGGTGCAGAACAACACCACGTGCAGGTGGTCGTCCGCGATGCAGAAGAGGGCGATGGAGTCGCCCGCTACGCGCCCGAGCAGGCGCACGAGCGCGCGCCGGTCCGACTCCTGGGCAGCGATCGGGTGACGTGATGCGGTGGACCACGTGAGATGCCAAACATGCATGCGTCCAATTCCCCCGGCTCGGGCGTAACCGGACATGGCCCCTCCGACCAACCAACCGGACGCGCCCGGGCTCCCGTGGCTGGCCAACCTCGAGCTCTCGTGACGCCACCCGGGCCTCGCCCCGGTATTGCGCCCGCATCACGGCCCGGTACCGGCCGACCGGCTCAGCTCAACTCGTCAAACGTCTGCAGGCACCACCCGCGCGCGTGCTCGGCGAGGGCCACCATCTCCACGGCGTAGCGGGCGTTGTGCGGGTTGCCTGGGTGAACCATGATCTCGGTCACCCCCGGGCGGTCGGGACGTCCGATGGCGAGCCAGTGCTCCATCGACACGTAGTGGTCGGGCATCTCGGCGAACCCGCGCACCAGAGCCCGCCAGGCCCGCGAGCGCGCCGAGGGGCCGTAGTCGAGGGACCGCCCCCGGATCGCGCGAACGCCCGTCGCCTCGACCACCCGGGCGAGCGCCGGCAGCGCCGCCCAGCGCAGGTGCATGTGCTGGTGGGAGTCGAGGTGCGAGGGCTCGATGCCGGCGTCCCGGGCGCGCTGCACTTGGTCCGTCCAGCTCCGAAAGCGGTCCGACGAGGAGTGGAACTCGGTGGTGTCCAGGTGCACGCCCGCGCGCAGCCCCGGCCGTTCGCGCAGTCGCGTGACGGCGTCGCCGAACGCGGGGCCGTGCACGAGCAGGGTTGTCGAGCGGAGTAGACCCTCGTCGAACGCCTTGAAGATCGCGTCGTTGACCGCGGGGCTCATGCCGAGGTCGTCGGCGTTGACGATCACGTTCATGCGGGCGTGCTAACCGGCGGCATGCCCGGAATGGTCAACGCCCGAGGACTCGCGCGACGCGCGTTCGTGCAGCTCCGCGCGCCGCTGCGCTTCCGGCTGGACTTCTTCACGAGCGTGTTCGGCAACGTGATTGTCATGGCGGTCGGCGGCACGCTGCTGGGCACGATGTTTCAGCACATCCCGTCGCTCGCGGGGTGGACCGGCTGGGAGGTGCTGTTCTTGTGGTCCTGGCTCGAGACCGTGGTGGCGCTCGCGCACTTCAGCTGCGCCGGGCTGTTCGTGTTGAACAGGCGCTACCTGGTCGACGGGGAGATGGACCGCATCCTGCTGCGCCCGGGCGACCCGCTGCTCGGCATCCTCGTCGACAACATCGCCGGCCAGGAGCTGCCCGGCGTCGCAGTCGCGGTGGCCGTGATGTCGGTCGCAGCGTGGAAGTTGTCGATTGGTTGGGCGGCGCTGATGATTGTGCCCGGCGTCCTGGGGTCGCTGGGGGTTTTTGCGTCCATCTTGGTAGCGTTTGCGTCGCTCGGGTTCCACGTAAAGCACACCGGCACCGCCGTCGGCACGGTGTTCCAAGCCGCGAGCTACGCCCGCTACCCGTTCGAGCTCTACCCCCGCGCCGTGCGGTACTTGCTGGTCATTGGGCTCCTGGGCTTCCTCGCCTACATCCCCGCGGCGACCGTGCTCGGGCGCTTGACCCTCGGTTGGGTCCACCTCCCAGTCTCGTTCGCGGCGATGGCCGCCGCGTACGGCTTCTTCCGGTTCGGGCTCGAGCGGTACTCGTCCAGCGGGACGTGAGAGCCGCAGTTCGTCCAGACGCGCGGGCTCGTCGTCATCGAGTCGCCGCTTGGCCTCGTGGCGTGCTTGCCGGACCGCGTCCAGTTTGATGCCTCGTCGTTCAACGTGATTGGGCGGTGTGCGGCAGCATCGACCTTCGATGAGTAGTATCAGCATCTTGGGGTGCATTCCGTCCGGTCCAAAGCTTGCAGGAGCCATCTCCATGATCACCGTCGCCGACTACCTGCTCACCCGGCTTCGCCAGCTTGGCGTGGGGCACATCTTCGGGGTGCCCGGGGACTTCGTCCTCGGCTTCCTCAACCACGTGTTGGACAGCGAGGTCGAGTACGTTGGTACGTGCAACGAGCTGAACGCGGCCTATGCAGCCGACGGTTACGCGCGCATCCGCGGGGTCGGCGCCCTGGTGACCACCTACGGGGTCGGGGAGCTAAGCGCCATCAACGGGGTGGCCGGCTCGTTCGCCGAGCGCATCCCCGTCGTCGTGATCACCGGCGCCCCGGCGACTGCGCACTTCCAGAGGCGTGCGTTGCTCCACCACACGCTCGGCGACTACGGCATCCCGATGCGGATGTTCGAGAGCATCACGGCGGCGAGCACGTTGCTCAGCTGCGGGGAGACAGCGCCGGACGAGATTGATCGCGTGCTGTGCGCGTGCCTGACCCAGCGGCAGCCGGTGTACATCTGCATCCCGGCGGACGTCGTCGCGATGCCCTGTCGGTCGCCGGCCGGCGAGGTGCAGGCCGCGGTGGACGCGAGCGACCCAACCGCGCTCGCGGAGGCCCTCGACGAGGCGATGACGATGATCCGGGGCGCCCGCAAGCCCATCATCATCGCGGATGTCGAGCTGGTTCGGTTCGGGCTCCAGGCGGAGCTCGGCCAACTGTTGAAGAGCAGCGGCTTCCCGTTCGTGACCCGCATGTTGGGGAAGGCGATGCTGTCGGAGCATGGCGGCCAATTCATCGGGCTCTACCAGGGCGACCGCAGCCGCCCGTATGTCCGTGAGCGAGTGGAGAGCGCGGACTGCGTACTGCAGCTCGGCGCTTTGCTCACCGACTTCAACACCGGCGGATTCACGGCTACCCTGGACGAGTCCCGCACGATCAGCGCCAACATTCGCTCGGTGCAGGTCAAGCACCATGTCTACGAGCGGGTCGCGCTGTCGGAGCTGATGTTGGGCCTCGCGCGCCGCCTGCAGCCGCGGGAGCCGGGGACGTTGGGCATCCGACCCGCGGTCGACGCGGGCGTGCACCGTCCCGCGGAGCCGTTTACGGTGGCGCCGCTCGCAGCCCTGACCGTGGACCGGTTCTTCGACCGGATCAGCCATTTCCTCGAGCCCGACACCATCGTCGTCGCCGAGACCGGCGTCTCGATCGCGCCGTCCGAGCCGCTGGGCCGCCGGGCGTTAGCGGCGGCGTTCCAGGAGTTCGCCGTGCACGAGACGCTCGCGCTGGAGTGCTTCAAGGCGATGGCGAAGGCGGACCTGGAGCCCGTCGTTCGCCGCGCGGTGGACCGAATCGTCCGCGACGAAGCCAGGCACCGCCGCCTCGGCTGGGAGCTCGTGCGCGCGCTGCTCGCGCTCACCGGCGAGCGCGCGTGGCTCGAGTCGCTCGCGCCGGCCGCGATCCGCGGCGTGCTCGCCTGCTACCCCGCCGACACCGCTGCCCCGAGCGCCGGAGAGGCACGGTGGGCCCTGTTGTCAGGCGCTGCCTACGCTTCCGCGGTGGCGTCCGCGCCCCGGGGGCCGATCAGCACCCAACTCGCGCGGAACGGGCTGGACGCGGTTGAAGCCCGGGTGAACGGGTAGCGCGGCAGTGGTCGAACTGCTCCCAGATCTCCGCAGCCGCTCACGCCCCCCGCCGGACCCTCCGCCGCGCCGCCAGCGCCAACCCCGCGGCGACGAACAGCCAGCCCGGCTGCCCGGGCGCGGTCGCGCACCCCGACTTCTCCTCCGGCGTCTGCTTCGCGCCGTGGGTGTCGCCGGTGTCGTCTACTGGCCCCGTGTCGTCGCCTGCCGCGTCCGCGGTCGTCGTCGCGTCGGCCACCTCGCCGGTGATCCAGTCTACGTACAGGTCCACCCGGGTGTCCCCGGACGTGCTGCCCGCGCAGAGCGTGCCGTCGTCGTCTCGGCCGAAGCTGTGCACCGCTACGAGCGCGCCGATCCCGCCGCCGTCGATCGCGAACACTGGGCCGCCGCTGTCGCCTCCGCAAGTCGCGCTCCCGCCGGGGTCGTAGCCGAGCAGGAACTCGCCTTCGAGGCCCGAGAGCGGGACGTCCGCCTCGCGCTTCACGTAGCCGGCGTCGTAGCTGTAGTCGTCCGACGAGCCCCAGCCGACATACCGGAAGTCCGTGCCGACGTCGCTCTCGGTGATCGGCGTGGCGTTCAGCACGTTGCCGTCGATGCTGTAGCCCTCGGGCACGTGCACCAGGCCGAGGTCGGCGACGATGTCGAGCCCGTCGTCCGAGACCGAGTAGTCCGGGTGCGTGTACCAGTCGTCCGCGGCCTGCTCCGCGGCGTCGTTCGACCACACGGTCCCCATGTACACGTGGAGCTCGGTGAGCCCCTCGTGCTCGGGATCGGTGAGGCAGTGCGCAGCGGTGAGCACCCAGTGCGGCGCGATGAGCGTCCCGGTGCAGATGTAGACCGTGCGCCAGTCGGACGTCGCGTGCCGAAGCATGACCGCCTGCGGGTAGTTGTCAGTCGCGGAGCCGTTGACGATCGGCGGGGGAGGTGCGCCGGCGAGGGCGACGGAGAGCAAGAGGAGCATAGGCGCCAGGGGTCAGGCGTGGGAGACGTCGAGGATGGCAGAGTAGAGGATCCGGAGGCCGTTGCGCATGTTCTCGATGCTCACGCGCTCCTTGTGCCCGTGCATCGTGTTGGCGTCGTCGAGCGAGATCTCGAACGGGACGAAGCCGTAGGCGTGGACGCCGAGCGGGCGCAGCAGGAGCGAGTCGGTGAACCCCACGGACAGGACGGGCCCCGCGGCAGCGTCCGCCCGCACAGCCCCGGTGGCGTCCGTGACGGCGTGCGCGGCCAGCGCCCGGTAGAGCGCGTCGTCCGTCGGGCTCTCGTTCGCGGTGCGCCCCTGGAGCAGCTCAAACCGGATGGCGGGGTCCGGCACGAGCGCCCTCAACGTCGCGAGCATGTCGTCGGGCGTGGTCCCGGGCAAGAGCCTGCAGTCGAGCGTAGCGCTCGCCTCGGTGGGCACTACGTTCGGGGAGCTGCCCCCGGAGTAGTTGGTCAAGTTGATGGTGTTGATCAGCACCGCCCGGGTGGCCGGGTTGCTGCTCAGCCGGTGCCGGAGGGCCAGCTTCGTGAGACCGGGGCTCGAGAGCACCATCCGCGTGAGCCCGTGCTGGGTCGCCCCGACGTTCTTGAACAGCTCCAACAGGCTCCAGTGCCAGTGCAGCTCGGGCTTGTACTGCTCGAGCGCGTACGCCGCGCGCGCCAGGACGTGGGGCGCCTGGACGGGATCGGGGCGGGACCCGTGGCCGGCGGGGCCGGTCGCGGTCATCTTCACCCACGCGATGCCCTTCTCGGCGACCGAGATGCCGTACAGCGTCTGCCCTTCGAAGAGCAGGTTCTGCAAGCCGATGCCGCCCTCGTTCACCGACTCGGAGCAGCCGATGTCGGCCCAGTGGTGCTCGACGAGGTCCCGCATCCCCCCCGAGTCCACCTCCTCGTCGCCGACGGCCACCAAGATCACGTCGCGCTTCAGCGCGACGCCCTGGCGCTTGAGCTGGATCAGCGTCTGCAGCTCCAGCACGCCCATCCCCTTCATGTCGAGCGCACCCCGCCCCCACACTTCGCCGTCCTTGATCACCCCCGAGAGCGGGGTCGCGTCGGCGGGCCAGAACTGCGCTTCGCTGGGCACCACGTCCGTGTGGCTGACGAGGCAGATCGGCGCCTCTTGCCCCGAGCCCTTGAGCCGCGCGACGAGGGACGAGCGCCCCGGGGCGAACGTGTACTCGGTCCACGGGATCCCCTCCTGGTCCAAGATCGCGCCGAGGAAGGCCACTGCGCGGTCCTCGTGCCCGTCGGGGTTCACCGTGTCGACTTGCAGGTAGCGGGAGAGCACGCTCGCGGCTTCGTCACCGGCGGCGGTCCAGTCCGGGGCAGGGGTCGCGGCCAGCGCGGGGGGAGCGAGGAACGTAGCGAGGGCGAGGAGCAGTGCGGCGGGGCGGGCCATTCGACAACCAGTGCGGGGCGCGGTGTATATCCGCGCGCCGGCTGGCCGCCGCCGATGCGGCTACGCCGTGGGCTGCTTCGGCGCCCGGAGGTAGCGCCGCGAGGCGGTCACGACCCAGGGGGTGAGCAGCACCGTGGGCCCGAGCCAGAACAGGGCCTGGGGTGCGCCCGGGAGCAGCCGGGCGACGGTCGCGGTGGTGAACGCGGTGACCGCGGCGATCAGCCCGCCGCCCATCGCGCCGAGGTGCCGACCAAAAACACGTTCCCGTAGGCGAGGATCACCGGCGCGGCGATGGCGATCGCGACCAGCATGCCGCCGGCGAACAGCCGCCCGAGCTTGCCGTGCGCCGAAGACGCCGTGGATCGGGATGAGCAGGTCGTGGAGCGCTACGGCGGTCATCCGCCCTGCTAACGCCGGACTTTCGCTGGCACGTCAAAGCCCCGGAGGGTGCGCAGCCGCTCGGACATCGTCGCGAACAGCGCGCGGAGGTGTGCTGCGGGCTCGGGCTCGCCGAGGAAGTCGAGCGCGGCGGCGATGGCCTCGATGGTGGCCATCTGCTCGGGCTCGGCCCCGCGCCGCATCCGCAGCGGGGCGATCGCGGGCGCGGGCAACGACAGCGTCGGGACGCTCGGGAGCGGCGGGATGCGCCACCGCATGCTCTTCGCGGAGGCCCAGGTGCTGTCGATGACGACGAGGGTGCTGACCTCGGGCGGTTCGGAGAGCGGGGTCGCGCCGGCCGCGAGGACGAACGGGTGGTCGCCGAGGTGGCCGACGAGGTCGAGCGGCTGGCCCTCTACGCCGTGGTCCACCAGCGCGCTGTTCGACAACAACAGGTGCGCGAGCCGGCCGGTGTTCGAGGTCTTGTTGATCTCGGCGGCGTGCCGGACGACGAGGACGCGCGTGCGCGTCGGGACGGCGCGGAGCTCGCTGCAGAAGCACGCGAACGGCGGCATTCGGCAGGTGGAGCACCGCCCGGGGAACACCGGGTCGCGCGCGGGCGGCAAGGCGAGCACGGCCGCCTTGTAGTCAGGCGACGCTGACGGCGACGGGCTCGGGCCGAGACATGCGGACGAGGAACCGCGCGTGGGCGAGCAGCGCGTGCGCGGCGGTCGGGTAGTAGAAGTACGGGAGCCCGAACTCCTCGCACGTGGCCTTCACGATCGGCGCGATCTCCCCGAGCCGGCTGTAGCTCACGGTCGGGAACAGGTGGTGCTCGAGCTGGTAGCCGAGCCCGCCGAGGAACGTGGTGGGCAGCCAGTGGCCGTGCTGGAAGTCCACGGTGGTCTGGACCTGGAGCGCGCCCCAGTCGCCCGCCTGCGGGCACTTGCGCGCCGCGAGGTTCATCGCGAGCTCGTTCTGGTGCGACAGCGCGAACGTGGCTTGGACGGCGAAGCCACCGCCCCCGAGCATCAGCACGAAGATCAACAACGCCTGCGGCCAGGGGTGAAGCACGAACACGAGGGCGTAGAAGATCGAGAACGAGAGCACCTTGAACCCCGCGAACAGCAGCGCCTCGTTCAAGTACGGCTTGCGGATACGGCCGTAGGGGCCGAACCAAATGCCGAAGGTGACCGTGACGATGTCGTTGAACCAGAGGACGGGCAGCGTGATGAAGTACAGGATCCACGCGTAGATCGGCTGCAGGCGGTGGAACCAGTACAGCCTCTGCTCCGGCCGCTCGCGCACCAGCGGGAAGTGGACCTCGATGTCGGGGTCCAGGTCCTTCACGTTGCAGTGCACGTGGTGCAGCGGCACGTGGATCGCGGTGAACACGAACGAGGACAAGCCCTGCAGGTCCAGCGTGACGAGCGCGAGCAGGCGGTTCGCCCACGCGCTCTTGTACACGCCGGCGTGCATCGCCTCGTGGCCGTAACCGCCGAGCGCGAACGCGAAGAAGCCCCAGGGCAACGCGCACCACCACAGCCCGCCGCCGATCGCCCCGACGCCGAGCGCGAGCCAGACCGCCATGATCGCGTACATGCGCCAGATGAACACACCCGTCCCGTGGTGGCCTAGGCGGGCGTCCGCCTTCGAGTGGCCCTCGGCCTGGGCCGTGGCCAGCAAGTGCTCTTGCACCCGTCGCTTCAGCGTCGCGTAGAAGCCGTCCGCCTTCCAGGAGTACATCGGCACGTAGTCGACGTTGTCCGCGACGTAGAAGCGCTTCAGCATCGCCTTGGGCATGCGGTCGTGGACGTGCGTGCTCTCGAACACCTCGGTGCAGTCCATCCCGCGCACCTGCTCCAGGAACCGGCGCCCGCCCGGGTGCTCGTTCAAGAACGGCTCGAGATCGTAGTACTTCCCGTGGATCTGCCACAGCCGGGAGGGGTCGATGGGCGGGGTGGGGTTCGACATGGCCGGGCTCCGCGGAGTCGACGGTCCGCCAACATGCGCTGCCGGTGCATATCCCGGCGGGTGTGAATGGTCTTAGCGGTCCGTCGATCAGCCGATGACGTGCTCGATCGCGTAAAGCCCCGGAGGCTTGCCGACGATCCACCGGGCGGCACGCACGGCGCCGGCCGCGAACACCCCGCGGTTCGTCGCGACGTGGCCGAGCTGCAAGCGCTCGCCGGGGCCACACAGGTAGACCGTGTGCTCGCCGACGATGTCGCCGCCGCGCACGGCGTGCACCCCGATCTCGCCGTCTACGCGCAGCCCGTCGTGGCCGTTCCGCACGGGTCCGAGCCCGGCGACCAGCGCCAGGGCGGTGCCGCTCGGGGCATCGCGCTTGTGACGGTGGTGGAGTTCGACCAGCTCTACGTCGTAGTCGGGGAGCGCGCCCCGGGCTGTTGCTACCAGGCGGCGCAAGACCGCTACGCCGAGGGAGAAATTCGCCGCGTGCAGCAGCGCGACGGACGAGGTCTCGGGCAACGCCATGCCGGTGGTCCCACTCACGACCGGGCAGGTGACCTGCTCCACCAGCCGGGCAAACGCGTCCGGGGTTGAAAAGTCGATCACGACGTCCGCGGCCAGGTCGGTCGGCAGCGTGCGCCCGGCAGCCCACGCGACTGCGAGGTCGGGGTGCGCGGCGATCTCGGCGAGCACGAGCCGGCCCATTCGGCCCGTGGCCCCGTGGACGCCGATGCGCAGCACTACTCCATCCCGTCCAGGAGCCCGGGCGGGGGCGGCGCGCCCTCGACCAGCGGGAGCCGGAGCGTCGGGCCGCACAGGTTCATCGCCGCGAGCGCCATCTTGCAGGGCACCGGGTTCGACTCGGCGAAGAGCCAGCCGACGAGCGCGTACAGCGCCTCGTGCCCGGCACGGGCCGCCGCGACGTCGCCGCGCTGCCAGGCGTCCCACACCGCTACGGTGCGCTTCGGCGCGATGTTCGACAGCACGGAGATGACGCCCGCGCCGCCAACGGCCAAGAGCGGCATCCAGGTGAAGTCGTCCCCGGAGAGCGTCGCGCAGGCCGCGGCACGCCGGGCTCCGAGCCGGGCCATGAAGTCTTGCCCGTAGGTGAGGTCCCCGGTGGCTTCCTTGCAGCCGATCACGCCGGGGACTGCACAGAGATCGGCGAGCAGGTCTGGCGCGAGCCGCTGCCCGGTGCGGCCCGGCACGTGGTAGACGATGAGCGGGAGCCCCTCGTCCGCGGCCGCGCGCACGTGGAGGCCGAGCCCAGCGGGCGTCGGCTTGTTGTAGTATGGCAGCACGAGCAGGCCCGAGTGCGCGCCGAGCTGCTTCGCCGCGCGGATGTTCGCGAGCGTCGAGCGGGTGTTGTTGGTGCCGACCCCCATGCACACGTGCGTGTCGGGCCCAGCCGCGAGCAAGGCGTCCTCGAGCAGGTCTGCCCGCTCCGTGCTGTCGAGGGTAGGGGACTCGCCCGTGGTGCCCGCGACGACGAGGCCGTGGACGCCCGCTGCGCACTGCCGCTGCACGAGGCGACGCCAGGCCGGGCGGTCGAGCTCACCGTCCGCGTGAAACGGGGTCGCCAGCGCCGTGTAAACGCCACGCGGAGCCATCAGAACTCCACGGTGCCGAGCAGCTGACCGCCGAACGCGGGCTGGTCGAAGCCGCCGCCGAGCTCGTCGTTCGTGTACTCGCTGAAGTACTTGCCCGGGAGGAGGACGCCGGCGGTGCCGCGGATCCACAGGTGGGGGAACGGGTCGTACCGCAACGACAGGTCGAATTCGTTGCCGTAGCCGTGCCGGCCGTCGGTCTCGGCGGGGCCCTTCGCGAGCGTCGCGGTGGTCCAGCCGAGCTTGGCTTGCAGGTTCGGGAGGAGGTTGTAGTGCACCGACGGGTGCAGGTAGATCGCGTTCGAGATCCCGTTGGTGGTGAGCGCGGCGTCGGTCGTGCGGCCGGCGTTCGTGTCGTTCGCCACCTTCGTCTCGAGCGTCGGCAAGTTCTGCTCGAACAGCATCAGCGCAATGTCGTGGTTCGAGTCAATCCGGAACGTGTGCTCTTTCTTGTCATCCGGGTCCAGGTCGCCCGTCGCGAACCCGAGCTCGGCCTCCGCGCCGTACTTCTCGGTGGCCAGCTGGGCGTTCAGCATGCCGCCGAACGCCATCTGCGTGATGTCGTTCGCGCCGGTCTCCAGGTTGCCGCCGCCGAACTTGCCGATGGCCTCGAGCTCGGCACGCAGCGGGCCCACCTGGGCGAAGCCCCAGATGTCGCCGGTGTACGCGTTCCAGCTCATCGAGGGCTGGTACCGGTAGATGTTCAACAGCCCAAACCCGGCGGTCTCGCTGCGGTAGCCGAACGCGAGCGAGGCGGACTGCATGTCGTCGGGCGCGTTGAGGAAGCCCTCGTACTGCTGGTCCCAGGCGGCCAGGAGGAACACCTGCCCGAACGTGTGCGAGTACTGGAGCCGCGTGGCGGTGTCGCTGTGCCCGGCGTCGGCCGTGTTGCCGGCGTTCCAGAGCAGGCCCGCGCCCCACTCCATCGGCATGCGGCCGGCGGCGACGCGGCCGTAGGGGGTGATCGCCTCGCCCCAGGCCCGCACGGCCACGAGGCTGTCACTTTCGGTCGCGACGCCGTCGGAGTCCGCCATCGCGGTCGCCTCGCCCGTCAGCGGGTCGGTCGTGTCCGCGGTCGTCTTTCCCCACAGCGTGTACGGGTAGAGGTCGATCTGCGCGTGCAGGGCGGCGTGCTCGGTGATGAGCCACGACGGGCGGAGCGAAAATCGGTCGTCGATCTGGTTGGACGTCCCCTCGGCCTGCTCGTTGCTCTTGGACAGCGAGAGCGAGTTGAAGAGTTCGCCGCGGCCGCGGTAAAACCCTTCCCAAACCAGCTCAGTTGCGTGCGCGGGCTGGGAGGTCAGGGCAAGGAGGGGCAGCAGCGTGAACAAAGAGGCTCCAACGGGCTGCGGCCGATAACCTGCTGGCCTGGACCCGGGGATGCTGGTGTCCGCGCTGCCCGGGGACGCCTGCCGCTGGTTACCCCCGGTGCATGCTCCTGACATGCGCGCTGGTCGCCACGTTTTGGCTCTCGGTGGCGCTCAAGGTGCGCCGCAGCCGCTCGGAAGACCGTTGGCGGCTCGGGCCCGACGCGCCCGTGCTGGCCCCGCTCCCGAGGCTGATCGTCGTGATCCCCGCGCGCAACGAGGCCGCGAACATCCGTCCGTGCATCGCGTCGCTGCGCCAGTCTGACCACCCGCGGATGGAGGTGGTCGTCTACGATGATGGGTCGACGGATGACACCGCTACGCTCGCGCTCACCGCGGGCGCGCGGGTGTACTTCGGGGGCGGGGATCCGCTGCCGCCGGGCTGGAAGGGCAAGCCCTGGGCGTTGCAGCGCGCCGTCCGCCAGCTCGGCCCGCTCGGGGCGTCCGACTGGCTCCTGTTCCTGGACGCCGACGTGCGCGTGGCCCCGGAGGCGCTGTCCCGGGCGCACTCGCGGGCGGTGGCGGATGGGGTGCCGTTCTTGTCGGGGTTCGGCAAGCTCGAGATGGCGAGCTTTTGGGAGAAGGTCATCCAGCCTTCGGTCGGCGGGCTGATCATCGCGGGGAACGACCTCGACAAGGTGAACGATCCCGGGCGCCCCGACGCAGTCATCGCGAACGGGCAGTTCATCCTCGTCCGCGCTGACGCTTACTTGGCCGTCGGGGGCCACTCCGCCGTCGCCGCGGACATCCTCGACGACGTCGGGCTCGCGCGGGCGTTCGTCGCGAAGGGCTTCCCCATCCGCGTCGTGTTCATGCGCGAGCTGTTCGCCTGCCGGATGTACACGAGCTTGCGGGAGCTGTGGCTCGGCTGGACCAAGAACCTCTACGCGGGGATGCGCTACTCGACCGTCGTGCCGATCCTGCTCTCGGGGTTCGTGTTCTTCGAGTTCGTGCTGCCCTACGCGCTGCCAGTGGTCGCCTACCTGCGCGGCGACAGCGTGGCGCTCGCTGCGTCGCTCGGCGTGTTGGGGCTCATCCACGCGGTCCGGGCCTACATGGACGGGATCTTCGGCCAGCAGCGCCTGTACGGGCTCCTGCAGCCGCTCGGCGCGGTGATGCTCATCGGGCTCTTGCTCGACTCGGTGCGACGGTCCCGGATGGGCCAGGTGTCCTGGAAGGGGCGGAGCTACGCGGTCGGCGCGGGTGACGAGACGAGTAGTACCTCGTCACGGTGATCTTGACCGGTCGAACGGGTCCCGGCCGGGGCGTGGTTCTCGCCGCGCTTGCTTGCTGGGTCGGGGCGCTTGGGCGCCCCGACCGGCGGCCCTTCGGCGAATCTGGCGGGCGAGTACGCCCGCCAGATTCGCCCACGGTTCGGTCCCGCCGAGGACGGCGGGACCGAGACCGCGCGGGCCTAGCGGGGTTGAGCCCGACCGATCATCTTCCCTGTGGCGCTGCACTATCTACCCCCGCGGGGTGAGCCCCAGCACGACCTGGACGGGGTTCAGCCCCTGGACGTGGCGCTCGTGACCCGCGATCGTCACGTCGAGCGCGGTGCTCGACCCCCCGTCGAACGCCATCCCGTCGACGCAGCCGAGCCCGCCCATCAGCACGCCGAGCTCGGCGAACGAGAGCCCGTTCGTCAGCGAGTCGGTGACCATCAGGATCACGCGCCCCTCGCGGTCTGTGCAGGCCGCCGACCGGCGGTCGACCGTGAACACGTCGAAGCCGCGCCCGCCTGACGCCACGTAGGAGTACAGTCGGCCGTTTGTCATCATCGCCGGGAACCCTTGAAAACCCGCGTATACACCCGCGATCCCAGCCATCTTCTGGTTTTCGATTCGGACCGAGCCCGCTCGTGTGTCTACCAAGAAGTGCGCCGCTTTCCGGGAGGCTTGCCGATGCCGTACCACGCCGTCTTGTATGACCAGCCCGATCGGGCCTTCACTGCTGAAGAAGCTCGCGTTCACCGCGAGGGAGAACCCCCACTTTGCGGTGAAGTCCGGGAGCGGGTGCTCGACCCAGTCCGGGTACCCGACCACGTGCAGGTTCCAGCGGGCGGGCACGAGCCGGTAGAGCGCGAGCACCACGGTCTGCGGGTGGGGCGGGCGGGCCAGGCTGAGGTCTGCGGCGTCCAAGCCGGCGGCGACCGGGTGCCAGGCGGGGACCAAGAAGGCGGTCTCCGCGGACCAGGTGAGGCGGGCATCGTTCGACGGGGCGATGTCGTGCCAGTCCCCCCCTGGGTCCTCCCAGCGCAGCTCTCCCAAGCCGGCGAGGCGCTGCCCGGTGCGGTGAAGCACCTCGAGCACGGTGTCCGAGCGCCGGGCCAAGAGCGCGAGCGCGCAGGCGGCGCCCACCACCACGAGCACCCAGGGCCAACGCCGCGGAGCACGCACCTGCGGCGGTTGGGGAGGAACAGGGAACGTTCCGGTGACGTCCGGGTGAACGGAGTTCATGCCGACCGCATGCGCTGGGGGTTCGGAGGTGCTAAGCACGCGCGCCCCCCGGGACCCCGGGGTCGCGGAAGGGATCGCGCATGAGCAAGCCCCGGAACATCATCCTCTTGATCGCGGATTCCCTCCGCTACGACTCCGTGCACCCGGACGGGACGCCGACGGGGCTCGACTTCGTCGCGGCGAACGCTACGCGCTTCACGCAGGCGCGGTCCGGCGGCTGCTGGACGCTGCCGGCAACGGCGAGCCTGTTCACCGGCCTGATGCCGCACGAGCACGGCGCGGACACGCACTCCCGAGGCTTGCGGAAGGGCGTCCCTACGCTCGCGGGCGTCCTCCGCGAGAACGGCTACGCCACCCACCAGATCACGGCGAACGTAGCCACCACCGAGGTGTTCGGCCTCGACGAGGGCTTCGACGAGGTGCGGCGGATCTGGCAGCACGTCCCCGCGGTGCACCGTCGCCTGCACCAGGTCGTCGTCCTTGCTGGCAAGCCGCGGTTGCGCAAGAAGATCCTCACGACCGACTTCGTGATGGGCAAGCTCTCCGAGGACTTCGAGGCGTCGAAGGTCTGGCTGCAGACGACCGTCGACAACATCTTCGACCACGCCCGGCGCGTGCTGCGCGACAACACGGCGCGGGGAAAGGGCAGCTTCCTCTTCCTGAACCTGATGGAGACGCACTTCCCGTACCACGTGGCCGCGACGTTCGAGACCACCACGAGCGGGCTCCTGGCCCAGCTGCGCGAGGTCTTGTCGCTCTACCACCTGGTCAACCAGACCCGGCTGACGCGGGACGTAGACCCGATCGGGCCGGAGCAGATGGCGGTGCTGCGCGGACGGCAGCGCAAGGCGTGGGTCATGGTGGCGGCGAAGGTGGACGCGTTCGTTCGGGAGCTGCGGGAGGACGACGGGAACCTCGTGATCTTCGGCTCCGACCACGGGGACTGCTTCGGGGAGCAGGGGTGGTCGTACCATTTCTCCAATGTAGCGGACGCTGGAAACCGCGTGCCGCTTTATTGGCTTCGCGCCGATGGACAGGGCGCGGGCGCGGTCATCGACACCCCGGTGAGCGCGCGCGACGTGTTCCACGGCGTGCTGCACGAGGTGGGTGACGCACGCGGGACCCACCACATCGCGTCCGACCCGCACCGCAGCCTGCCGGTCATGCAGTCGAACTGGTACAACAACCAGGGCAAGACCCTGGAGCGGTACCGGTACGACCAGATCGCGTTCGTCGAGGGGGGCACCCGGTTCTTGAACCGCCTGGGCGGCTGGTGGACGGCGCCTGTCGCGACCGTCGGCCCTGAGCAGGCGTTCGTCGCCTTGGACAAGGGCGTAGACCCGATCGAGGACAGCGTCGCGCCCGAGCGCCGAGCCCGGCTCCGCGAGACCTTCACCGCGTTCCGCGCGTTCGCGTCTGAGCACGGCGGCTAGGCCCAAGCGGAGAGTCAGGCTATACTTGGACCATGACACGCACCCTGGCTCTCCTCCTCCCAGCGCTCCTGTTCGCTTGCACCGGCAAGGGTGACGACACCGCGGCGGGCGACGACACCTCCACGGACACCGACACGGGCCACGTGGACGACAGCGTCGCACCCTCCGTCGTGAGCGTCGACAGCGTGAACTGCGCCGAGTACCAGTCGGCCGGGGAGAGCTGGGACATCGCCCTCACGGTGGACGACCCGCAAGGCGCCACGACGGTCACCGACGGCACGGTCACCGTCGTGAGCGCGGAGGGCGGAGACATGGCCACCTACCTGCTGGCGTGCAGCAACGGGCAGTGCTTCGGCAGCTTTCGCGCGGAGTATGACGGTATCGGGTGCAGCCTGGTCGGCGAGGTGACCCTGCGGTTCGTGGTGGTCGACGCCGAGGGGAACAGCTCCCAGGCGTTCGGGTACAGTACCTAGCTAGCTTTGGTGGGCTCGCGCCCCCCAAGCCCCCAGGGGCCTGACGGCAAAAGGCGCGCCAAAGGGCGCGCCTTTTGCCTGGGAAACCGCGCGGGGCGCGTTTTCCCTTGGCCGGGAGACTGCTCGGACGGCGCGTGGCCTGGCGGCCACGCGGCCGGGCACACGGCGGGGCTTGGCCTGACGGCCACGCGGCCGTCAGCGGCGCGTGGCCTGGGCCACGCGGCCGCACAGGGCGGCGCTCTCCTCCCCCCAAATCCTCCGTCGGCAGTTTTGGTAGATCGCCCAACGCTCCCTCCTTTCGCGAGCTCTCCCCGCCTCCCCGTCTCCTGCTCCTCCGTGCAATCGCCTTTCGTCCATCCCCCCCTTCGCGAGCTCTCCCCGCCTCCCCGTCTCCTGCTCCTCCGTGCAATCGCCTTTCGTCCCGCCTCCCCCCGTTCGCGA
>CALQBK020000097.1 GCA_943328795.2 Bifidobacterium breve
CGCCAGACCCTGCGGGGAACGGCGCGGGAGGGGGCCAGCGAGCGTCTCGGTTCAAGCGATTTCAGGACGTTGGAGCCCATTTGTGTGCGCAGCGCTGGGGCTGGCCCCCCGAACTGGTTACCCGCGCCGGTGCTCGTGTCGTTTCCCCTCCCCGCGCTGTTGACCCTCGCGCTGGCCCACCCGGGCATCGTGCACCAGGCCGCGGCGCACCCCGCGCCCGAGATCATCGGGCAGCGCCTGGACATCCAAGTGACCCACCCGGCCGAGGGCGACGCGCGCTTGGTGGTGGACGTGCTCTACACCGCCGAGGTGCCCGAGCGCCGGGTGTTGGCCGAGGCGATGACCCTCGGCGCGTCCCATGACTACGCAGCGCGGCGGCTCGTCGAGCTCACGACGGGCTTGAAGGCCACGTGGGACGGGCAAGCGTTGCCGCTCGAGTCCGTGCCGCTCGAGCACGCCGCGCGCAACGGGGAGCCCGGGTTCCTGGAGCTCCGGCTCGACCTGCGTGCGGCCTTGCCGACCACCAGCGGCACGCTGCACGTGCAAAACGGAAACTACCCAGACGACACCTGCTATTTTGCGACGCAGGTCACGTTGCCCGGGGACGAAGTCGTCACCGCGAGCACGTTGGCGAGCGTTCACGAGGGGGTGCTCGGGAACAGCACGCACGGGGCGTGGAATTCGAAGGACCAAGCGCGGGAGTTTGAGATGGCGATCCGACCGGCGGGGACGTGGGAGGTGCGCGAGGGCCCGCTGCCGTTGCCCGAGCGGATGGCGGGCCTGGCGGCGCTGTCGACGCCCAGGTGGGTGGTCGGCTCGGGAGTCGCGCTGGCGGCCGGGGCCGCGGCGGTCGCGGGCAGGGTCGCGCTCCAGCGCAGGCGGGCCTCATGAGCGCGCCGGAGCGGGCAGAGGCGGGGTCCGGAGGGCTGGCCACCGCGCTGGTCGGCGCCGCGAACATGATCGGCCGGGTGACCGGCATGGTCGCGGAGATGGTGATGTCCGCGGTGTTCGGCGCCGGGATGGCCACGGACGCGTACTACGCGGCGATCCGAATCCCCCAGCTCCTCCGGGAGCTGCTGGCCGAGGGGAGCCTGCAGAACGCGTTTGTCCCGGCGTTCTCAGACGCCAACGAGAAGGAGGGCATCGACGGCGCCTGGCGCCTGGCCAGCGCGATGCTGGGAGTGCTGCTCGTGGTGCTCGGGACCAGCACCGTGGTGTTCTGGGTCGGCGCCCCCTGGCTCGTGCGGCTGATGGCCGAGGGGTTCACGACGAACCCCGAGAAGTACGACCTGACGATCTCGCTGACGCGGTGGATGTCGCCGTTCCTGGTCGGGCTCTCGCTCGCCGGCTTCACCGCGGCGATGCTGAACGTGCGCGGGCGGTTCTTCTGGCCCGCGATGGCCCAGAACGCGTTCAACGCGCTGATCATCATCAGCGCGCTCGGGTCGGACTGGTTCTCGGCAGTGACGGGCCTCCCTGCGATCGTCGCGGTGGCCATCGCCACCACGCTGTCCGGGTTCGTGCAGCTCGCGATCACCGCGCCCGCGCTGTGGCGCGAAGGGTTCCGGTTCATCCCTACGCTCGGCGGTCACCCCGGGCTGCGGCGGATGCTCGCGTACTTGGGGCCCGCGGTGATCGGCATCTCCACGGTGCAGTTCAACCTGGTCGTCGAGAACCAGTGGGCCAGCGACTACGGCGACGGGCCTGTCACCTGGCTGATCAAGAGCTTCCGGCTCGTGCAGATCCCGCTGGCGGTGTTCAGCGGCAGCGTCGCGACCACCGCCCTGACGGGCGTTGCCCGGAGCGTCGCGCGCGGCGAGGAGAAGGAGGCGGGCGACGAGATCGCCCGCGCGCTGAGCTTGAATTCCGCGCTCGTGATGCCGTGCGCGGTGGCGTTCTTCATCCTCGCGCACCCGCTGATCCAGCTGCTGTTCGAGCGCGGCGCGTTCCGCCCGGTGGACACGTTGAACACCGCGAACATGCTCCAGATGTACGCGCTCGCGGTGTTCGGCATCTGCACGCACCGGCTGATCGTGCCGCTGTACTACGCGCTGGGCAACCCCCAGGCACCGATGCGGCTCTCGATCGGCGCGATGCTGGCGAAGATCCCAGCCATCTTGCTATTGACCCACGTGTTCGGGCTCGGCGTCGAGGCCTTGCCGCTCTCGCACGCGATCACCGTGACCGGGGAGGTCGCGTTCCTCGCGTGGTTCCTGCGCGGGCGGGTCGCCGGGCGCGGCCTGCTCGTACAGCACGCGAAGATCGCCGTGGCCTCGGCCGTGCTCGGCGCGGTGGCCTGGGCGGCGCGTGACCACGTCCACGTGGTGCTCGTCTGCGCGCTCGCCGGCGCGGCGTACCTCGCGGTCGCGATCCCGACCGGCGCGCTGAGCTTGGGCTTCTTGCGTGGGCTCAAGCGGGACCCCGGGCTGCCCCCGTCCGTGGACGCCCCGACAGAAGCCGCGCTGCGCGCCGTCGCCAGCGGCGCGGCGGTTCACGCCGTTGGCGAGCACATAGAGGTCCGCGGCGAGCGCACGTGGCGCGTCCGCGGGGTCGCAGGGCAGCTCGTCGCCGAGGAGCTCACAGCCGCCGCGGCAGAGCTCGGCGCTCCGCAGGCCATCTCGGTCATCCTCCGGCCGGGCCGGCCCCCGCGCGTCGTCGGCCTCGTGCTGACGGGCGCTGGGACCGACCGCGCGTGGCACGTGGACGGCGAGCAGCTGAGAGCGGGCCCGACGTCCGGGCCCCGCATCCCCGTGAAGCCGGCGTAGGCGCTTCAACCTTCGGCGACGATCCGCCCGTCCTTTAGCCGGACGACGCGGTCAAAGCGCGCCGCGAGGTCCATCGCGTGGGTCACCACCACCATCGTCACGCCGCGCTCCTGTTGGATCGCCCGCATCACGCCGAGCACCTCGCTGGCGGTCGCGGGGTCGAGGTTGCCGGTGGGCTCGTCCGCGAGGATCAGCAAGGGCTCCATCACGAGCGCACGCGCGATCGCCACGCGCTGCTGTTCGCCCCCCGAGAGCTCGCCCGGGCGGTGCATGATGCGGTGCTCCAAGCCTACCCGCACGAGCAAAGCACGCGCGCGCACCTGGGCCTCGGGCCTCGGAATCCGGGCGATCAGCGCGGGCATCGCGACGTTGTCGAGCGCCGACTGGTCCGGCAGCAGGTGGTGGAATTGGAACACGAGCCCAACGTCCCGGTTGCGATACCGGTCGAGCTCCGCCCGCGGCTGCGCCCCGAGCGCGCGGCCACCGACCACGATCTCGCCGGCGGTCGGCGGCTCCAAGGCGGCCAGCATGTGCAGGAACGTGGACTTGCCGGAGCCGCTTTGGCCAACGAGCGCGACGGCCTCGCCGGGCTTCACGACCAAGTCAGCGCCGCGCAGCACGTCGATGCGCAGGCCACCCTTCACGAAGCTGCGGCACAAGCCGCTCACCTCTACGGCGACGCCCCGCCGCGCGTCAGACCCAACACCGGGTTGGCTGGATTCACTCATAGCGAAGGCCCTCCACGGGATCGACCCGCGCTGCGCGCCACGCGGGGTAGATCGTCGCGAGGAACGAGATCACCAGGGAGCCGACCACGACCGCGACCACGTTCTCCCACTCCACCACCACCGGCAGGGAGTCCAAGTAGTACACGTTGGTGTCCAGCGGGAACTTGTACCGGTCCAGGAACGCGCAGCCGAGCAGCCCGAGGATGGTCCCCAGCACCGTGCCGACCACCCCGACAATGCTGCCCTCCAACACGAACACGCGGCGGATCATCGCGTCGCTGGCCCCGATAGCCTTCAAGATGGCGATCTCCCGACCGCGGGTGATCACCATCACGATGAGGTTCGTCACGATCCCGACGGCCGCGACCGTGATGATCTGCGCGAGGATCAGGCCCATCACGTACTTTTCGAGCTTTAGCGCCGAGAACAGCGACGCGTTCACCGTCAGCCAGTTCTTCGAGTAGTACGGGTAGCCCAACTTGGACTCAATCTCTGCGCCGACGTCGGGCGCCTCGTAGATCCGCTCGTCGGTCAAGCGCGCCTCGATCGCAGTGACGCTGTTGCCAATCTCGGCGAACGCCTGCGCGTCGGGGATCGTGACGTAGGACCACTTGGTGTCGTACTCGTAGAAGCCCGTGTAGAACAGCCCGGCGACACGGAACGGCGTGGTCTTCGCGATCGGCATGCCGAACGCGCCGACGCCGCCGCCAACGGGGTTGATCACGTAGACCTTGTCGCCCGGGTATACTTTGAGTTGGTCCGCGAGCTCACTCCCCAGCAGGATCCCGGGGAACTTGTCCGAGTCGGTCACGTCCTGCGCGATCGCGGGTGGGGGCTCGTGCAGGGTGTCGAGGATCCGCTGCTTCTCGGCATCCGAGCCAGGCTTCCCGGTCGGCCCGGTCGTGATGCTCGGCAGGATGTCGGTCACCAGCGGGGTCGTCGCCGGGTCGATGCCCTTCAAGATCGCGCCCGCCGTTGCGTACTGCGAGCGCATCATCACTTCGCTGTAGACGAACGGGCTGGCTGCCACCACGCCGGGCGTCTCCTGCACGATCTTCATCGCGGCGGTTGGGTCCATCACCGTGCCCTCGTAGGAGAGCACGACGACGTGGGCGTTGAAGCCGAGGATCTTGTCCCGCAGGTCGCCCTCGAAGCCCTCCATCACCGCGAGCACGATGATCAGCATCTGCACGCCGAGCGTGATGCCCAGCACCGACAGGATGGCGATCAGGCTCACCCCCGCGTCCTGGCGGCGCGACCGCAGGTGCGACCACGCGACCAGGAGCTCAAACCGCATCGGTCACGGGGATCGGGCGGCGCGTGGGGAACAGGATGACGTCCCGGATGCTGGAGCAGTTGGTGAGCAGCATGACCAGGCGGTCGATGCCGAGCCCCTCGCCCGCGGTCGGCGGCAGGCCGAACGACAACGCGTCGATGTAGTCGGCGTCGAAGTGCATCGCCTCGACGTCGCCGCTGGCCTTCGCGCGGGCCTGGTCCATGAAGCGCTCCGCCTGGTCCACCGGGTCGTTCAGCTCGTTGAACCCGTTGGCGATCTCCCGCCCCGCGATGAACAGCTCGAACCGGTCGGCGATCGTTGGGTCGTGGTCGTTCCGGCGCGCGAGCGGCGAGATCTCGATCGGGAAGTGGGTGACGAACGTGGGGTCCACGAGCCCCTTCTCCACGTGCATGTCGAACACCTTCTCCCACCAGCGCCCGATCGTCGTCGGGAGGTTGGCCGGCTCGAACCCGGGGTGCTTCGCCGTGTACGCCGCGGCGACCTTCGCGACATCGGCAGCGTCCTCTGCAGTGATGCCGAGCGCCTCGGCCACGAGGTCCCCGTAACGGCGTCGCGCCCAAGGTCCCGCGAACTCGATCACCCGCTCGCCGTAGGTGACCGCGCTGGCGCCGTCGAACAGCGAGGCGACGAGCCCGCTCACCAGCACCTCGGTGCGGTCCATCAGGCCGTCCCAGGTCTGCCACGCCTCGTAGAACTCGAGCATGGTGAACTCGGGGTTGTGCGTCTGGTCGATGCCCTCGTTGCGGAAGTTGCGGTTGATCTCGAACACGCGCTCCATGCCACCGACGACGAGTCGCTTCAGGTACAGCTCGGGGGCGACCCGCAGGTACAGGTCTAGGTCCAGGGCGTTGTGGTGCGTCATGAACGGCCGGGCGGTCGCCCCGCCGGGGATCGGGTGCATCATCGGGGTCTCGACCTCGACGAAGTCCTGATCCTCGAAAAAGTGGCGAATGTAGCTGACGACCTTCGAGCGCGTGAGGAACACGGCGCGGGCCTCGTCGTTGACGAACAGGTCGACGTAGCGCTGCCTCTGGCGCGACTCGGGATCGGACATCCCGTGGAACTTGTCCGGCAACGACCGCGTGCACTTCGACGCCAGCCGGAGCTCGTGCGCCTGCAGCGTGAGCTCACCCGTCCGCGTGCGCATCAGGCTGCCGCGCACCCAGACGATGTCACCGAGGTCGAGCTTCTTCCAGAGCGCGAAGACGTCCTCGCCGAGCACGTCGCGCTTGGTGTAGATCTGGATCCGCTCGGTGCGGTCGAGCACCCGTCCGAACCCGGCCTTCCCCATCTCGTTCTTGAACAGGAGCCGCCCGCCGACGACGAACTGGTCCCCGAGCGGCGCAAGGTCGACAGGCGCGTCGTCGGCCTGGCCAGCCCTCGCGGCCGCCTCGAACACCGCGACGGCGTGACGGATCTCCGCCGCCGTGTGCGTGATGCGGAGGCCGTGCGGCCACGGGGGGACACCCTCCGCTGCGAGCTGGTTGGCCTTGCCGATGCGGGAGGAGTCGAACTCGTACATGGGCGGGCGTTTAGCCCGAATTCGCGCTCCCGCGAGGGCCGCCGACGCCGACGGGTGGCCGGCCGAGCGCGTCCGTACGGGGCACCCCCTGCCACGCCGCCGACAATTTGCGCTTTGCTGACCACCGACAGAAATTCTACAGTATCATTGCCCCATGCCCGTCCACGTCCTGCTGGTCGATCCCAACCGCGCCCGCCGCCAGACCTTCGAGGCGGCGCTGACGCTCGACGCGTACTGCACGTCCATCGGGGACGCCACGGAGGCCGCCGCCGCGAAGGGGGTCGACGTCGCGGTCATCTCGTTGCGCCAAACCGTCGGGCACGGGCTCGAGCTCGGCCGCGCGCTGAAGCTCAAGTACCCGGCGGCCACGGTCGTCGTTTTTGGAAAGATCGAAGGCGAAGGCGCGTCCACGACGCGGGTGAAGGAGCGCTGGGGCATCGACGTGCACATGCCGTTCTTGCCTCAGCCTGCGGACGTCGCGGCGCTCGTCGACACCGTGCGGCTCGCCCGCGCCCGGGACGTCGCGAAGGAGGCGGCTCGGCTGCGCCCGCCTGAGCCTCGGCGGGCGGACCCCGCGTGGCGCGAACTGCTCACCGAGCCGATCACGTCCGAGACCTTCAAGACGATCCTGAGGAAAGACTTGCTGGCGCGCTAAACCCGCGGGATGTCGAACGTGTCGTAGACGAACGCAAAGTCGCGGTGGATGCGCTCCTTCGTGAGCCCAAACTCCGCCAGGTCGTACTCGTGCTCGGACTTCCGGGAGCGCTGGCTCCTCGCGGTGTCGTCGATCACCTTCGCCAGCTCCGGGGTGAGCGGCTGGCCGATGAAGGCGCAAATCTCGCGCATCACGACGTCGAATTCCGACATCAGCCGGTGGTAGCGCACGATGTACACCCGGTCAGGCGGGAGATCGCCCGCGACGTACGCCTGCTGGAACCGCGCGAAGAGCTGCACGCTCCCCTGGTAGATGCGCTCGAGGTAGCGTGCGCGCGACTCGGGGCTCGCCTTGTCCCACGGCAGCGCGTTCTTCAGCACGCCCGTCAACAACGACATGCCGCTCGGGATCACGTTCGCCGGGTCACGCACCATGTAGAGGAACTTGGCCTCCGGGAACGCGTCGAGCGCGGCCTTGGGCCGCAACGCCATGCTGAACAGCTTCGCGATGTTGCGATTTGACGGGTCTTTCCCGGCACTTGCGCCGTACCAGATGAGGTTTTTCTTCAAGCAGTCTCGAAGCCACGCGAAGTCGCGCTCGCTGGTCTGTACCAGCTGGCTCTCCATGACCGGGAGGTGGTCCACCTCGTCCCACGCGAGGAAGTACCCGTAGAGGAACAGCCCGTCGACATAGCGAAAGAACGACAGCACGTCGTCCGTCTCGACCGACTGCAACGACGTGGGGTGCGCCTTCGTCGCGTGGAAGCGCGTGGGGGACACGAACTCCAGCATCGGGATGAACGGCTTGATCAGGAACCGGCCCGTCAAGTACGGAAACAGCAACTGCCAGAGCTGGTGGCCGACGCCGAGCCGCTGCTCGACCATGAACCGGTGCAGGAACGTCGTGCCCGACCGCGGGTTGCCGACGATGAACACGGGCGAGCCGAGGGGTGTCTCCCGCCACCGCGGGTAGAACACGCCGTCGAGCGCGCGCACGAACGCGCCGAACACCTGCTGGTTTGCCAGCAGGAAGAACATCACGATGGGCCTCGGGGAGAACCCGAAGGTCCGGTTGACGATGCCTTGAACGATCCGGAGGCGAGCGAGCATGGCCGCGCGGTTAACCCCGTCGCGGGCCGGCGGCAGGGCATTGACGGGAGGGCCCTGGCGTGCGACGTTCACCACGCAGGTGTGCAGTACACCCCCTCTTCTCGCTTTCGCATCTCGCATTCCCCCCTCAACCCCCTGGCCCCCGTCCCGCCCGCTCCGCGCGGTCGTGAACCGGCTCGGAGCCGTCCCCTCGTGGTCCCCCTCGCCCCTCGTCGCCCATCGCCCCGCCGCCAGAAAGTCGGCGGGGGCAACCGTCCGCAGGCCACCGGGCCGCTCGGCGGATCCATGGCGACGATCGAGGCCAGGACCAGCGTAGTCGCACCAACCCACAAGGTTGGAGGGCCTGCTCTCTCGTCGCACGCGGTGGCCGCCTGGAGATCCCCTTGGGCACCGAAATTCTCGTCAATTCCACCGGCAAGGAAACCCGCGTAGCGGTCATGGAAAGTGGGCAGCTCGCCGAGCTGCACATCGATCGCGGGGTGGACCGCGGCTACGTCGGCAACGTCTACCTCGGCAAGGTCGTGCGCGTCCTGCCGGGCATGCAGGCCGCGTTCGTCGACATCGGCATGGAGCGCGCGGCGTTCCTCTACGTCGGCGACATCTACCCCCAGTTCCTCGACGGCAAAGCCCACGACGATGGTGCGGACGACGATGGGCCCGACTCGGGCATCGACGACGACGCCACGGTCGCCGAAGAGGGCCCGGCGCGCAGCAGCCCCCGTCCCGGTCAGCCGGCGATCCAGGACCTGCTCACCGAGGGGCAAGAGATCGTCGTGCAGGTCGCGAAGGATCCCATCAGCACGAAGGGCGCGCGGGTCACCACGCACATCACCCTCCCGGGCCGCTACCTCGTGTTCATGCCCACGGTGGACCACGTCGGCATCTCCCGGCGGATCGACCGGGACCGTGAGCGTCGCCGCCTGCGGGAGTTCGTCGACAAGAACCGGCCGAAGGGCGCGGGGTTCATCGTCCGCACCGTCTGCGCGACACAGACCAACCAGACCCTCAAGGTGGACATGAACTACCTCGTGGCCACCTGGGACAAGATCCAGTCGGCCGCGACCGCTCGCAAGGCGCCTGCGCCGCTGCACATCGACCACGGGCTGGTGCTCCGCATCGTGCGGGACGCGTTCCACGACGACGTCGACCGGATGGTCGTCGACAACCCGAAGCTGTTCGAAGAGGTCCAGGAGTTCATCTCGGAGTTCAGCCCGGAGCTAAAGGACAAGGTGCACCTGTACCGGGGCGCCGAGCCGATGTTCGACAACTTCGGGGTCGAGAAGGAGATCACCGCGGCCAGCTCTCGCCGGGTGTGGCTCAAGAGCGGCGGCTACCTGGTCATCGACCAGACCGAGGCGCTCACCGCCATCGACGTCAACTCGGGCAAGTTCGTCGGCACGGCGAGCCTCGAGGACACGACGCTGCGCGTGAACCTCGAAGCGGTGAAGGAGATCGTCTACCAGCTCCGCCTGCGGAACATCGGCGGCATCATCATCATGGACTTGATCGACATGGACAAGGAGCAGAACCGGGACAGGGTGTTCCGGGCGCTCGAGGAGGAGCTGAAGAAGGACCGCGCGCGCACGAACGCGCTCAAGATCTCCGAGCTCGGCCTGGTCCAGATGACGCGCAAGCGGGTCCAGGAGGACCTGGTGCGGTACCTCACCGAGCCGTGCCCGACGTGCGAGAGCCGCGGGCACATCAAGTCCCGGCAGACCGTGTGCTACGAGGTGTTCCGGGAGCTCCAGCGCGAGACCACGCGCTCGCTCGCGGCGCAGACGCTCTACGTGAACGTCCACCCGACCGTCGCCGACATGCTGTACGGCGAGGAGTTCACCGTGTTCGAGGCCGTCGAGGCCCGGCTCGGCCGCAAGATCGTCGTCCGGGCGCTGCAGCACATGCACCCCGAGAAGTACGAGGTCTACGCGAAGTAGCCGCTACCGGCCGTACCAGCGGCCGATGAGCGCGCGCTCGAGCCCGGTGATACCGGCTTGGACAGCGGCGGCGAGCACGCCGGCGCACGTGATCGCGGCGAAGCAGAGGTCCGTGCGCGCGGAGCGGGCTGAGGCGACGATCACCTGGCCGAGGGTCGGCGGCACGCCGTTGGAGCCAACGAACTCGCCGATGATGGCGCCGATCACGGCCAGCCCGGCCGCGACGCGCAAGCCGGCGAACAACGCCGGCAGCGCCGCGCGCAGCCGCAGGTCCACGAGCACGCGGATTGGGGATGCGCCGTAGAGCCGGAGCAGGTCAACCTGGTCCTGGGTCGGCGCGCCGAGCCCGGTGCGGCCCGCGGCGTGCACCGGGTAGAGCGCTGCGAGGATGGCCGTAGCCGTCGAGACGGGCAGCCCGTAGCCGAGCCAGACGACCAGCAGCGGCGCGATCGCGACGATGGGCACGACTTGCAACGCGAGCAGCCAGGGCCCGAGCAGGGCCGCCCCCGCCCGGGAGGAGAACGACACCATCGACGTCGCGAGCCCCGCGACCGTAGCGATCCCGAGCCCGAGCGACGCGGCGAGCGCCGTCTGCTCGGCGGCGGTGAACAGCCGAGCGCGGTCGGCGAAGAGCGAGCGGGCCACCGCCAGCGGGGAAGGCAAGAGCAGCGGACCGGCGGCGTTCGCGGCGAGCGCCCACGCCAGGAGCGCGACGCCACACCCGAGGGCGAAGAGCGCCCGGCCCGACGGCGCGCTCACCCGGCCCCCAGCGCAGCGAGCACGTCGGCGTCCAAGAGCCCCGGGCCTGCGAGGTCCAGCGAGACGCGCACGGGCGGCCCCCGCAGGACCAGCACGCGGTCGGCGAGCATCCTCGCCTCCGCCAAGTCGTGCGTCACCATCACCACCGTCCAGCCCTCGGCGCGGGCGACGCGCTGGAAGTCGCGCTGCACCGCCAAGCGCGTGATGCCGTCGAGCGCTGAGAACGCCTCGTCCAAGAACACGACCTCGGGCCGGGCCGAGAGCGCGCGCGCGATGCTGGCGCGCATGCGCTGGCCGCCGGAGAGCGCGTTCGGCAGCTTGTCGGCGTGCTCCATTAGCCCGAGCCGGGCGAGGATCGGCGCGGGGTCGGTGTCGCAGCCCGCCCGGTACCGCGCCGGCAGGGTCACGTTCTCGGCGAGCGTCAACCACGGCAGCAGCGCGTGATCCTGGAACACGAACGCGCGGCGTTCCGGCACGCCCCGGATCGCCCCGGCGTCCGGGGCGCGTAGCCCCGCCAGCAGGCGCAGCAGCGTGCTCTTTCCGCAGCCCGACGCGCCGACCAGCGCCGTCGTACAGCCGGCAGCGATCGCGAGGTCGAGCCCGTCTACGACCTGCGTGGCGCCCGCCCGGTACCGCAGGCCCTCGACCCGGATCCCCCCGGCAGCGTCCGTCACCCCAGGAGCCCCGCGACCGTCTCCGGGTCCGGCCCTGCCGCCGCGGTGGTCTCGATCTCCCCTGCGCTCCGGGACCCCCGCATCTCCATACACATGTGCCGCGCGCGCAGGCGAACGACCACCGGGGCCTCCAACGCGGCCGCGAGGTGCTGCGCGACCTGCTCGCCGAGCCGCTCTTGCAGCTGCGGCTGGCGGGCGAAGTGGCCCAACACCGCCGGGATGGACCCGATGCCGACGAGCCGGCCGCGCGGGAGGAACCCGATGTCGGCGGTGCCGAAGAACGGCAACAGGTGGTGCACGCACAGCGAGTGAAACGGCACCGAGCGCACGACGACGGGACCGAACGACGGCGTGAACAGCGGGACCAGCGCCGGGCCCTCCCCCTTCGGCGCGTAGTCGCGCAGCACCGAGAGCCACCGCTCGGCTGTGCCATCCCCCTCGGGGTCACGCGAGTAGCCAAGGGCCTGGAGCACCTCGCGGATCCGCCCCGCGAGCCCGTCGTCGAGGGTGTTCATGCCCGGCGACGGCGCGCCAAGGCCAAGAGCGCCGCACCAACGGCCCACCCTGCCGCTGCCGGGTCGGCGACCGCACACCCGCAGCCGGCCCCCGCCTCGCCCGACATCACGAGGTTGCCGGGCTGCACCGGGACGTCCCCCGGGAGCGCGGTGTCGTCTACGTTCGGCGCGGTGTCGGTCGGCACCCCGGTCTCCGTCCCGCCCCCCGTGTCCGTCGACCCGCCGTTGTCGCCGCCCGACGTGTCCGGGAACAGCGCGATCGAGCACCAGTCCTGAGACGACGACGTGGTCTTGGTGCACGTCCCCTCGGCGTACCCGGGGTAGGTGGCGTGCATCGTGTAGGTGCTGAACGGCACGTCCTCGAAGCGGTAGTAGCCGTCGCTCGCGACGGTCGTGGTCGAGCCCGTCTCGGCGATCCACACGCTCGCGCCGACCAGGTTGGCGCCGTTGTAAATGTCGCTGTCGCGCACTGCGCCGATGATCTCGCCCCCGCTGGTGCTGGTGGTGCCGTTCAACAGGTCCATGTAGTAGTCCCAGTCCCAGCAGCTGCCCGGATCGGTGTGGTGCCCGGACCCGCCCCACCCGCTGCCGTCCGGGTCCGGCACCTCGTCGTGCCCGATGATGTGCGAGCGGTCCAGGGACACGCCTTGGCGACTCGCGATGTCGGCTGTGAGCGCAGCGGACGCCGCGTACATCGCGTCGGTGTAGTAGCTGCAGTCGGTGGTGTAGCCCTCGTGCTCGATGCCGACGCTGCGCAGGTTGTAGTCCCAGTTGCCGGCGTGCCAGGCAACGTCGGCCTCCTTCACCATCTGCGTGATCTGGCCGTCGCTCGAACGAACGACGTAGTGAGCGCTCGCCTCCGCGCTGCAGTTCGCGAACCACGCGTAGGTGCCCGAGTAGCTGCCCTCCGCGGTGTGGATCACGACCATGTCGATGTCGCCCGAGCCGCGCGAGTAGTCCGAGTAGTTGTCCGTGCACGCCGCGTAGTACTGGTACGCGAGCGAGCTGTCGCACGAGGTCGGCGGGGGGGTGACGTCCCTCCCCCCGAGGTCAACCGGCGAAGGCTCCAGGCTGACGGTGCCCCACTGCGTGTCCGCCGAGACCCCCGCGGCGATCAGCTCGAACACGTAGTGGGCGTACTGGTCCTGGAGCACCGGCTCCTCCCGCCCCGAGAACGCCCGAACCGCGTCCCACCACGACAACAGCTCGTCGGTCGGGGGCAGCTCGCCGCCGTTCGCGAGCCGCGCCTGGTCGGCGAGGATGGCCGCGGCGCCGCGCACCTGGAGACGCCAGTCGACGATGATCGCGTTGGGATCAGTCTCCAACAGCGCGCCGGCGTGCTCGAGCGAAGGATCTTGCTCCCCTTCCCGCAGGTCGAAGATGCCGTAGCCGCCCCAGCGCGACGCTACGTCCGGGTTCCAGTGGCTGGCCTCCCAGCCGAGCGCGAGCAGGATCGGCGCGGGCACGCCAAACTCGCCGGCGGCGTCGTCCACCACGCGGGTGAAGGCCCCGCGTGCCATCGGCGCGATGACGCGGCCACCTGCATCGTGAGCGGAAGCAGCCGTCGGGGCGTTCAACCCGGCGGCATGCGCAGGGGAAAGCTGGGGAACGAGGATCGCGAGGAGGACGAGCATGCGGCACCGGGAGACCTTCGGTCGATAACGCGCGCCGGCTCGCGCGGCCCCAACATCCGGGTTAGCCCGGCCCCCCTCTTTTCAGCACTGGAGACCGCAATGCCGCTCGACTCCCTCCTCGCCCCCCAGGACACGTTCGCGCGCCGCCACATCGGCACCCGCCGGGAGGAAGAGCACGCGATGCTCGCCGCGCTCGGCGTCGGCTCGCTCGAGGTGCTGATCGCGCAGACCGTGCCGGACAACATCCGCAGCCGCTCCGCGCTCAACGTGCCGCGGGCCGCTACCGAGCGCGAGGCGCTGGCCGAGCTGGCCGCGATGATGTCCGAGAACGTCGTGCTGCAGAGCTGCATCGGGATGGGGTACTACGACACCATCACCCCGCCGGTGATCCTCCGGAACATCCTCGAGAACCCGGGCTGGTACACCCAGTACACGCCGTACCAAGCGGAGATCTCCCAGGGGCGAATGGAGGCCCTGCTGAACTTCCAGACGATGGTGTGCGACCTGACGGGCTTGGCCGTCGCGAACGCGTCGTTGTTGGACGAGGGCACCGCGGCGGCAGAGGCGATGAGCATGAGCTTCGGCCTCTCGGCGGCGGCGCAAGAGCGCGGCGCGACCGGCTTCTTCGTCGCTTCGTCGTGCCACCCGCAGACCATCGCCGTCGTACAGACCCGCGCCGAGGCGCTCGGGCTGCAGGTCATCGTCGGGGACCCCGCGCACTTCGACTTCGCGACGCCGATCTTCGGCGCGCTGCTCCAGTACCCGGCGACGGATGGCTCGGTGCACGACTACACGCGCTTCATCGCGTCCGTGCACGAGCACGGGGCGATCGCGACCGTCGCGGCCGACTTGCTCGCGCTCACCATGCTCACGCCCCCCGGCGAGTTCGGCGCGGACATCTGCATCGGCTCGGCCCAGCGTTTTGGCGTCCCGCTCGGGTTCGGTGGCCCGCACGCCGCGTTCTTCTCCACCCGCGACGACCACAAGCGGCACATGCCCGGCCGGCTGATCGGCGTCAGCATCGACGCCAACGGCAAGCCGGCGCTCCGCCTCGCCCTCCAGACGCGTGAGCAGCACATCCGCCGCGACAAGGCGACCTCGAACATCTGCACCGCGCAGGTGCTGCTGGCCGTCATCGCGTCGATGTACGCGGTGTGGCACGGGCCCGAGGGCCTGGTGCGGATCGCGAGCCGGGTGCACGGGCTCACGCGCACGCTCGCGGGCGGCCTCGCGAAGCTCGGGTTCCGGCTCACCCACAACGAGCGCTACTTCGACACGCTCTCGGTGCTCGTGTCGGACGCGACGGCAGTGGTCACCGCCGCCCGCGAAGCCGGCTTCAACCTGCGCCTCGTCGGGAGCAACGTCGTCGGCGTCTCGCTGGACGAGACGACCCGGCCGGAAGACTTGACCGCCCTGCTCGCCGCCTTCGCGAAACCCGGGCACGTGTCGCCGGACTTCGCGCTCTCGTCCGTGTGGACGGAGACGGACCTGGGCCCGTTTGCCCGTACCTCCGCGTTCCTCACGCACCCCGTGTTCCACGCGCACCGCTCGGAGCACGAGATGCTCCGGTACATCCACAAGCTGGAGTCGAAGGACCTGTCGCTCACCACGTCGATGATCCCGCTGGGGTCGTGCACGATGAAGCTGAACGCGACATCCGAGATGATCCCGGTCACCTGGAAGACCGTCGGCGGGATGCACCCCTTCGCGCCGCCGGACCAGGCGCGCGGGTACCGCCGCATGTTCAAGCAGCTCGAGGCGTGGCTCTCGGACATCACGGGGTTCGCGGCCACGTCCCTGCAGCCGAACGCAGGCAGCCAGGGCGAGTACGCGGGCCTGTTGGTCATCCGCCGGTACCAGGAGCACCGCGGGCAAGGGCACCGCAACATCTGCCTCATCCCGGCGAGCGCGCACGGCACCAACCCCGCGAGCGCGGTGATGGCGGGCATGAAGGTCGTCGTCGTGAAGTGCGACTCCTCCGGCAACATTGACCTCGTCGACCTCAAGGCCCGGGCGGAGCAGCACAGCGCGAACCTGGCCGCGTTCATGGTCACCTACCCGTCCACGCACGGCGTGTTCGAGAGCGCGATCACCGACGTGTGCGCGCTCATCCACCAGCACGGCGGGCAGGTCTACATGGACGGCGCGAACATGAACGCCCAGGTCGGGCTCGCGAGCCCCGGCGCGATCGGCGCGGACGTGTGCCACCTGAACCTGCACAAGACGTTCTGCATCCCCCATGGTGGCGGCGGTCCGGGCATGGGCCCGATCTGCTGCGCCGCCCACCTCGCGCCGTTCTTGCCCGGCCACCCCGTCGTCAACCCCGGCGGGCCCGACGCGATCGGCCCGATCAGCGCGGCCCCGTGGGGCTCGTCGTCGATCTTGCCGATCCCCTGGGCGTACATCCGGATGATGGGGCCGGACGGCCTGAAGCTCGCGACCGAGATCGCCATCCTGAACGCGAACTACATGGCGAGCCGCCTCGCGCCGCACTTCCCCGTGCTCTACACGGGCGAGCTCGGCCGCGTCGCGCACGAGTGCATCGTGGACGTTCGCCAGCTCAAGGCGGCGAGCGGGGTCGAGGTCGAGGACATCGCAAAGCGGCTGATGGACTATGGCTTCCACGCCCCGACCGTGAGCTTCCCCGTCGCCGGCACCATGATGATCGAGCCGACCGAGTCCGAGTCGAAGGCCGAGATCGACCGGCTCTGCGACGCGCTCATCGCCATCCGTAGCGAGATCGCGAAGATCGAGCAGGGCGAGTGGTCGAAGACCGACAACCCGCTGAAGCACGCGCCGCACACCGCGGAGGCCGTGACGGCCGACGACTGGACCCACGCGTACTCACGCACGGTCGCGGCGTTCCCGGCGCCCTGGGTGCGCGCGAACAAGTTCTGGCCCACCGTCGCGCGGATCAACAACGTGTACGGCGACCGAAACGTGGTGTGCACCTGCCCGCCGATCGAAGAGTACGCGTCGAAGTAGAGGGACGGGATGGGCGCGCGTGCACTGGGGCTCCTGCGGCTAGCGCTGCTGGCGCTGCTGGGCGCCTACAACCTCGCGACGTTCCATGACGTGGCGGTCGGCTACGGCGAAGAGCGCGAGGTGCCGCAGATGGCGAGCCTGCCGAAGGCGCTCCGCCAGAGCTGGCTGACGCCTACGCAGGCCTGGCCCGCGAAGTGGCGCATGTTCACGTTCTTCGACCACAAGCAGGTGTTCGTGGACTTCGAGGGCTGGGACGGGACGCGCTGGGTGCGCTTGCCGATGGAGCGCTGGTTCCCGGCCCGGTGGGACAGCGGGTTCCGCTGGGACAAGGGCAACATCAACAGCTCGGGCGCCCGACGGGGCTGGCTCAACGAGGCCTGCAAGCACGCAAACGAGGAGGCCGCTGACGGCGCCAAGGCCGACGCGCCCGCGATCACCAAGGTCCGCGCGAACACGGTGACGTGGGAGAAGACCCCGGGGAAGCAGTGGCAGCCGCAGAAGAACCCGGGGTCCAAGTCGCTCGGGGAGGTCACATGCCGGCGCTGAGGGCACCGTCGAGCTGGACGATGTTCCGGCGGGTCTGGGCGCTCACCCTGCTCGCCG
>CALQBK020000098.1 GCA_943328795.2 Bifidobacterium breve
ACGTGGGCGCAGGCCGCGGGCTGGTCGCTCGTCAGCGTCAGCCTGATGGGCGCCGGCGGGTACGTGAGCGCCCGCGCCGTCGGCGTGGACGTGGACCCGTGGACCTACGCCTGGATGCACTGCGCCGCGGCGATCGGCGGGCTCGTGTCGCTGCTAGTCCCGTCGGGCATCGGCCCGCTGGACCTGCTCTGGGTCGCGATGTTCAAGGCAAACGGCCTCTCGGCTACGGACGGCGCGACCGCGGCGCTCGGCTGGCGGGAGATGCAAGCCCTCTCGCTGCTCATGAGCGTGCCGGCGTTGCTCTGGCTGGCGCGCCGGAGCCTACGCGCGGTGGGGGACTGAAGTCTGCAGCCGCCGGGCAAAAACCGCGCGCGTGGTTCAGAACACCTCGAAGGGGAACGCGACTTGCATCTCCTTCGGCAGGTTCAACAGCACGCGCTCGTCCTCTTCGTTCAGCACGTCCTGCGCGTGGAAGGCGTACACGCCGGCGGGCAAGCCCTCGCGCGTGGTGATCAGGTAGTCGTCCCGGCTCGGCAGCGACTCCAGGTCGAACTGGACCTCGGACTCCGCGACCCACAGGTTCACGGTCGCCTCGGTCGGCCCGAGCACGCCCTTCACCGACGCCTTGTTGACGAACATCAGCTTCGACAGGTGCAGGTTCATACGCGCCAGCTCGCTCGGCCGCAGCATCGACGTGAACACGAACTTCGCGTTCTTGCCGGACGCGAGGCCCTCGCTCGGCATGTCCCGCACGCCAGCGAAGTGCTTGAGCTCGGTCGCCACCATGCGGATCCGTTGGGCGGGGACCTCGATGTACGCAGTCGCCCCAATCGCGTAGAAGCCCGGCTTCGAGGGCTCGGGGTACAGCGTGAACGTGAGCGGCGCGTAGTCGGCCTCCTCCGCGATCTCAGGCAGATCCGCGACCTCCTTGATGTACCCGTCCTTCCCGGCCATCGCGCGCCGCACGGGCGCGTCCGTCGGGATCGAGAACTTTCCCTCGCCATCTGCGTTGTAGCGCGCGACGACGCCCTCGATCACGACCGTGGCGGCCGGCACCGGCTTCCCCCAGATGTCCACGACCTGCCCTTCGAGCATTCGGGGGCCGGAGCACGCAACAAGCAGCAGCAGGGCGATCATGCTGCGCTCTCGGTGAACCAACCGTCCAACGTGCCGTTGTCGAGCTCACGCAGCGTGTGCTCGGTGAACTTGAGGTAGACGTGCCACTCGGACGCGTCGCGACCCGACTCGGCCCGGCGCTCGATCTCCGCGACCGACCAGGTGCGGCAGCGTTCGACGAAGTCGCGGGCGGCGGCCCACCGCGCGCCGGGTTCGGCGGGGAGGGCAGGACGCGATTCGTGAATCGGCATGGACCGCCCCACTATCGCTGATCCCACGATTCCGTGGCAACAATTGCGACTAAAGATCCCCTTCTTTGACGCCGCCCCCGAGGCCCTCGACCGTCTCGACCGCCCCGTAGTCCCGGGCCGGCGGGAGCGCCTCCAGGGTGCCGACAAGGTCCAGCCCGAGCACCGTCATCTCGCTCCGGACGAGCGTACCATCCCCCGTCACCATGAACTTCGCGGAGCCGGCGGACGTGGTGAGGACGTAGGTGGACACCGGGACCGACTGTCCGGCGACGGTCACGGTAGAGGGCTTCCCCACGGCCAACGTCCCGAGCAGCACGTCGCCCGTCTCCGCCAAGACGAGGCCGAACGTGCCCGCGCTGTCCAACAAGCCGATGCGGGCCGGGTCCGAGAGATCAAAGGTGCTCAGCCGCACGTCCGCCTCGGTCCGGTCGTTCTGCTTGCCCCCGCTCACCACGGTCACCTGCCACCCCCCTTCGGGGAGCTCTTGCGCCGCTACGGACGAGCGCTTGCCGTCCCGCTCGGTCGCCGAGGACAGCTGCGCGCCGCCCGGGGTGGACAGCCCGGACCCGTGGGACTCCAGGGTGAGCCCGGGAGCCGCGATGTGCGTGTAGCTCTCGATCACGTGGCGCTCGCCGGACGGCCGAGAGACGTAGGTGATCGTGACCTCGCGCGTACCGACGGACGCGCCGTCCACGGACAGGTCGTAGACGAGGTGCTGCTCGCCCGCCCGCGCGGGGCCGGCGATGCCGAGCGTGAGCCCAGCGGCGAGGGTGACCCGGCGAGACAGGGCGTTCATGACGCCAGCGTATCCGGCTCGCGGCGGGGTTGGGGAGCGCGGTCCTGCCGGCCGAACAGGCGCTGGAGCTCGTCCGGGTGCAGCAGCGCCGGGTAGAGCGCCAGCATCGCAAAGGGGAAGATCCCGAGCGACATGGTCAGCGCGATGCCGGCGTGCAACGCCGCGCCGAGGAGCACCCAGCCCCGCAGCGGGCGGTGCGTGTTGAACCAGGCGCGCAGCCGCCCAGGCCGGGTGCGCGTGTAGCGGAACCAGTACACGAGCGGCACGAGCCCGGCGCTCCACTCGAACACCATGGTCGTGGCCGTTGCGAGCTGGGTGACGGGGTAGACCTTCGAGAGCCAGTCAAACCGAAAGGCCGCGATCGACGGGTCCTGGAGGATCAGGAACAGCGCGGAGAGGTCGCCGAGCGGCGTCCAGGCCAGCGCGGTCTTCTGGATCCCGGCGCAGAAGTAGACCACCGAGAGCTGCAGGATGAGCAGGTGGCGCGGCCAGGCCGGGGCCTCCCGCCGCGTCCCGAACAGCAGCGCGTCGACGCCGAAGCGCCTCCCACACGCCGAGAAGGACAGCACGACCAGCACGTTGCGGAGCAGAGTGTCGATGCCCCGGTCCCCGAGCGGGAGGACCTGCGCGAGCTGGGCTGAGACCAGCGCGGCGACGAGGCCCGACACCGGGGTCAAGAAGCCCGCGCCGAAGCAAACCAGCGCGCCAACGAGCACGCCGTACGCCGCCCAAGCGGTGGAGGGGGACGACGGGAACCAGCGGTAGAGCTCGGGGACTGGGTCGCGGCTCATGACGTCCGGGAAGCCCCCGCCCTCTTGGGGGGTGAACAGCACGTCCACGATGCCCAGGTGCGCGATCCACCAAAAGTCGAACAGCAGCACGCTGGCGACCAGGACGCGAATGACCGCGAGCACCACGGGGTCCTCGCGCTGGTCCCACACCCGCGCCCAGGCGTCGAGCAGCTGGGTCGACCGGGCGCGCAGGCTCACCGCCTCACCTGCGAGCAGGACCAGGTGCGCGCGTGCCGCAGCGGCTCACCAGGGTCGGCAGCTTGGCCTGGCCGCACGGTGTGGAACCGCGTGAACGAGACCCGCACTGCGGTGACCAGCGAGTCCTCGGCGCACGCCTCGCCGGCAAGCCACTTCGTCAGGTTGTTCCAGCTCGCGCCCGGCTTCGCCGTCTGCCCGTCGTACACCCCGCGCACCCGGCGGTAGGCCAGCACGTCACGCTTCCAGTCGTGCTCGGGGTCCAGCCCCCCGTAGAGCATGACGAACGGCCCGCTGTGCGACCGGCGGACGTCTACGACCAGCTGGTGCGGGTAGGTGTCCGGGTACGTGAACAGGCCCCAGCCTTGCCCGGTGCCCGTGATGCGCAGCAAGGGCTCTACGGGGTCGACGACGGCGTGGTACGCGGCCGCCCAGGCGGCGCCGCTCTCGTAGAGGGCATCCGCGAGCTGGTCGGACGACACCGTGACGCCGAGGCCAGCGAGGAGCTGCACCTGGGCGGCGATCTCCTCGCGCGCGATCGGCTCGTTGAGCGAGCTGCGCTTCATCGCGTGGGGGATGGGCGCCGCGAGGATGCCTTCGACACCCAAGACGAGCGCCAACAGCGCTCCGCGGCCCCGCGCCCAGCTGGTCAAGACGGGTAACGGACCGAGAGGATGGTGAGCTCCCGCTCTCCCCCGGGGCTGGCGAAGCGCACGGTGTCCCCGACCTGCTGGCCGATCAGCGCCCGGCCAAGCGGCGACACGTAGCTGATCACCTTCGCGGCCATGTCGACCTCGTCCTCCCCGCGGATCGTCCACGTCTGCTCGCGCCCGTCCTCGTCCTCGATCCCGACGGTGGCGCCGAACAGCACGGCGTCGCCGGAGAACTGCGCGGGGTCCACCGGCTCGATCTTCTCCAGGCGGGTGCGCAAGAAGTGGATGCGCTTGTCGATCTCCCGCAGGCGCTTCTTGCCGTACAGGTACTCGGAGTTCTCGGAGCGGTCCCCAAGCGACGCTGCGTAGGAGACCTCCGCGGTGATCCGCGGCCGCTCGGTCGAGTGGAGCCAGTTGTACTCCTCCACGATCTTCTTGTAGCCCTCGGGCGTGATGTAGACGGGCATCAGGTGCGCCGGCGTCGAGCGAACGGCACCAGCGCTGTGAGCAGCACCAGCACGCCGGCGTTCTTCCCACCGCAGCCGTTGCACCGGCCCTGCGGCGGCTCCGTGCCCGTGTCGCTGTCCTGCGCGCTGTCCGAGTCGCCCCCGGAGTCGTCCCCGGTCTCGGCGGTGTCCCCGTGCGTCCGGTACGGCAGCGCGCCGCCGGGCGTCTGCCCCTCGACGCCGTCGACGTAGAGCCCGCTGCCGAGCACGCCCTCGACGACCACGTCGTGCCAGCCGGCGCCGAGCCCGGTCACCGCGACGAGCTCGCCGTAGCCGCTCGTCTCCGTGCCGAATTCCAGGGCCGCCCCGCCGTCGATCGTGAGTGACGCGATCGACGCGCCATCGGACGAGCCGACGACGCTGACCTGGTCCCCGCGCACGGACGTCCGAATCGTCGCGCCAACGCCGAGCAGCGACTGGCTGCCAAACGCCGCTACGGATGACGTCGCCGTCGTGGTCCCTGCGGAGTCCACCCAGTCGGTGGCGATGTCCACCCGCTGGTACCCACCGAACCGGGCCAGGCCCGAGTCGTCCAACACGAACACGCCGTCGTACGTCGCGAGGATGAACTGGTGGTTGAACCCGTAGTTCGGGACCGCCAGGAGCCCACGCACCGGGGCGGGCGTCCGCACCCCGAGGTCCTGCCAGGTGAGCCCGGCGTCGTCGCTGCGCCAGAGCTCGCCGGACCGGGTGACCAGGGCCACCGTGTGCCCGTCGTCCGTCCCCGCGAGGATGTGTGGCGGATCGCCGTCGGGCTCGAGCGTCACGACGTCGTCGACCACGACGCCCCGCACGTCCTCCGCGATGATCCAGTGCCCACCGTACTCAGCGAAGCCCTCTACGGTCCCCTCGCCGCTGTACTGGAGGTGCCAGGTCGTGCCGTCGTCCGTGGAGCAGAAGAGGTTCTCGGTCTCCGTGCCGCAGAACGAGCCGTTCTCCGTCGTGTGGAGCGTGAACAACGGGAACGTGCAGCCCGCCGCGGTGAGCCCGCTCACGTCGTCCCAGTTGGCCCCCAGGTCGTCCGACACCATCACCGGCGAGCTGGCGCCGAGGCCGGTCACCCACAAGCGACCGTCCGCCGTCCCGTGGAACGCGCCGATCAACGACATCGGCACATCCACGCTCTCCCAGCTGGTGCCCCCGTCGCTGGAGCGCCACGCAAAGTGGTTCACCACCGCGAGCGTCGGCCCGCCGGACTGCTCCGAGAACTCGACGTCCTGCACGTTCGGGTCCTCCAGGTCCACGTTGGGCGCCGACCACGCCGCGCCCCGCCCGTCGGTCAGCACCACGCCCCCCGAGTAGCTCCCGAACGCCATCCGCCCGTCGGTCTCGTAGTCCGGTGAGATGCCGATCCCGCGCGTGAAGTCAGGCGGCAGCACGGGGACCTCCGTCCACGTGACCCCTGCGTCCTCCGAGAACGCGAGGCCGGACCACCCGACCTGCACGAGGCGGTCACCCGAGACGCGCAGCCCCATCGACGACTGGTCGGGCCCGTCGGCCGAGCCGGATCCAACGTAGAGCGTGGTCAGCGGGGAGATCCGGGACTCCCAGCTCGTGCAGCCGTCCGACGACACGGCGGGGCCATAGGTCGCGTTGGTCATCCACACCGAGGCGCCGTCGATCACCAGCTGCCGCACTTGCGGCTCCTCGGCGTCCGGCCAAGGCGAGACCCCGCAGGCCGCCCACTCGCCCGCGACGAACCGCCAGAGCTCGCCCGAGCGGTCGCCCGCGTAGAGCACCGCGCCATCCCATGCCGCGGCCGTGGCGTCGAACGGTGGGGTCACCGTGACGAAGCTGTCCCCGTCGCGTTGGTACCAGATGTCCCCGTCGGACGCGACCGCGCTGAAGCCCCCCGGCCCGGCGTTGGGCTGGGAGAACCCGCTGCCGGACGCGACCTCGTCCACCGACCCGTCGATGGTCGCGACCATTAGACCATCGTCCCCGGCGAACAGGATGTCGTCCCCCGACACCGCCATCCCCGTCGGCTCGGACGGCAACGCGACCTGCTCCCACGTGGCCAGGTCCGCCGACCACCAGAAGCGGCTGTTTCCGCCGGAGAGCACCAGCTCCCCGGAGGTGGTCCAGCCGGCTTGGCCCAGCACGTCAGCTGCTGCGGCCGTGCCGACGGCCGACCAGGTAGCGCCGCGGTCGTCCGAGCGGAACACCATCGTGGCGTCGCCGTACTCGTGCAGCGCGATCCAGGGCGCGCTGTCGCCGAGCTCGGCGTCCGTGGCGACCGCCTGCATGTCGTTGTGCGGGACGTGTGCGGCCGCGAGCGCGACCCAGGCCAAGATCACTTGTCCTTCTCCTTGGAGGCGTCGGCCGGCTTCGCGGTCGCCCCTGCCTTGGCGGCCGCGGCCGCCTTGACTGCGTCGCTCCCTGGAGAGAGCGTGATCGGCAGGTCCATCTTCGCGAAGTCGCCGTCAGGGTCCGTCGCGACGATGGTGACCGCGTAGCTGCCGCCCGGCTCGGCGGTGCTGCCCTTGTAGTGGAGGAGGCCGTCCGGGTCGATGGACATGCCTTGCGGGCCGCCGGTGAGCGACCAGGTGATGGTGCCGCCGTCGGGGTCGTGCGCGCGCATCTTCACGTTGTCGAAGTTGTTGATCTGCCCGGGCCGGGTGTCCATCACCGGCGGGTTGCCGACGACCGTGACCGAGATCGACTCGGTCGGCGAGTCCTGTATGTCGTCGTGCACGAACACCGTGACCCCCACCTTGTCGCCCTTGTGCAGCTCGTCCGGGCGGAACACGTCCGAGTGCTCGCCCAGGTCCGCCCGGTCGTTGATCGTCCAGTCGTAGTGGTACGTCATCCCGTAGCCTTCGGGGTCCTCGGCGACGACGACGACCCGGATGCTGTCGCCGAAGTTGGGCTTCTCGGGCGACATGCGCAGCTGGCGGATGATCGGCGGGCGGTTGATCGCAGGCGCAGCGGCGGCGGGCAGGCGTGGGGCCGGGGCAGGTGCGTCGTCCACGGGCGGCGCTGGCGCTGCGACGGGAGGCGGTGCGGGGGTCGCACAACCGGCGGCGAAGGCGGCGACGATCAAGGGGGTGCGACGCATTCGGGCTCCGTAGACGACGTAAAGAACGTGAGTATATGCAGGAAGGCTCACCATGGCGCTATCCCTCTCTTTCCTCGGCCGATGCGGCGACCGCTGGCGCGTGCGCGTCGACGCCGCGTCGAGGCCCCAGGGGTTGACGCTCGGGCTGGTCACGGCTGACGGTCGGCCGCTCGGGCCCGCCGTGGTCGCGCCCGCCGAGTTCGAGTCCTGGACGGCAGACCTGCGGGGCCCGTGCCAGCTGCCGTCGGACGCCATGGTGCGCGCCACGATGGACGGCGAGGGCGGGGTGCTGGTCGAGCAGTCGGTGCCCGTCCGGACCCGGCGCGGGATCCAGGCCTGGCTCCACGCGGACAACCAGCTGCCCCTCGCGGCACGCACGCGCCCGGCGGCGCTCTCCCGCGCCGAGACCGGCCGCCTAGCGAAGGTGTTCGGCTGGGTGTGCGGGTGCGACGGCCCCCGGGAGCCCGAGCGGCGCGGCCCGGCAGCGAACGGCTGCTCCGAGGAGCTGGCCAGCCTGCTGGCGGAGTTCGATGTCGACGGGACCGAGCTGGACGCGGAGCTGATCGCGGTGCTCAACCGGAAGCGGGGGTGATCGGGAGACCGGTCGGAGATCCGCCCGGGTTGCCGAAACACCGGGTAGGCTGAGCCGGATGTTCGCCCCTGCGCGCCGTTCCTCCCTGCTGCTCCTCGTGGTCGCTTGCCATGGCGGGCAGGACGCACCTGTCGACTCGCGCCCGCCCGGTCACGACTCGCCCCCGCCCGGTCACGAATCGCCCGCGGACACCGCAGACTCGGCCGACACCGCCGACACCGCGAGCACCCCGGCGCCCATCATCACGTTCGAGGGGAAACCTCCGGCGAACTTGCTGGTGATCTCCATCGACACGGTGCAGCGCGCCCAGCTCGACCGCTACTCGGGCAGCGCGAGTACGCCGTTCCTCGACGGCCTGCTCGAGGACGCCGTCGTGATGGACGACCTCCACTCGTGTTCGGCGTGGACGCTGCCGGGCATCTCCTGCTCGCTGGCCGGCGTCCGGCCCGAGGAGCTCGGCGTGCTCCCCCACATCGCGGCCGACGGGGTGACGGGCGACCTGCCCGACGGCACGCCTACGTTGGCCGGCGAGCTGACCGCCGCGGGCTTTCGCACCAGCCTGGTCGCGGCGAACGTGTACTTCACCTCCCCCGACATCACCGCCGGCTACAGTACTTCGCTCGTCGAAGGCGGGGAGTACGCCACCTGGGTCACCGACCAGGGCATCCTCGCCGCGGCCGAACTCGACGGCGCGGAGCGCTGGATGCTCCACGTTCACTACCTGGACCCTCACCTGCCCTACGCCCCGCCCGAGCAGTACCTGGGCGAGCTCGAGGGGCGCCAGCGCACCCGCTACGACCTGGCGACGACAGCCGGCATGCACGAGCTCGTCGACGCCTGGAGCACGCTCGACGAGGCCACCCAGGCCGAGGTGAAGGCCCAGCTCCTGATCCGCTACCACGGCGAGCTCAGCTACGTCGACGACGAGATCAGCCGGCTGTGGGACGCGCTGGGGGCCGCCGGGATGGTGGACGACACCCTCGTCCTGGTGTGGACGGACCACGGCGAGCAGATCTTCGAGCACGGGACCTTGGGCCACGCCGGGAGCCTGTACGCCGAGGAGAACGACGGGTTCGCCGCGTGGCGGGCGACGGGCCTGGCGCCCGGGGCCTGGACGGGTCCGACGACCCAAGAGGACATCCTGCCGACGACCCTCGTCGCGCTCGGGATCCCCGTCCCGGACGGCGTGAGCGGGATCCCGGTCGGCCAAGCGAGCGACGACCGCCCGCGGTTCGCCGCGCTCTGGCAGTCCGGACACGCGCCCGCCCAGGCCGTCCAGGTCGGCGAGAAGGAGCTGATCTACGAGTGGGAGGGGCACAAGCAGTTCTTCCGCAGGGGCCGCGACCCGGAGCAGCAAGAGAACGCCTACCGCCCGACGGATCCCGACGTCATCGCGCTCTGGGACCTCTTGACCCCCGAGGTCGCTCGGATCCAAGCGATCGCCCCGGACGAGACGCCCGTGCACCCCGGGCCCTAATAAAACTCTCACCCCCCGCGCATCTTCCGGTCCACGAGCGTCATCGCATAGTGCCCCGGACGCCGCCGCAGGTCGGCCTCGAGCGCCGCTTGCACGTCCACGCCGGCGCCCGGGTGCACCCGCACCAGGTGGGTCTTGTCCCGCAGCCGCTCGACGCCCATCCAGCTCGCCCCGTGCACCCCCGCGAGCTCCCAAGGCAGCGTCGCGACCGGCCCAGGACGACCCAGGAGCACCCCCGGCACGAGCTGCTCGAACCCGCGGTCATCCACCGCGACGAGCGCGAGCCCGCCACGCCCGAGGTGCGCTGCCAACGCGCGTTCGTCCTCGAGCCACGCCCAGGGGAGCAGGTCCTCCTCCGCGAGGCGCTCCGCGGCGTCCTGCTCGTTCAGCCAGCTGCGCCGAGCCGAGCCTTTGCCGACCGGCGGCAGGCCCCGCCGCCCGAACACGCCGAGCCAGCGGTCTCCACGCCCCAGCGCCCGCCCGTGCTCGGCGAGCCCCCACGCGGCCATCTTCCGGCTCCCTGCGGACAAGTGCAGGACGAGCCCGCGCTCGGGGACGGTGCCCACGACGCGCACCCAGCGCTGCGCGGCCTCTAGGCGGGAGAACACGGCGTCCTCCAGGCGCGCCTGCATCCACAGGTCCCAGCCCTCGCGCGCGGCGGCGTCGGCCGCCTTTCGGTTCAGCCCGAACGTGACCTGGAGCTCCTCCACCATCCACGCGGTGCGCACGGGGGAGAGCGCCGCCTCGACGTGCCAGCCGAGCCCGGCGAGCAGCCGCAGCACCTCGGGCTCATCTGGCGGCAGCGCGTGGTGGAACCCCCGCCGGAACAACAGCCGCGCGGCGTCGAACACCCACTGGGCGCGGGGTGGTCGCAGCCGGTTCATCGGCGTGCCGTAGTGCAGGCGACGCCCTGGTGCGCTGCCACGAGATAGGCGGGGCCAGCACAGGAGCCTGAATGTCTACGATGATGACCGCGCTCACCTTCGACCGGGAACGCGACGGCTGGGATCGATCGACGGGTCTGGTGAAGGAGCAGGTGCCGGTGCCGGTGCTCTCGGCACCGGACGAGGTGCTCATCCGCGTGAAGTACGCGGGCTTCTGCGGCTCTGACCGAGGGATCTGGTGGCGCAAGGCGTTCGGCGACATGATCCTCGGCAGCCTCGCGGAGGAGCAGAAGTCGCGCCGCATCGTCGGGCATGAGCTCTTGGGGGAGATCGTGGAGGTGGGTCATGAAGCGGCGTCCCGCTTCGGATATCGCAAGGGCGACGTCGTCTCTACCGAATCGCACATCATCTGCGACGTCTGCTACCAGTGCAAGGCGGGCGACGTGCACGTGTGCGCGAAGGACAAGATCATCGGGATCTCGATGGACGGCTGCTTTGCGGAGTACCTGAAGCTCCCCGCAAAGAGCCTCTGGAAGACCGACCTCGAGAAGATCCGGCCGGAGGTCGCGGCCGTCCAGGAGCCCTTCGGCAACGCCGTACACGCCTGCCAGGCGACCGACCTGCGAGGCAAGAGCGTCGCGATCGTCGGCTGCGGCACCATCGGGCTCTTCGCGATCCTGATCGCCCGCGGCATGGGCGCGCGGCAGGTGATCGGCATCGAGACCGACCCACACCACGCGGACCTCGCCCGCCAGCTCGGCTGCGACGTTGTCCTCACCCCCGGGATGCCCCCTGCCGACCGGCAGCACGCGAGCGACCCCGCGCTGCGCCAGCAGATCCGTGACCTCACGGGCGGCGTCGGTGTCGACGTCGCGATGGAGATGGCAGGCTTCAACTCGTCGCTGAACAACGCGATCAAGATCACGCGACGCGGCGGGCACGTGGTGCTGTTCGGCGTCAAGAACGGCGACGGCGTCATCGAGGACTTGCACCGCGTCGTGATGGACGGGCTCCAGCTCCACGGCATCGTCGGCAGGCAGATCTTCGGCACCTGGGAGATCACCAAGCGCCTCTTGGAGGACCGGTCGAACGGCATCCAGGACGCCGTGTTCAAGACGATCCTCAACGGTGGCGTCGGCACGCAGGTGGACATCCGGGACTGGGAGAAGTCTGCGTTCGAAGCTGTCATCAAGCAGCACCCGAAGGCGCTGATCAAGTTCGCGGGCTGAGATGGACGACGCGACGCGAATCGAGGACCTGGAGATCAAGGTCGCGTACCTGGAGCACCAGCTCGCCGAGCTTGACGGGCTGGTGCGCGAGCTGTTCGCGGCGAACGCCGACCTTCGGAAGGAGCTCGGCGAGGTGAAGGAGTCGAAGGAGGAGGGCTCGCTGACCTTCGGCGAAGGCGGCGCCGGCTTCGACAAGCCGCCGCACTACTGATACCGACCTCCGGTACGATACCCCGGTCGCCTACTTGTAGACCTGCACCCGGCGCAACAGCGGCGGCGACACGAAGTTGAGGGCGTCGAGCAGCTTCGCTCGGTTGGACAAGATCACGGTGTCCGGCCGGTCCGTCGCGGCCTTCAGAATCTCGTTGGCCACCTCGGGCGTCGGCATCGTCTGCAGGCCCGGATGATCCGCCTCGAAGCTCATGTAGCCGGCGTTCTCGAAGAACGGCGTGCGGATGGCGGGCGGGCACACCACGACGACGTCGGCTTCGGTCTTCGCCAGGTCGTAGCGCAACGACTCGGACCAGCCCACCAGCGCGTGCTTCGACGCGCAGTAGGCCGTGTGCTTCGCGTACCCGCGACGCCCGGCGACGCTGGCCACTTGAACCAGGACGCCGCCCGAAGCGATCAGCGCAGGGAGCAACGCCCGGGCCACGCGCACCGCGCCGTAGAAGTTCACCGCCATCACCTTCTCGATGGCGGCGATGTCGGTCTCCTCCCAGGGCTTGAACAGCCCGATGCCCGCGTTGTTCACGAGCACGTCGACCTTGCCGCCGTACCGCTTGAGGATCGCGGCGGTCGCGATCTTCACCGAGGTGTCGTCGGTCACGTCCATCGTGAGCGCCAGGTCCACCTCCTTCGCGAGCTCGGCCAGGCGCGCCTGGTCCCGCCCGGTCCCCACGACCTTCGCCCCCGTCGCGGCGAACCGCCGGGCGGTCTCGAGCCCGATCCCGCTGGTGGCGCCGGTCACCACGACGACCTTGTTCACGAACGTACGCCTGCTGCTTGAATTGGCCATGCGTTACCCTATCCCGATGACGCCTACGTTCCTGCTCTTGTCCGCCATGCTGGCCTGCTACACTACCGCGGGGCCGTGCACGGACTACTGCGACTACATCTGCGAGTGCCACGCCGACGACGGCGACCTGACCTGCGACGACTGCCGGACCATCTACACCGACGACGACGCCGCGCTCTCCGACGAGTGCGAGACAGCGCTCACGGACCAGCAAGCCGCCGACGACGCGGCGGGCGTCGACTGCTCCGCCGCGGACACCGCCGCTGCAGGCTGAGGGACCAGGGCCGGCCTACAGCGACCCGAACAGCTGCAGCGGGAGCGCCACCCGGGCGGCCCACGCCACCTCGTCGTGCGTCGCGTCCGGCTCCCACCAGTGGTACAAGTCCACCTCGTACTGGTACCCGACGCTCACGAGCGTGTCGCGGAGCTGGATGTTCTCGCAGTAGTTGTCGTCCGCCTCGAGATCGTCGTCCATGATCCCGTCGCCGTCGCTGTCCACGCAGTCGCCGGAGCCGCCCGAGTCCAAGTAGAGCACGGTGTCCTGGTGCCCGTGCGCCGCGTAGCGCTCGATCATCGTGTCGTTGTGCAGCTCGATGCTGCCCCAGCCCATCGTGCCCGACATGCTCGCGGCGAACGTGAACTCGCCGGGGTAGCGGTCGGCCACGTGGAAGCTGATCAGCCCGCCGAGGGAGCTGCCGAGCAGCCCGGTGACGCTGGGCTCGCCGGTCTCGGGGAAGTACGTCTCGGCCGTCAGCGGCCGCACGTCGTCCTCGATGAAGTCGGCGTAGGCGTCACCCCACCCGCCGTAGAGGTCCCCGTCCAGGGTGTCCTCCACGTGGGTGTACTCCTCCATGCGGTCGCAGGTGTTGAAGATGCCGACTACGAGCGTGCTGTCGGCGCCGGCTTCGGCCAGCGCATCGTCCAAGTGCCAGCCGCCCCAGATCGCGTTGGGGTCGAACAGGTTTTGCCCGTCCTCCGCGTACAGCACCCGGTCGGGCGTCCCCGCTGGCACCCACACGTGGATGTCGCGGGCCACGAGCCCCTGGCCTGCGACCGCGAAGAGGTGCTCCAGGTGCGCGCCTTCGGGGTGGAGCACGCTCATCTCGCCGTTCTCGTCCCACGTGAGCGCCCGGGCCCACTCGTCCGCGTGCCAGTCGTCGAACCCGTCGGTGAACTTGTACCCGTCGCCGCGATCGGCGCTGTGCACCAGGTAGCTGAAGCCGTCGTCGGCCGTCATCGGCTCGGGCGTCCAGTCGTTGAACGTGCCGGCGAGGTTGCCCGTGCTCGCTGGGTCTACGAACAACCAGCCGCCCGTGACTTGCACGGGCCAGCCGCCGCCCGTCGCGCCCGTGCGGAACGCGCCCTCGGAGTAGGCCTGCAGCGTGCCGTCGCGATCGCTCCGGAGCTCGGCCAGGATCGCGTCGAGGCCGGGGGGCTCGGCGTCGGAGTCGGTGTCGGAGTCGGTGTCGGCGTCCGCGTCGGAGTCCGCCGAGTCCGGCGCGCGGTCCGCAGGCGTCTTCGCGGTGCAGCCGGGCGCTGCGCCCAGGGCTAGCACCACGAGCGCCAGCGAGATCAGCCGCAAATGTCCTCCCCGCCATCAATGCGGAGCACGTTTCCGTTGATCCACGTCGCGTCCTGGCTCGCGAGCAGGACCAGCGCCTTGGCCACGTCGTCCGGCTCGGTGAGCCGACCGAACGGGTTGCGGAGCGCTGCCCCTTCGAGCAGCTTCAAGGCGCCCGGGATCTTCTCGACGGCGGGCGTGCGGGTCACGCCGGCGAGGATCGCGTTGGTGCTGATGCCGCGCGGGGCCAGCTCCATCGCGAACTGTCGGCAATAGGCCTCGAGCGCCGCCTTCGCTGCGGCGACCGGGCCGTAGCCGCTCCACGCCACGTGGGAGCCGGCCGAGGTCATCGCGAAGATGCGCCCGCCGCGCCCCAGGAGGCCCGCGCCGACCACGTCCTGCGTCCAGTACACCAGCGAGTTCGCCATGACGTCGAGCGTCATCTCGAGCTGCTTGCGGCTCGCCCCCCGCGGCTGCTTCTCGCCCGGCGCGGCGTCGGCCGGCACGAACGGCAGCAAGCTGCCGAACGCGAGCGAGTGCAAGAGCACCTTGAGCTCGCCCGGCCCGACGCGCGCGCGCAAGTCGGTGAGGATCGCCGCGCGGTGATCGTCATCCGCGGCGTTCACGTTGTAGAAGATCGCGTCCCGGCCCATGCCGGCGAGCTCGGCTTGCAAGGCCTCGACCTGCGGCATCGTCCCCCGCCGGTCGAGGTGCACCGCCGCGATGTTGTAGCCAGCGTTGGCGAACGCTCGCGCAGATGCGGCCCCGAACCCGCTTGAACCACCGAGGATCAGGGCCCACATCGCTTACTTCGCCGGGGGGACGGTGGCTGCCGGAGGGGCCGGGGGCGCGCCATCGGCGGGCTTGGACTCGGTGACCGACGCGCCCGGGGCCGCAGCGGCAGCGCCGCTGGCGGTGATGGTCGCGCCCTTCTTCAGCTCGTCGATGTAGGCCTGGACCACCTCGTTGCGCAGCTGGCCCTTGATCTGGTCCTTGACCTCCTCGAGCGGCTTCGAGTCGCGGACGTCCTCCACCTCGATGATGTGGAAGCCGAACTTGGTCTGGATGGGGCCGATGACGTCGCCCTTCTTCGCGGCGAACGCAGCCTCCGCGAACTCCGGCACCATGCGGGCCTTCTCGAACCACCCGAGCTCACCGCCCTCCTTCGCGCTGCCGGTGTCGAGCGACTTCTCGGTCGCGACCTTCGCGAAGTCCGCCCCGCCCTTGATGGACGCCAGGACGGCGTCTGCCTCGGCCTTCTCCTTCAAGAGGACGTGGCGGGCCTTGACCTGCGGGCGCTTGAACTGCACCGCGTGCTCGTCGTAGTACTTCTGGATCGCGGCGTCGTTGGTGCGCTCGTTGACGATCTTCTCGAGCAGCGAGCGGGCGAGCGCGTCGCGCTCGGCCATGGCGAGCGCCATCTTCACGTCGGGCGTCTCGTTCAGCTTCTGCTTGATCGCCTCCTGGTACAGGAGCTCCCCGATCACGACCTGCTCCTTCACCTGGTCCATCTGGCCCATGGCCATGATCTTGTCCTTGGTGCCGGGCGGCAGCTGGTCGATCGTCGCGTCGAGCATGCCTTGTGTCACGTTCTGTCCATTGACGACGGAGAGCACTTCCCCCGAGCGCTCGATGACGCCCGGGACGGCCGGGGGCGGGGGATCGCAAGCGACGAGGAGGAGGAGGGCAGTGAGCATGGAAACCTCGGAAGTGCAGGAAAACTGGGACAAGGAAGGCCGAAAAGGAAGGCTGTGCGCCGCTCGCGGGGAGATCCCCCGGGCAAAGCGCCGGCGCGCATAGCCTGTTTTCCTCTGCCGGACACCCGGCGCCGCGGGCGACCGACGCGGGTGCTCAGAACCTGCGGCTGGACAACATCGCCGCGGCGACGACTACGAGCAGGCCCAGGATCGCCTGGATCACCGCGATCGCCCGGAGCAGCGTCGTGTCGGCCTTCAGCCGCGTCGGCGGGCCATCGACAGCCACGAACCCCTCGACCTTGCCAGCGCCATCGCGGTCCACCGCGACTGCGCGGGTCCCGCCTGCGACGTCGGCGTGGGCGACCCCGCGCTCCTGCGCCTCCAGCCGCAGCGCGTCGTCCAACGGCGCCGCGCCGTCGAGCGACGCCCCGTCCCCGCCGAAGTGGCTGACCGCGATTCCGAACGCCGACGTGCCGGCCAAAAGGCGCGCCTCCTCGCCGGACACGTCCGCGGCCATCGCGCCGGCCGACGCGTCGACCCGCGAGAGGCCCCAGAGCTCGCCGCCCAACCCGGCGAGCGCGACGAACACGCCCGCAGTGACGAGCGGGACGGTGCTCACCCGCCTCGGGGGCAAGAGGAGCGCCGGCTTCCCCGGCGTCGCGCCTGCAGCCAGCGCCGCCGGGGCGGGCGTCACAGCGGGTGCGGGATCAGCGGCGACCTGGGAGACCGGCGGGGCGACGACAGGCGTTCGCGCAACGGACGGCGTCGGCGCGACGGACGGCCGGGGCGCGGCCGGGGCCGGCGGAGGCGCTGCCACCGGGGACGCAGCGAACGCGGAGGGCGTCGGCATCGCGACGGGCGTGCCCGGAGCCGCGAAGGGCGCGGCCGGAGCCGCGGGGGGCGCGGCTGGAGGCGACGGGGGCGACGGGGCGAGGGCGCTGACCGCGGGCGTCCGCCCGACATCGGGCCCTGGAAAGCGGCGGGGACTGGGCCCGGCTGGCGGCGTGGGGGCCGGGGACGCGACGGGCTCGGCGACGAGGGTGTGCGACCGCACGAAGGGCGCAGGCGTGACGGGGGCCGAGGGCTCGGCGGGGGCCGGGGGCTCGGGGAGGGCCGGCGACGCGACGGGGACCGGGGACGCGAGGGGGGCGCCGGGCGCGACGGGGGCCGGAGACGCGACGGGGCCTGATGGCGCGGCGGAGGCTGGAGACGCGACGGGGGCTGAGGGCGCGACGGGGGACGCGGACGCG
>CALQBK020000099.1 GCA_943328795.2 Bifidobacterium breve
GGTGCATCGACGCCGCAGCGTCCCCGGGCGCTGAGAACGAGGGGTGCGGCGGCTCGGGCTCCGGCGCGGATGATCGCCTCGGACAAGTGCTCGTCACCGAGTTCGTCGCCGATCCCGACGCCGTCGCGGACAACCTCGGCGAGTGGCTCGAGCTCACGAACATTGGCGACACGGATGTCGACCTGACCGGTTGGGCGCTCGCCGACGCCGGCCGGAACTACGTCGAGATCGCCGAAGGCACCGTGATCGGCGCTGGCCAGTCGCTCGTGTTCGCGCGCTCGTCGGACAGCTCAGTCAACGGTGGCATCGCCGCCGATGGCGCGCTTGGCGACGGGTTCACGTTGAACAACCACGACTTGTACATCACGCCCGAGACGGACGACCCCTCCGAGGTGTTCGCCGAGATCGTCGCGCAGGGCACGTCCGGCAGCGGCACGGAGATGGGGCTCGAGGCCGCCTACGCGGCGGTGTGCACGGCCCAGGACCCCGCGACCATCGACTGCCCCCAGTCGCTGGTGAGCACCGAGAACGCCGGGTTCCTCCGCGAGGACGCGAACCTGTCCATCCTGATCGTCTCCGACGAGCAAGACGCGTCGCCGCTCGCGGTGCCCGATTACTTGAACCGCCTGGTCGAGATCAAGGGCGAGGACGCCTACCGCGACCACGGGCGGATGAACGTCTCCGCGGTGGTTGGCGACTCTCCGCCCGAGTTCGAGGGGGAGCCGTCGTGTTCGTCCGCCAACGGCGAAGCGAAGTACGGGAGCCGGTACGTGGAGGCGGTCGCGGAGACCGGCGGTTTGCTCGACTCGATCTGCGCCGAGGACTTCTCGCCGATCGTGCAGCAGCTGGGGCTTACGCTCTCCGGGTTGCAGGTGGACTTCGCGCTCAGCCGCGTCCCGCAGCTGGACACGCTGGACGTGAGCCTGTACGCCGACGAGACCGACGAGAGCAAGCTTGGCGACCTCACGCGCGACGTCGACTACACCTACGTCGAGGAGACCAATAGCATCCACTTTGAGTTTGACCAGATCCCCCCGAGCCAGGCGCGAATCCTGGCCGAGTACAAGATTCTGAGCGGGAGCTGAGATGATCACGAGTTGGGTTACCCGGCTGGCCGGGTTGTTGTTGGTCGTCGGTTGCACCGGCACCGAGTACGAGTGCTCGGAGACCGTCACCTGCTCGCTTGGAAGCGTGTGCGTCGACGGTTCGTGCGTCGAGCAATCGTGCGCGACGAGCGATCAGTGCGGGATCGAGGAGTACTGCGACGGCAGCGGGAGCTGCGTCACGGGCTGCCAAGAGGACACCGACTGCATGTACGGCGATTATTGCGACGTCGAGAGCGCCGAGTGTCGCGGCGCAGAGTGCTCAGACGCGCGGCTGGACTGCGCGTTCAACGAGTTCTGCAACATCGGCACCGGCGAGTGCTACGACGCCGGCGGGTACTACTGCCACGACTGCGACGTCGACGAGGACTGCGGTGGAAATGGCAACTTGTGCCTGAACGGCGGGTATTGCGGCGTCACGTGCACCACGGACTCGGATTGCCCGACGGGCTACGACTGCGCGGGCGTCTCCGACATCTCCGGCAACATCATCGCCTACCAATGCTACACCTCTTGCTGGCTGTACGAGGAGTGAGCATGAACCGACCCGCCTCCCTGTTCCTGTTGACGATGTCGGTGTTCTCGTTGTCGGCGCTGGCGCTGCCCGGCTGCAGCGGCAAGGACCCTGACACGGACACCGGCACGCAGTTCACCGCGCCCGAGCTCTCCCACACCGCGGCGACGGGGGTTGCAGACGGCGGCGAGCTGGCCATCGAGCTGACCGCCACGGACGACGACGGCATCGGGTCCGTAAGCCTGTACCACCGCACGGGCGGCGTCAGCGACTGGACGCTGCTGCCGATGACCCCCGCTGGCGACGGCACCTACACCGCGACGCTCGCTGGCGACGACATCGCGTACCCGTCGGTCGACTACTACTTCAAGGCGGTCGACGACGCCGAGACGTCGAGCACGGCATACTTGCCGGCCGAGAACACGACCGCGGAGCCGTTCTCCGTGCCGGTGACGGTCGAAGGCGCGCCCTTGCCGTTCATCGAGGACTTCGAGACCGACGACTCGGGGACGGCGTCCGACTTGTCGTCCCTCGGTTGGGGCTCGTCCTCCACCCAGTTCCATGGCTACCCCTGGCAAATGTCCCAGGCGGAGGCCAACTCTGGCACCAACGCTGCGTTTCACCCGCAGGGCTACGAGGGCGCCGAGGCGTCGAAGGATTGGTTGGTCAGCCCGGCGATCGACCTCACCAGCACGTCCTCCGCCCAGGTGACCTGGCAGGAGTACGGCAACTTCACCGACACCGCGAACCACGCGCTGTACATCTCCACGACGAGCCGGGACCCCTCCGACGGCACCTACCAGCTCGTGTCAACGCTCGCGCCGCCGCTCGAGGACGCGTGGGGGCGCTCCGCCGCGATCGACCTCGGCGCGTACGTGGGCAACACGGTGTACTTGGCTTGGTACTTCGAGGGCTCGGGCGCCGACGATTGGTACGTGGACGACATCCGCGTCGAGGGGCTGCAGGCGGATCTCACGGAGACGTGGAGCATCGCGCCGGACCCGGTTCGACCCGGTGAGTCCACCACGTTGACCGTCACGGTCACCAACTCGGCGACCGTGGACGCCGAGGGGGTCTCCGTCGGCCTCTCGTTCCCCTCCGGGGGCGCGAGCGAGGACGCCGGCACCGTCGATGTCGGCACGGTCCCCGCCGGGGGCAGCGTCACCGCCGACTTCGTCGTGACGGTCGACGCCGCCCAGGCCGACAACCGCTACGTGCCGATGGACGTCGAGCTCGACTGGGGCACCAACGTGGTGACCAACGACGAGCGGTTCCTCGTTGGGTACGCGAGCTCCGCGACAGTTGGGTGGTCTGCGACGGCCGATGGCTCGGTTGAGCTGATCGTCGGGGTAGGGGACCCGCTCGCCCCCTCGTGGAGCAGCACGATCTACGCCGATAGTGCGGTGATGGGCGATCTCACGGTCACGGCGGACATCACCGACGCCGGGGACTTTCTGCCGGCCGCGCCGGGCGACCTGCGTTGGTGGGCGATGAGCACCACCGCCGCGGGCGGCGTGTTCACCGACTTCGCGATTGACTTCGACGGCTCGTCGACCAGCGCGACGGTGTTCCCCGAGGTCGCGGCGGGCGAGACGGCGTTGTGTTGGTTGCCCCAGCCCCCGTCGTTCATCGTCTCCGCGCGCACCACCCCAATCGTGCTCGCGCCGGGGCTCACCAACATCCCCATCTCGTTGGTGGTGCAGAACGTCGGCGCCGCCACGTCCGGGCCGGTCACCGCGACGCTCTCGTCGACCGACGCCGACGTGGTGATCACCGACCCCGGCCCCGTGACCGTCACGTCCGGCGTGATGGACGCCTCGGACACCGCGAGCGTGAGCGGCTTCTCGTTCGACGTCTCGGCCTCGCACGTGGACAGCACCGACGTCGACTTGGACCTCACGCTGGACGACGGCGTCGAAAGTTGGTTGCTCCCGATCGTGTTCGACGTGCCGTACCCGGTGCTGGAGATCACCTCGGTCGAGATCGACGACGACGGCGGGGATGGCTTGCTCGACCCCGGCGAGTCCGGGACGATCACGTTCAACGTCACCAACACCGGGGACGACAACGCGTCGGGCGCTGTCACCGGGGTGTTGAGCGTCGCGGGCACGTCTGTCGCTACGGCCGACCCGCAGGCGGGGAGCGAGGTCTTCGGCTCGATCGCCGCGGGCAGCACCCAGGACGGGCGGTTCGACATCACGGTCACCGGCGGTGTCGCTGGTGATGCCCTCGACCTTCAGTTGGACCTCTCCGACACGGTGCGCACCTACGCCGCCACCACCCAGCTGATCCTCGGCGAGCCGCCCTGGAACAGCCTCTCGACCGTCAACGACGCCGACAACGACGCGCTGGACGGCTGGGACTTCGACATGGTGAACGGCCAGTACCGGGTCCTCGGCGGGAACATGCAGATCCGCATGTCGTCGTCGGCCGCGTTCGACCCGAGCACCCTGTTCGTCGAGGCGTGGGGCACGGCCGCGGGGGCCGACTACATCTACTACCGCATCGTCGCGCAGTCGGGCGGCGCAACGCTCCAGGGCTACGACTCCACGGTTGGGTTCCTGTCGCTGCCGGACCCCACGCTCACGTACCCCGACGCGAACACCATCCAGGTCGAGTTCCCCGTCAGCGACCTCGGCTTGTTCTCGAACCGGCTCTCGCTCGGGTTCGGCTCGGGCTGGTGCGGCGCGCCCGAGTATTACTGCGACCAGTTCCCGGACGGGTGGGGCTACCCCTACGACTCGTTCACGACGGCCGAGTGGTTCGAGATGTCCTGGTAGGGCCCTGCTTGCTGGCGAACCGGGGCTACCCCCGGCCCCGCAGCTCCGAACCGCCAAACCCGAACGGCAGCAGCTGCGTCATCGACGTCTCGCGGGTGTCCCCCGCGGGGTTCGTGCAGATGACCTCGGCGTCGGGCCCGAACTCCAGGATCACCTGGCGGCAGCCGCCGCACGGCGCTGCGGGGGGCGAGGTGTCCGTCACGACGACGACGCAGCGAATGGCGCGGTGCCCGTCGCTGACGGCCTTGTAGATCGCCACGCGTTCGGCGCAACAGCCGAGCGGGTACGCGGCCGACTCGACGTTGCAGCCGGAGTAGATCGCGCCGTCCGCGGTCAGCACCGCCGAGCCGACCGGGAACGCCGAGTACGGGGCGTACGCGCGCGAGCGAGCGTCGTTCGCGGCCGCTACCAACGCCGCGCGCTGAGGAGCGTCGACGCTCACAGCCGCTCCAGGATCTGCACGACGAGCGCGCTGAGCCGCCCGCTCGCTGCCCCCATGGCCTCGGTGACCTCCACGTGGGTCAGCGTGCCCTCGTGCAGCCCCGCCGCCGGGTTGGCGACCACCGCGAGCGCGAGCACTGCGAGGCCCGCGTGCCCGGCCGCGATGGACTCGCTCACGAGGCTCATGCCCACCACGTCGGCGCCGAGCCGCTGCAGCATCCGAATCTCGGCCGGGGTCTCGTAGTTGGGGCCGGGCATCGCCGCGTACACCATGTCCTCGAGCGTTGGGTCGATGGACCGCGCGAGCTGTCGAAGCCGCGAGGTGTAGAGGTCCGAGAGGTCCGGGAACCGCGTGCCGAGCGAGTCGTCGTTCGGCCCCCTGAGCGGGTTTTGGCCTTGCAGGTTCAAGTGGTCGCTGACCACCCCGATCGTCCCCGGCGCCTGGGTGGCGTGGCACCCGCCGACGGCGCTCGTGAGGATCACAGTGCGCGCGCCCCAGCGCGAGAGCGCCCGCACCTGGAGCGCCGCGACGTCCGGGCTGTGCCCCTCGTACAGGTGCAGCCGACCGGCGAAGATCGCCACGCGCTTCCCGCCCAACGTCCCGACGTGCACGCGCCCGCCGTGGCCGCTCACGCCGGGGGAGGGGAGGCCAACCTCGGCGTACGAGGCCGAGTCTGGCAGGGAGTGGGCCAGCGAGCCGAGGCCGCTGCCGAGCACGACCCCGACGTCGGGGGCGGCACCAAAGCGGGCGTTCAACGCGGCGGCGACTGCATTATAGGCAAGAGACATGCGGGAATGTAGCTTACTTGGGCGCGGTAGTCGGGGCGATGCTGTAGCGCTCGTTCGCGATGCGCTCGATGGACTCCGCGAACTCCGGCCGTTGGCCCACCACCTTCGCGAAGGCCCGCCGCTTCATCAGGAACACGTCGGTCTGCGTGATCGCCCGCACCGACGCGTTCCGGGGCTGCGCATGGAGCAGCCCGACCTCGCCGAAGTAGTCCCCGCCGCTGAGCGTCCCGACCACGGTCCCTGCGTGCGACTCCACGGCGACCTCGCCGCGCGCGATGAAGTACATCACGCTCGCCTCCTCCCCCTCGCGCACGATGTACTCACCGGGCTCGAACACGTCGGGCTCGAGGATCAGCAGCAGCTCGTTGAGGAACAGGGGGTCCGCGCCCGCGAACAGCGGCACGCGCTCAAGGACATCGCGGTTGATGATCTCGACCCAGCGTCGGCCGTCGCGCTCGAGCAGGTCGAACGCGTGCTTCGGGCCCCAGCTCGCAGCCTCGTAGTTCGGGAAGTCCGCGGGCGTGCTCTTCGACCACGCGTCGAGCAGCGGCTGGGCGATCCGCCACGCGCCCTCGACCAGGTCCGTCCGCGAGAACAGCGTCGCGTCCCCGATCATGCAGTTGTAGACGAGCACCTCGTACCCGATCGCGCGCGAGGCCTGGAAAGCGTCGCCGTACGAAAACCGCATGTTCACGTTCTGCAAGCGGAGCAGGGTGCCCGGCACCTTCGCGTGGAACCGCAGCTCGATGCCCTGGTCCGGCTGCATGTGGAAGATCAGCCGGTTGTTGTCGATCTGGTCGGCGCCCGAGGCCCGAAAGAGCACGTCGGGCGCACGCTTGAACTGCACGACGATCTCGGTGCCGCGCTTCCACAAGCGCTTCCCCGAGCGCAGGTAGACGGGCACGCCCTCCCAACGCCAGTTGTCGATGTGAAGCTTCAACGCGGCGAAGGTCTCCGTCCCCGACGTCGCGGACACGTTCGCTTCCTGGCGGTACCCGGCCAGCGGAGCGCCATCCGGCCCTCGGCCAGGGCCGTATTGCCCCCGCACCGCGTCCCGCGCGATCTCGAGCGGCCCCATGATCCGCACGGCGTCGAGCAGCTTGGCCTTCTCGTTCCGCACGGCGTCCGCGGCGAACGACACCGGCGGCTCCATGCACAGGTAGGCCAGCATCTGGAACATGTGGTTCTGGATCATGTCGCGCATGACCCCGCTCGTCTCGTAGTACCCGCCGCGCCCTTCGACCCCGACCGACTCGCTAACCGTGAACTGGATGTGGTCGATGAAGTTGCGGTTCCACAGGGGCTCGAACATGCCGTTGGAGAACCGGAACGCCATCAGGTTCTGGACGGTCTCCTTGCCGAGGTAGTGGTCGATCCGGTAGATCTGGTCCTCGCGCCAGTAGGTGAGCATCTCGCGGTTCAGCTCCACGGCGGATGCGAGGTCGTGCCCGAACGGCTTCTCGACGATCACGCGCTTCCACCCGGGGCCGAGCACGTCGAAGCCAGCGTGGTGCAAGCTCCGGGAGACGAGCCCGAACACGCTGGGCGGCGTTGCCATGTAGAAGAGCACGTTGCCGCCTGCGCCGATCTCGGCGTCGAGGCCGGTCACGATGGTGCGCAAGCGCACGAACGCGTCGGCGTCGTCAAAGCGGGCGGGGGTGTAGTGCAGACGCTGCACGAAGGTGGACCACGTGGCCTCGTCGAACGGCGCGCGGGTGGTGAACTGCCGCACCTGCACGGTCATCCGTTGCCGGAACTCGTCCGTCGTCCACTCGTCCATCGCGCAGCCGACGATCGCGAAGCGGTCGGACAGCAGGCCATCGCAGGCGAGGTGGTAGAGCGCGGGCAGCAATAGCCGCCGCGTGAGGTCCCCGGACGCGCCGAAGATCACCAGGACGCAGGGGTCTCCGGGGGTGATCGCAGCAGAGGCAGACATGGCGACTCCAGCCCCCTGACCGTATCGCGCCCTCCCCCCCGTCTACCCCCCGATCTCCCAAAACCTCCGACGGAGGTCTTGGCACACGATCTACCAAAACTGCCGACGGAGGTTTTGGGAGATGGCTTGGTATGCTCTGCCATGCCCTTCCTCACGCTCCTGTCGCTGTTGGTCGGCTGCGCGCCCACCCCTGTCGCTGACACGTGCGGCTGCGCGCGGATCGCCCTCCGGGCCGAGCCCGTGACCACGGAGGCCGGCCTCGCCTCCTTGCTCGCCGCCACCGCGCTCGCCGCGTTCCCCGACCTCGCGCCGCCCGACCCCGTGCTGCTCACCGTGAGCGCGGTCGACGACCTCGCGTTCTTTCGCTCGAGCATCGATCTCGACACCCTCGACCCCGAGCTAGACGCCGGGCGCGTCTACCGCGTGGAGTACGACCCCGTCGTGCTCAGCGACCCGCCGGAGCCCATGGCGCTGGCGGCGGTGCTCGCCCACGAGCTCGGCCACGTCCACGACTACGTCGCGATGAGCGCCAGCGAGTACGTGGACTTCGGGCTCTGGTACGGCTCCGCGACCGGCACGGACGAGCTCGCCGCGTACGAGCGGGCGACCGACGAGCAGGCGCTCGAGCGGGGGTGCGCGGAGGGCCTGTCGGCGATGCGCGACTGGGTGTACGCCCACTGCTCGGGCGACGTGCTGGCCGAGAAGGAGCGGGACTACTACTCGCCTACCGAGATCGACGCGTGGGTGCAGGCGAACCCGGGGGTTTGCCCCTAGCCCGGGAGGGGCCGGAAGCGGCCCCTCACTCTCTCGCCTTCTTCACCTGCTCCCCCGCCTCTTTCTTCGCGTCGCCCCACACCAAGTGCACGGCGTCTGGGAACCCGGGGACCTTGCGCCACGCCACGTAGAGCGTGCCGCAGAACGCGACGGCGGTGATCACGAGCCAAGCGCGCCAGGTGGGCATCTGGGGAACGTAGCCGGTTCCTGCGCCGGTTTTAGAAGTCGAAGTTCACGCCCTGCGCGAGCGGGAGCTCTTTCGAGTAGTTCAGCGTGCAGGTCTGCCGGCGCATGTACGCCTTCCAGCTGTCGGAGCCGGCCTCGCGGCCGCCGCCGGTCTCCTTCTCGCCGCCGAACGCCCCGCCGATCTCGGCGCCGGACGTGCCGATGTTGACGTTGGCGATGCCGCAGTCGCTGCCGGCCGAGCCCAAGAACTGCTCGGCGGACTGGAAGTTGGTGGTGAAGATCGAGCTGGACAGGCCCTGCGGCACGTCGTTCTGGCGCCGGATCGCGTCGGAGAGGTCGGTGTAGGTCCCGACGTACAAGATCGGGGCGAACGTCTCGTGCTGGACGATCGGGAGGTCGCTGTCCATCGCGATGATTGTGGGCTCCACGTAGCTGCCGGCGCGCTCGATGCGCTTGCCGCCGCACAGCACCCGGCCGCCCTGGGAGACCGCCGTGGTGATGGCCTCGGAGTACATCCGCACGGCGTCGTCGTCGATCAGGGGGCCCATCAGCGTGCCGGCCTCGAGCGGGTGCCCGATGCGGACCTGGCCGTAGGCCTTGACCAGGCGCTCGGTGAACGCCGCGGCGATGCTCTCGTGCAGGTAGATGCGGCGCGTGCTGGTGCAGCGCTGGCCGGCCGTGCCGACGGCGCCGAACGCGATGCCGCGCAGCGCGAGGCCGAGGTCGGCGTCCGGGGTGACGATGATCGCGTTGTTGCCGCCGAGCTCCAAGAGGCTGCGGCCGAAGCGCTCGGCGACGACCGCGCCGACGTGGCGACCCATACGCGTGGAGCCGGTGGCGCTGACGAGCGGGAACCGGGCGTCCCGGATCATGCGCTCGCCGACCGCGGCGTCACGGCCGATGACGAGGCCGAACAGGCCGGAGAACCCGTGGGCCGCCAGCACGTCCTCGCAGATGCGGTGGGTCGCGATCGCGACCAGCGGCGCCTTCAGCGAAGGCTTCCAGACGACGCCGTCGCCGCACACGCACGCCAGCATCGCGTTCCAGGCCCACACCGCGTTCGGGAAGTTGAACGCGGTGATGACCGACACGAGGCCGAGCGGGTGCCACTGCTCGTACATCCGGTGGCCGGGGCGCTCCGAGTGCATCGAGAGGCCGTAGAGCTGGCGGGAGAGCCCGACCGCGAAGTCCGCGATGTCGATGGTCTCTTGCACCTCGCCGGCGCCCTCGGACGCGATCTTGCCGACCTCGAGGCTCACCAGCGCCCCCAGGGCGGCCTTGTGCTCGCGGAACTTCTCGGCCATCTGGCGGACGATCTCGCCGCGCTTGGGCGCGGGGATGGTGCGCCAACGCTCGAACTGCGCCTGCGCGCGGGACACGACCGCCTCGTACTGCTCTGGGGTAGCGAGCCGCACCCGGCCGAGGACGCTGCCATCGCCGGGGTTGATGCTCTCGACGACGTCGTCCGAGGCGCCGTCGAGCGCGGGGCCTGCCCAGGCGCCGGAGAGCACGCTGTCGGCGATGCCGAGGGACGAGAGCACGGAGGCGACGGAGACGGCGGAGTCGGACATTCGGGCACCTTGGAGGTCGCGCGCTCTACCCTGCCGCCCCCCGCTACGCACGGCCCCGGCGACGCGTGTCGGATACGGTCTCGTATGCTGCTCTTCGCCCTCTCGACCCAGGCACTCGCCGACGACGCCGTCACCATGGAGGTCGTGAAGAACGGCCAGACCGGGACGGTGGTCCCCGGGCTCATGCTCCACGTGAACCAAGACGCGAGCACGCTCGACGTGCGGATCGACTGCGGGGGAAAGTCGGGAACGCACGCGGGCCCGGCGCGGGGAGGGGAGGTCATCGAGTTCACGTTCGACCTGCCTGTCGGCCAATACAGCTGCAAGGGCAGCCTCGCGGGGGACTTCGCAGACGGGACGTCGGGGGAGATGCCGCTGTCGTTCGGCGTGCAGGTGTGGCCGCCGATGAAGATCCAGGTCGTGCCGGACTCCGTGGACTTGAAGGGGCGCACGGCGGCGGTCAAGCTCGACCGCACGGCCAGCAAGGTCGAGGTGGTGGCCGTGGGCGCGCATGGCGTCGAGGCGGGGAAGGGGACCATCATCACCAACGCGAGCGCCGGACAGGCCGTCGCGGTCAACTGGAGCGAGCCGACCGTCGAGCCCATCAAGCTGCGGATCCGGGCGTACGACGAGCACAGCTTCTGGAGCGACCTGAACGTGAGCGTGTGGAGCTACAACATCCCGCACGAGGACGTGGTGTTCGCGACCAACTCGTCCAACGTGGACGACCCGGAGGTCTACAAGCTGGACGCCGCGCTCGTCGAGGCCAACAAGGTGTACGAGAGGTACGAGGGCGAGGTGACCGTGCGGCTGTACGTGTCCGGGCACACGGACACCGTCGGGGACGGGAGCATGAACCAGCAGCTGTCCGCGGCCCGGGCGCTGTCCATCGCCAAGTGGTTCAAGGCGCACGGGTTCAAAGGCGAGATCTGGTACTGCGGGATGGGCGAGAGCGACCTGGCGGTAGCCACGGGGGACGGCGTCGACGAGGTGCGAAACCGGCGCGCTGTCTACATCCTGGCCGGGGCGAGCCCCGGGGGCGGGTACGAGCAGCTCAAGTGAGGTGACGGGCCGAGCACGCCGCGCTCAACCCCGGGTTGCCCCGGCGTCCACCAGCGCCCGGCAGAACCCGTCCATGTCCGCGGGCGTGACGTAGAACGTCCGCTTCCCCGCGATCAGCACCCCGGACTTCGCGTCCCGCGCGGCGACGTGCACCGTCCGACCCCCAGCCCGGAACGAGCCCAGCAGGAGCCCGGGGAGCGCGGCGCCGCCCACCTTCCAGGCTCGCCCGAGCGGCCCGACCGTGAACGTAGCGCCGGCGAGCTCGAGCTCTGGATCCCGCAGCGTCCCCGGGACCGAGAGGGTGCCCCCCGAGAGGGCGTACCTGAGCGGCCGGGACGTGCGCCACCCGAGCCACGGCGTGAGCGCCAGCAGCGGCAGCAGCAGCACGGGCAACAGCCAACGGAGCGGGCCGAGGGCGCCCGGGTTCGCGGCCGCGGCGAACGTCCCCCCTCCGTGGTCTAGCGCAGCGAGGAACGCCTCGGGCTCGGCCGGGGTGAGCACCCAGCGCTCTTGCCCGACCTCCAACACCACGGTGTCCGACACACACGTCCCGGCGACCCACGCCGGGCCGGTCTCGGTGAACCGCCAGTCGCCATGGCAAAAGTCCCCGCGGCTCGTCCCCGACACGCGCCGGGCCCCGTGCAGCGCCTCGCGCCGGGCGCCGTGGACGTCCGACAGCGGGGCGTCCCGCCCGAGCGCAAGCGGCCCCAGGTCGGCCTGCACGATCAGCCGGTCGCCCGCGATGGTGTAGGCCACGTGCGCGGGGGCGGCCACGACGAAGATGCCGACGCCCGCGCCCAGGATGCCCAACGGCAGCGGCAGCCACGCCAGCCAGCGCATCCAGGCGGCGGACGGCGGGGCTTCGAACACGTGCATGGCGTCGCCTACACCGGCCCCAGCCCGACGGTGAGCGTGATCTCGCCGGCGAGCGTGTCGCCCGCCGGGAGCTCGACGACGCCGGAGGTCTCGTCACCGCTCGAGAGCAGGTTCACGCCGTCGTTGGCGTTGGTGACCGGCTCCATCGCGAACCAGGGCTTGAGCGGGCTGAAGAACACGAGGTGGCCGAACAGCGGCGATGCGTGGAAGTCGACCTTTACGCCGCTCACGGGCCAGTGGATGCTGCCCTTCCCGTCGTAGCCGGCGGTGCAGAAGTCCAGCAGCTCGTCGGGGTGCGGCTGGCGGGGGCGGCAGTAGTCGGCGGTCCAGCCGTACTCGGCGGGGCCCGACGGGACGCGGGTTTCAAACGCGTCGGGGTACACCCCTTCGCTGTGGAACTGCACGAGCAGGGGCTCCCCCGGGTGGGTGAGCGCGCGGCGGAAGTAGGGGTGCAGCCCAAACCCGGCTGGCATCGTGGTCGTGCCGCGGTTCGTCAGCTCCAGGCGCGTCGTGACGGACATGCCCTCCAGGCTGTATCGAACGCGGAGGTCGAACGGCCACGGCCAGTTCACCGCGGTGTGTCGCGTGGACTCGAACACGAGATCCGTGCTCTGCGGGCCGAGGACCCGAACTTCGAAGGGGCGCATTCGGACGTCGCCGTGGATCGCGTGCTTCGCAGCGTCCGCGAGCTGGTGCTCGACGCCGTCGAACGTGAAGCGCCCGCCCGCGATCCGGTTGCAGTACGGCGCCATCAGGAAGCTCGACGCCGGCAGGTCGCACCCGTCGACCCCGGGCTCCGGCAGGAGCGGGAGCCATTCCCCGCGCCGTCGGACGCGTAGCCCCTCCCAGCTCGCCCCGACGTCGGGGTTGATCAGCAGCTGCAGCGTGTCGTTCTCGAGGTGTAGTGCCATCCCTGGATGGTACCGCACAGCCTCTTGACGAGACAACACCGAAGTGATACAACCGATACATTCGGATGTGAACTCATGGCGATCTCGGACGTTTTCAGCTCTCGTCTCGCGGGCCCTGCCGGCCGAGTACTCGACGCTCCAATCCGCGCGCTCGTGCACGAGATCTTGCGCGAGCAGGGCTACGCGAGCCCGTCCGAGGTGCAGTCGCTCCGCGATGACGCGAAGGAGCTGTCGGATCGTGTCGGGCGGGCTGAGTCCAGGTTGGCCGACCTCGTCCGTGGGCAAGATGCGACCCTCGCCGAGCTCAAGGAGTCCCGCGACGCGCTGCGTCGGGCCGAGGCCGAGCTCGAGGCCGCCCGCGCCGCTGCCTCGGCCGCTACGGCCGCTGCTTCGGCCGCTGCTTCGGCCGCTACCGCCGCTGCTTCGGCCGCTACCGCCGCTCCTGTCGCCAGCGCAGCGTCTGCGGCCCCCGAGACCTCCGCCTCTGCTGCTCCGGCTCCGGTAGCCGTCCCAGCCCAGGTCGCGGCTCCTGCGCCCCTCGTGGCCGCGCCCCGCAGCGGGTGTGTTGTCCCGGACTGCGACGGCTCGGTCCGCTCGAAGGGCTTCTGCTCGCCGCACTACCAGCAGTGGCGCCGTGGCACGTTGCAGGACTTCGTTGGCCAGGACGGCCACGTGCTGATCGGCAAGCGCACCTACCGGGTATCGGACGACCTCGCTGGCAAGCACGCCCAGCTCGTCGGAGACGCTGTGCACATCGACGGGAAGGCTGTCAGCGCCCGATGAGCCGGCTGCCGAGGATCGCGGGGGTGGCCGCGGTCCTGCTCGCGTGCTCGGGCCGAGCCGAGGCCCACGGCAATCGGTTCAGCTTGTCTACGCTCTCGATCGCGCCCGACGACCCGGACGTGTGGTGGGGCAACGCGAACGGCTGGGGGGTCGTCTACACCCTCGACGCCGGCGCGAATTGGACGTGGCGCTGCGAGGAGTCGCTCGACACATCGCGGGTGTACGACATCCTCGCGCTCGACGGCGGCCAGGCGGTGGTCGCGACGGTAGACGGCGTGCTCCGGATTGGCCCCGACTGCGCTGTCGAGCCGTTCCTGGGGCTCCCCGAGGGCGCGCAGGCCACCGTGTTGGAGCGTGTGTCAGGTGGCTTCTACGTCGCCCTGTTCGTCGATGGAGCCGGGGCTTTGTATCGGTGCGGTGACGCAAGTGACGCACAATGTGTCGCGACGGACGTATCAGGGCCGTACGTCAAGTCGATCCAGGTCGCCACCGGCGGCGACGGGGCCGAGCGGGCGTACATCACGACGGTAGACGTTGACACACTCGCCTCCGCGCTGCTGGTCGCCGAGCCGGGCTCGGCGTTCGAGACGGCGTATGCGTGGCCGGATGGCGACGTGGATCCGTTCGTGCTCGACGCCAGCATGCAGGCCGGGGGCGGTGATCGTGTGTTGCTCTGGGCGCTACGCCGGACCGACACCCTCACCCCCGCGCTGCTGTTCTCGGGCGACGGCGGCGAGAGCTTCCTCCAGGTCCTCTCGGACGGTCAATACACCGATCCTGTCCCCGGCCTCGTCACGTTCGGCGAGGACGCGTGGCTCGGCTCGGACGTCGGGCGGACCTGGCGGAGCATCGACGGGGGGCGACACTTCTCCGAGGTGAGCGACGTCGAGCCCGCCGTTCGGTGCGGCGACGTGTCAGGCGACACGCTGCTCGTCTGCGCAGATCACTTCGCGGACGGGTACGACGTCGGGGTTTGGCGGGGTGGGCAGCGGTGGGCGGGTGCTGGGTGCTTGGACGCCGCCGCGCTCGACACCTGCGGGGCCGACACCTGCGGGGTGTACTACGAGTCGTTCGTCGGCGCGGGGGCGTACGGCGGCGGGGCGTGCTTCGTGGAGCCCGAGGAGGACAGCGGCGGGTGCGGCGGGTGTGGCGGCTCGGGCGCGAGCGCGAGCGCCGGTCTCGTGCTCGCCCTGGGCCTCGGCGGCATCGCCCGGCGCCCCGGCCGGTCTACTCGGCGTACCCGAGGGCCTTGAGCCCCTCGCGGGTCGCGTCCGACATCTTGGCGTCGCGGTGCGGCGGGGCCTTCGCGTCCCACGCTTTCAGCAGCTGGTCGAGCTCCGCAGCGCGCGCGGGGTCGTCGACCTCCGGCTGGCCGTCCGCGATCCGGTAGAGCCTCGGCCGGTTGTCCTCCACCGGCGAGCGCAGCAGCAGGTACCCATCCCTCGCGACCCCGCGCTCGACGTCGAGGTTGTTCCACCCCGTCGGGCGCTTCACGTCGGGCACCGTGGCCTCCGAGAACCACGTGCGCGTCGTCGTCGGCGGGGTGTTCGCCCAGGTCGGCGACAGGTCCACGCTCTCGCCGAGCGGGCCGGGCACCCCCGCCAGCGCGAGCACCGTCGCGGGCAGGTCGATGAGCCCGACCGGGGTCGTGACCACCTTTCCCGCCGGGGCGCCCTTGGCGGCGATGATCAGCGGCACGTGGGTCTCGAACAGGTCCAAGTCCATGCCGTGCCCGAACGGGCGGAGCGGCACCTCGCCGAAGCACTCGCCGTGGTCGCCGAACACCACGACGATGGTGCGGTCGAGGTCTACGCTCGCGAGCAGCCGAGCCACCTCGTGGTCGACGTAGCTGACCTCCGAGAGGTAGTCGTTGTGCAGCTCCGTCAGCGTGTCCGACCACTCGGCCGCCGGTCGCCCGGTGCGGATCTGGTTGGCCAGCCCCTTCAATGCGCCGTCCTCGGTGCCGAAGTCCAGCTCCTTGCCTTGCTCCGCCCACGCGTCCTTGAACGCCTTCGGCGGCGCGTACGGCGAGTGCGCGTCGAAGTAGTGCGCGAACAAGAACACCGGCTTGCCCGGCGCCCGCTGGCCGAGCGCGGCGATCGCCCGGTCCGTGACGCTGGTGGCGCGCGCCTCGTGCCGCTGCGTACGCTTCTCGCTGAACGTCTCGTCCCAGGTTCGGAACCCCTGGTCCAGGTTCATCGGGCGGCCAAGCGAGCTCGACCCAAGCACCGCCATCGTGTCGTAGCCGTTCGCCGCGAGCCGCTCGGCGAGGGTCTCCAGCTCTGTCGAGATCGCGTAGCCGTTGCGAACCACCTGCGTGCCGTGCGGATCGAGGCCCGTGAACACCGTCGCGTGCGACGACAGCGTGCTCGGCGCGGCGGAGAGCGCCCACTCGAACCGCACGCCCCGGGCCGCCAGGGCGTCGAGCTCCGGCGTGGTCGCCCGTCCGCCGGTCTTCCCCCAGGCCGAGAGCGCGTCGGCGCGCGTCGTGTCGAGGCTGATGAGCAGGACGTCGGGCGCCTTGGGCAGGTCCGCCGGGGGCGGGAGCGCCGCAGGTTCTTGACCACAGCCGAGGAGCAGGAGCACGAGCACGTCGGTTACCTTGGGGGGATGGAACGATACTACCTCACCCGGTCCAGCACCTCCGAAGGCTACGCGCTCGAGGTGCAGGAGGTCGATCGTCACGACCCGCTGTTGATCCCCGTCCTCAACGAGCTAGACTTGCTCACGTACTCGGAGGGCACGTTCAGCCGCTACACGCTCGGCGCGTTCCTGCGGTACGGGCGGATCTTCACGATCACGGCGGACGGCCTCGTGATCGGCGCGTGCCATTGCCTACGCAGTTTTGACGACCCGAACGAGGTCGTGATCTTCAACATGGCGCTGCGGCCCGGCTGGCGCGGTCACGGCCTCGGCACGCGGTTCTTGGAGGGCGTCGTCGAGCGCCTGCAGCAGCGTGGGACCCGGCGCATCTCGCTGCTCGTCGGCGCGCAGAACCACCGCGCGATCGCCGTCTACCGCACCAAGTTCGGGTTCGAGCACGTCGCGACCTACCCGAACGAGTACAACACCGGCCAAGAGTACTTCCTGATGCGGCTCGAGCTGGCCGA
>CALQBK020000100.1 GCA_943328795.2 Bifidobacterium breve
AGCCCTCGCTCGCGAGCCACTCGATGTCCGACTCACCGATCCAGGAACCCTCGTAACGGTCGAGCAGCGCGTCGCGCCCACCCATGCCGAAGCGGGTCTCGAGCAACTGTCGGAGCGGCAGGTCCGAGTCGTCCGAGATGGACGGGTATGCCTCCGCCTCGGCCCGCACCGCAGCCGCGGGGCCTGCGCCGACCTGGTCCGCGAGCGCCGCCTCGAGCACGTCGAGGTCGTCCGTCTCGCCCGTCTGCTGCAGGGCAACGTCGACCTGCGCGCCGTAGCCGGCCTCCTGGGCGCAGAGCCGGAACCGCCCCCAGGTCGGCCAGTCGACGCTCGACATCCAGGTCTCGTGAAAGATCCACGCGCCGAGGTTCACGCCACGAAGCTGGACGGCGGTGCCCTCCGCATCCGTGATCAGGGTACCTTCGGCGTGTAGGTGCATCGAGCCGGTCAAAGGCGCGTTGGCGCCAGGGGGCGGGGAGCAGCCCAGGAGCAGGGGGAGGAGCATTCGCGGTCCTATCCACGAGCGCGGGACCTGGGCGAACGTTGTCGGTCGCGCTGCCGCGGTAGATGCGCGAAGCACCCGGAGCCTGACCTTTGTCCCACCCGTACCTCGTCGTCGGCGCAGGCATCGGCGGCCTCGTCGCAGCGACGGCGCTCGCCCGTCGGGGCCACCGCGTCGAGATCGTCGAGCGCACCCCCGAGCTCACGGCGGTCGGCGCGGGGATCATCCTGGGCGCCAACGCAACCGCGGTGCTCGACGCGCTGGACATCGACGTCCGGCCCGCCGGCTTGCCCCTCGAGTCGTTGGACGTGCTGAACGCGGCCGGTGCGGTGATCCAGGCCATGCCGCTTGCATCCTCCACCGGGCTCCGCGGTCAAATGCTCGCGTTCCATCGCGCTGAGCTCCACAGGGTGCTGGTCGAGTTCCTGCCCGCGAACGTCACGCTGCGGCTCGGCACCCAGGTCGTCGACGTTCACGAGTCGGCCGACAGCGTCAGCGCGCGCTTCTCAGACGGCCGCGCCGGCGAGTACACGGTGCTGGTGGGGGCGGATGGCCTGCGCTCGGAGACGCGGAGGCGCGTGCACGGCGATGTCCCGCTGCACTACGCGGGGGAGACGTGCTGGCGGGCCGTGGTGCCCGGCGTGGCCGTGGGCGCCGCCGGAACGGAGACCTGGGGAACGGGGGTTCGCATGGGCGTGATCCCGCTGACCGGGGGCCGGGTGTACACGTTCCTCGTGGCCGTCGCGCCGGAGGGCTCCCCGAACCAGGCCAACTCGGACGTCCTCGCCCGGTTCGCCGCGCTCGCGGGGCCGTGCGCCCTCGCGCGGGGCGGCATGGCGGCGCTCGCCCCGGGCGAGCTGCACATGCTGCACCACGACCTCTACGAGCTGCCAGCGCCGTGCTGGGGAAAAGGCCGGACCTGGCTGCTGGGCGACGCCGCCCACGCGATGACCCCGAACCAGGGACAAGGCGCCGCGATGGCGATCGAAGACGCCGCCGTGCTGGCGCTGGTGATCGGGGACGGCGTGTCGGACCCCGCCGAGGCGCACGCCCGCTACGTCGCCGAGCGGGATGCCCGCGTGAGGCGGGTGCAGCTGGACTCCCGCCGGCTGGGCGAGGTCGCGACCGTGCAGGGCGCGTTCTTGCGCGCAGCCCGCGACCTGCTGCTCCCGCTCGTCCCGGGCAAGCTCGCGCAGTCGCAGCTCGAGCGCCTCGCGGCGCCGGGCATCCAGATCGCGGGCCGGCTCCGCGAGGCGAGCAGCGGCGCGTGAGGCTCTTGCCGCGCGCTGGCGCCGGCTCGTGACCGAAGCCCGGCTGCACTGCCGCATCTGCGAGTCCGCCTGCGGGCTGGTCGCCGAGGTCGTCGACGGCCGCGTTTCGAAGCTCCGGCCGGACCCGACGCACCCCGTGTCAGAGGGGTACGCCTGCCCGAAGGGCGTACGGTTCACCGAGCAGCTCGACCGCGCGGACCGGCTCCGGGTGCCCACCCTCGGGGGCCTGCCCTCCGACTGGCCCAACGCGCTCCGCACCATCGGCGCCCAACTGCGCGGCATCCGCGCGAAGCACGGCCCCGATCACGTCGCGCTGTACCTCGGGAACGCCGCCGGTCACTCGCTCGGCGCGCTCCTCGGCGCGTCGGTCCTGCAGCGCGCGTTGGGCACCCGCCGGAGCTACAGCTGCCTCACGCTCGACAACGCCGGCCAGTTCGTCGTGCTCGACCAGGTCTACGGCAGCGCGATGCACACGTTCATCGCCGACTACGAGCACAGCGACTGCGTCGTGCTTTTCGGCACGGACCCCCTCGCCTCCCAACCCTCCCAAGCCCAGGCCAACCCGGGGGGCGTGCGCCACTTGTTCCGCCACCCGAACCTGGTCGTGATCGACCCCCGCCGGAGCACGACGGCGCGCGCCGCGCGGGTGCACCTCGCCCCGAGGCCAGGGGGAGACGTCGAGCTGATCGGCCACCTGGTGGCCTGCGTGATCGCCGCCCGCCACCCCGAAGGCGAAGGCTGGGCGCGGATCGCGGCAGCCGTCGCGCCGTTCACGCTGGCCCGGGCGGCGGGCGCGACGGGCCTCGATCCGGCGGCGATCGGGGGGCTCGCGGCGATGCTGCTGGCAGCGGCTCGCCCGCTGGCGTGGTCGGGCCTGGGGGTGCTGCTGGGGCGTGACGGCACGCTCGGCTACTGGCTCACGCTCGTGCTCCAAGCGGCGCTCCGCGGGGTCGAAGCGCCCGGGGGGTGGCGGTCGGGCCTGGGCGGGCTCGACCTCGCGCCGCTGCTGCGGCTCACCGGCGTGAAGGCCAGCGACCCGGCGAACCGGGGTCGAGGCGGGCACCCCGCGACGCTGGGGACGCTGCCGGCCGCCTCGCTGGCCGACGACATCCTGGCGGGCGACGTGCGGGCGCTCGTCGTCGTCGGCGGGAACCCCGCGCGATCGTTGCCGGCGCTCGCACGCGCGCGTGCTGCGCTGGGCGCCCTCGACGCCTTGGTCGTCCTGGACGCGTTCCCGAGCGCGACCACCGCGCTCGCGTCGGCCGTCTTGCCCGTCGCGCTGTGGCCCGAGCGCTACGACGCCAACGTGCACGCCGCCAACCAGCGCCCCACCCGGCACCTGGACCGCAGCGAGCCCGCGGTCCCTCCGCCCGACGGCTGTCGCGAAGACTGGGACATCCTGACCGCCCTCGCCGCCGAGCTCGGCGCGCCCTGGCGACTCGCGCGGTGGCTCACCCCGCGCCGCCTCGCTTCGCTCGCGGCGCTCGCGCCCCCGCCCGCTGCCGGCACCCCACCTACCGGCGATCAGCTCGCCGTCACGCGCTTCCTCGACGCGCTCGGCGCCCGGGAGACCCGGCAACCCCCGATGGTCCTGCTCACCTCCGCCCGGCCCATCGTCTCGATGAACACCTGGATCGGCCCTCCGTCCCGGCCGGCCGTCCACCCGCTCGACCTCGCGGCCGCGGCGAGCCTCACGGCAGGCCTGTTGCCGGACCTCGCCGGCGACGCAACCCTGCCGCGCGGCGTGCTGGTCGTGCCGTTCGGCGACGGCCGCGCGAACGAGCTGACGACCTGTGACGACCTCGACCCGTTCACGGGCGTCCCCGTGTTCAACGGGTGCCGGCTCGGGTAGATCCCAACTACCAGCGCGCTCGCACGGTCGCTGTCCCCATGCTGACCACCCCGCCGCCCATGTCCGCCGAGCGGAACAGGTGCGCCCCCTGGACGAGGAGCTCAGGCTGCAGCCGCACGGGCCCGCCCGCGCCCTCTCCGCCCCCGAGCGCGATCCCGCCGACGAGCAACGCCCAGTCGACCTCGGTCCCGAGCGCCCGCCCGCTCGTCGGCTGGTCCAAGTAGTTCGTGGGCACGCCGCCGTTCCGGTAGGTGTAGAACGGCTGGGCGATCGGCGCGGTAGCCCACGCGGCCATCACGCCGGCGCGCACACCCAGCCACGCGAGGGGGCTCACCTCCGCGACCGGCTGCACGAACACCGCGCGCCGGAAGCTGCCTTCCGTGACGGACAGGTCCGCGCCGTCCGGGGTGTGCCCGGTGTTCTCCGGGTCGGAGATCAACGCGTAGTTCGCAGCCTCGATAGCGCCCATTTGCTCGTCAAACAGCAGCATCCCGGCGTCGCAGTCGCGGTCGAACGTAAAATCGTTCGAGCGCCCGTCGTCGGGGTCACCGTCTCCGGAGGCCCAGCCACCGCGCACCTTCGCGGCCCACACGTCCCCGGTGCTCGCGCCCGTGTGCGCGTCCACCAGGCGCAGCTGTCGCGTGGCCGCGACGCCCACGTACCCGGTCGCGCCCGCAGACAAGACGTCGAGCCCATCCAGCGAAGCGACGGTCTCCGCGCGGTTGGTGTGGCCGTCGATCCCCGCCGCTTCACCCCCGACGCGGACCCAGACCGGCCCGAACGCCCGGTCGAGCTCCCCGTACACGTCGAGCACGCCAATGCGCGTCGTTCGCCCGACGTCCTCGCCCGCCAGCACTGGCTCGACCTGGTCGCGAAACACCCCGTAGACGCCGAGCTTTGCGCCCGCCGGCGAGTACAGCGCCCCCGCGACGCCTTGCCAGGCCACCTGCCCCGCAGTCATGCGCGCCAAATCGTCCTGGACCACCCTGTCCCCGGCGATCGAGAACGCGAGCGGGAACTTCCCCTGTTGGAACGGCCGTGCCCCGACGCGCACGCGCAGCACCCGGTCCCCAAAGTCGGTGCGCCCAAACGTCGGTTCGTGGTCCCCGTCGTTCGCGAGCATGCCGAGCCCCCAGTGCGACGTGGTCAGCCCCGCGGAGACGCGGACCGGCCCGAAGCGCACGCTGCCACCTGCGTCGCGCGGCAAGAAGCTGTGCGAGGTGAGCACCCCGAGCTGCTCGCGGTGGCGCTCGTCGATCGTGCCCGGCACGTCCCAGGTGTCACCTGCCAGCTGGCCAGCGAACAGGTCCCAGCTCGTAACGAGGTGCCAGGTGTCCTTCTTGTTGGTCAGCTCGAGCCCCGTGCGAAGGCGCTGGTCGAGCACCGGACCTTGGCCGAGCTGGGTGCCCTCCGCGTCGAGCGTGAGCTCCGGCGGGAGGCTGCCGATGTACCGGAGGTCCCCGGTCTCCGCGATCGAGAGCGTGCCGCCGAGGGCGAGCGTGGTGAACGTCACTGGGACACCTCAGGCATCCAGTCGCAGGTCGCGGTGGCCAAGCACGGGTCGTCGGTGACCCCCTGGCCGCCGTCCTGGAAGAACGTCGCGATCTGCAGGATCGCGTAGGTGTTGATGTCGAACGCTCGGCTCGGCTCGGGCAAGCCGAAGCCGTGCTGGCCCTGCGGGTTCACATATGGCAGGCGCAGCGCCGTCACCGTGCCGTCGAGCTGCCTCGTGGCGCGCAGCGGCTCGTCCGAGGGGGCGCCGGTGCCATCGGTCCCGTCGTCGAGGTCGTCGGCGTCGAACAAGCACGACGTGCCGTCCGCGCAGGTGTAGGGCCCGAACTCCTCGAGCCCTTCGACGACACCGCGATCGATCAAGAACTGGTCGTCGGTCATGCCATAGCTGGGGTTCACCTCGACCCGCTCGAGGATCCCGGCGGACCGGGCGAGCGCGATGCCGGAGTTGATGTTCACGATCGGGTCGCCGGGGACGGGCACGACGAGCACGCTGGTGGGCGCCCCGCCGCCGATGTCCGTCAGCGCGTCGAACGGCTCGAGCGCGTAGTGGGGCGCGTACGAGATCGGGTCTCCGGGCTCGAGCAGCATGCCGAACGCCATCGCGACGCGGCGCAGCTCGGGGGACCCGCGGACGTAGCCAGACCCGTGCGAGGCCGCGACCAGCGTAGACCCCGCCGCCATCGTCGTGCCCTCGTTCGTCACGCTCGTCTCGAACGTGTCGATCGTCGAGACCTCGGTACCATCGGCCTCCTGGAGGTGGATCACCAGCCTGTCGCCGAGCCCGGTGTTGTCGGGATCAGAGAACCCTTGCCGCTCGAACGCGTCCAGGCCATCGGCCGCGATCGACACGCGGAAGGTCCCGTCGTCCGGGATGTAGCCCTCGCGCGAGGTGCCCTTGTCCAGGTTCTCCACCACGATCTTCCCCCCTGCCGGGAAGCTCGACACCGTGGCGATGGGGATCTCGATCATGTCCGTGACGGTGTTCACCATCTGCACGACCGAGAGCCCGCCGTCTCCGGTCGGATAGCCGAGGATCATCGGGGTCATCAGCCGACCTGACATCGCCTCGACCGCGCCGCCGATCTGCGTCCGCACGGCTACGTCCAACAACCCGCCGCCCGGCACGATCGGCGCGAACGCGTCGACCTCCGGGATCACCGCAGCCGCTACGGCCGCGTTGATGCCCCCGAGCGAGCCGCCGACGACGTAGTACGGGACGTCGGGGCCGCCGAGATCCGGCTCCCCGTCTGCGTCCCAGTCGCACGACGCCGACGTGCCGCCGCCCGAGAGGGCCATGTCCCCTTCCCCGCACGCCTGCAGGCTGTGCACCATCTGCATCCAGTCCACGGCGGCCTGCCGCACCATGTCGGCGGTGTGGAACGCGTCCGCCGTCCACTGGTCCCCGCCGGAGTCCGGCTGGCCGTCGTTGTTCAAGTCGCGTTGGCGACCATCGAGCAAGTGGTCGAGGAACGGCGAGATGCCCGCGCTGGCCATGTACCCGCGGATGAGCGTGAGATCATCTGGGGCGAGCGAGAGCCCGTGGCCCGGGAAGTCGGCGGAGCACGCCGCCATTCCGAGCCGGTTGAACGCCCACGCGTAGCCCAGGAAGTCAAAGCGGTTCGAGCCGTAGCCGTGGCCGAACAGCACCACGGGAAAGGGCCCCTTGACGGCCGGCAGTTCACCGGTCGCCTCGCGCTCCTTCGGGAGGACGCACGTGAACGAGACCCGCTGGGGGGCGGCTGAGTAGGTGCCCTTGACCGGCTCCATCAGCCACCACTCGTCGGCGTCCCAGGCCCCGCCGTCGTCCCGGTCGGCGAGGAAGTAGGGGGTCTCGAAGGTCCCACCGACCACGACGTCGCTGAAGCTGTCGTAGTTCGCGACGAGCACGTCTGCGCTCTCGCCATCGAACAGGCCGAGCGTGACCAGCTGCTCCATCAAGATCGAGATGGGGAGCCGGTAGTAGCTCGGGTCGCCCTCCGGCTCGTCGGCGAGGTCGTGGAGCAGCGCGGCCTCGGTCACGCCGGCTGGGTACGCCGCCTCGAGGCTCGCGTAGGGGCCTTCGCCGTGCAGCCCGCGGTGCACGTCCACGAGGTCGCCGGTGATGCGTCCGGTCGTGAAGGTCCAAGCGAACGCCACGTTGTCGATGCCGAGGCCAAGCCCCGGCAAGGCGTCCGCGAGCGGGCGCAGCGCCTCGGTCTGCCGCAGGTGGTTCACATAGGCCCAGGGAGAGCGCACGGGCTCGCCATCTTCGCCGACCAGCCGGTCGGTGAGCACGACCGCGTAGGTCGTCTCCTCGCGGAGCGGGACCACGGGCCGGAGGATGAGGGTGTCGGTCTGGCGCTCGTACCAGGTGAGGAGGTCTGCGCGCGGGTCCCCGCCCTCCGGGTAGACGTTGGGGCTGTCGAGGACACCGTCGTTGTCGAGGTCCTCGCCCCAGTCCAGCTCGCCGTCGCCGTCCAGGTCCTCGTCCACGGTGTCGAACACGAGGCTCGGGCACTCGGCGCGCGAGTCGTTGGGGAAGTACCGGTTCGGGTCGGGCACGTCCATCGGGAAGCGCCCCTGCCCGATGTCCATCTCGGCGGGCTGCAGGTAGTCGGGCGAGTCGGGATCGACGTTGATCACCAGGATCGCGTCGTCGTCGAACTGGGCGCTGCCGGACTTCAGGTCGTCCGCGTGCCGGGCCGCGAGGTTGTCCAGGTCGAGCGGCGCGTCGAACGCGACGGAGATCGGCGCGTAGATGCCGAACCCGACGAGCGCGTTGATCTTCGCGCGCGCCTCCGACTCCTGCTCGGTCGCGGCCTCGAGCGGGATGTTCACGCGCAGGCCGGTGATGCTGGTCGGGTCCACCCGGGTCGCGAGGTCGTTGGGGAACGGGATGTTCGCGAGCGGCTTTGCGTCCCAGTCCACCGTCACGACCGGCCCGGAGCCAGCTGGCGTCGCCCGGATCCCTTCCGGCGCGGTCGCGCAGCCGAGCAGGGTCAGGAGGGTGAATGTCGTGGACATCGTGGACTCCGGCGGGCGCCGAGACTACCACCGCGGCGCCGTCGGGGCCCGTTCAGGGCACGGGGAGCTCCAACACCGAGATCGCCGGTAGCGAGGACGTATCAGGCGCAGGCCGCCCGCAGCCGCGCGAGCGCGACCTCGCGCCCGAGCACGTGGAGGGTCTGGTAGAGCCCCGGGCCGACCTTTTGCCCACACAGCGCCACGCGCACGGGCTGGGCCACCTTGCCGAGCTTGATGCCCTTGGCCTCGCACCAGCCGTGAACCGCGGCCTCGAGCGAGGCTTCGCTCCAGTCCGCGCAGCCGTCGAGCACCTCGGTGACGCCAAGCAGCGTCTCCCGGGCGGCCGGCAGCGTCGCAGCCATCACCGCGTCGTCCTTCGGGTAGTCGTCCGCGAAGAACACGCGCGCGGCGTCGGCGAGCTCCACGAGCGTGCGGGTGCGCTCGCGCAAGCACGCGACCAACGCGGCCTCGCGCGGGTGCTCGGCCCAGCCACGGGCGGCGAAGAACCCCCGCGCTCGGGTGCCGATCACGTCGGCCGGCAGCGACCGCATCCACTGGCCGTTCACCCACGTGAGCTTCTCCATGTCCCACTTCGACGGGCTCGACCCGATGCCCTGGGTCGTGAACAACGTCGTCAGCTCGGCGATGGTGAACAGCTCCTGGTCCCCGCAGGACCAGCCCAGACGTGCGAGGTAGCAGACCATCGCCTCGGGGTGAATGCCCAGGTCGCGGTACGCCCCGACGGACGTCTCCCCGTTGCGCTTGGACATCTTGCTGCCGTCGAGCGCGAGGATCAGCGGCATGTGCCCAAAGCGGGGCGGGGCGGCGCCCATCGCGGCGTAGATCAACAGCTGCTTCGGCGTGTTGATCAGGTGCTCGTCGCCGCGCAGGACGTGGGTGATCCCCATGTCCACGTCGTCGGCCGTCACGACGAAGTTGTACATCGGCATGCCGATGCGGCCCCCCTCGCCTGCCCGAGCGATCACGAAGTCCTCGATGTCCGCGTTCGCGAAGTGCACCGGGCCCTTCACGAGGTCGTCGACGATGGTCTCGCCCTCGGGCACCCGCAGCCGGATCACGTGCGGCCCGGCGTCCGGCCCATGGCGCAGGTCCCGACAGCGCCCGTCGTACCCGCGGCGCGCGGCCTTCGCGGACTCCTGCTCGGCGCGCAGGGCGTCCAGCCTGTCCTCAGCGCACGTGCACCGGTAGGCCTTGCCGGCCGCCAAGAGCTGCTGGATGACGATGTTGTAGCGATCGAGGCGCTCGGTCTGCCGGTAGGGCGCGTGCGGGCCGCCGACGTCCGGGCCCTCGTCCCAGTCGAGGCCCAACCACCGCAGCTCGTGCAAGATGGCGTCCTCGAACACGCGTTTTGAGCGCTCGACGTCGGTGTCCTCGACGCGGATGACGAACTGGCCGCCGCTGTGGCGGGACAGGAGCCAGTTGAACAGCGCCGTGCGGGCGCCGCCGATGTGGAGGTTGCCGGTGGGGCTGGGGGCGAAACGCAGGCGAAGGGGGGTCATCCGGGGGCTCCAGGGCGCGCGGCTAACGCGCGGCCGGTCGCGGGTCGCGGACGCCGAAAAACCGAGCGGCCCCGCTCCGGTGGGGAGCGGGGCCGCCGGTGACGCCCGTGGGGACGGGCGGGAGGGCTACGCCTCCGCGGCTGCCTGCGGCTTCTTCTCAGCTGCCGCCGCGCGCTTCTCGATCTCGGCGAGCACCTCGGCCTTGCGCTTGGCGAGCGCGTCCTTGCCGAACGCGTACTCCAGGACCTCCTCCATCCGCGAGCAGAAGTGGAAGGTCATCTCGGCCCGGATCTCATCCGGGACCTCGACCAGGTCCTTCTTGCAGCGCTCGGGCAGCAGGATCGTGGTGATGCCCGCGCGGTGAGCCGCCAGCACCTTCTCCTTGATCCCGCCGACCGGGAGGACCGCCCCACGCAAGGTGGCCTCGCCCGTCATCGCGAGCTTGGGATCCACCTTCAACCCCGTGAGCAACGACACCATCGCAGTGAGCATCGTCACGCCCGCGCTCGGGCCGTCCTTCGGAATCGCGCCGGACGGCACGTGCACGTGGATGTCGGTGTTCTCGAACGCGTCCGGGTCGATCCCGAGGTCCAGCGCGCTCGCCCGGATGTAGGACCGCGCGACGCCCACGGACTCCTTCATGACGTCCCCGAGCGAGCCCGAGAGCTGCACCGAGCCCTTGCCCTTCATCTTGGTGGCCTCGATGAAGAGGATGTCCCCGCCCGCCGCGGTCCAGGCCAAGCCCGTCGCGACGCCCGGGACGCTCGTACGCTCGGCAGCCTCGGCGAAGAAGTGGATCGGCCCGCGGATCTCTTCGATCTTCTCGGACGTGAGGACCAACTTCTCGTTCAGCTTGCCGCTGGCGACCTCCTTGGCAGTCCACCGGCACACCGCCGCGACCTCCCGCTTGAGCCCGCGAACGCCGGCCTCGCGGGTGTAGGACATGATCAGGAACTTCAGCGCAGCGTCCGAGATCTCGAGCGAGCCGCCGTTGAGCCCGTGCTCCTCCAGCGCCTCCGGCAGCAGGTACTGCCGCGCGATCTTCATCTTCTCTTCCATCGTGTACCCGGGGATCTCGATGATCTCCATGCGGTCCCTCAGCGGGCCCGGGATGGGGTCCGCCAGGTTCGCCGTCGCGATGAACAGCACCTTCGAGAGATCGAAGGGAACGTCGAGGTAGTGATCCACAAACGTGTCATTTTGCTCGGGATCCAGCACCTCCAGGAGCGCGCTCGAAGGGTCGCCCCGGTAGTCCATGCCGAGCTTGTCGATCTCGTCCAGGACGAACACCGGGTTGTTGGTGCCGGCCTTCTTGATGGACTTGATCACCTTGCCGGGCAACGACCCGATGTAGGTGCGACGGTGCCCGCGGATCTCGGCTTCGTCCCGCACGCCGCCGAGCGAGATGCGGACCATCTTGCGGCCGAGCGCGCGCGCCACCGACTTTGCGAGCGAGGTCTTGCCGACGCCGGGAGGCCCGACGAGGCACAGGATCGGCCCCTTCATGTCGGCCTTGAGCTTCCGGACCGCGAGGTACTCGAGGATGCGCTGCTTGACCTTCAGCAGCCCGTAGTGGTCCTCGTCGAGGATGCGGGCGGCCTCGTTGACGTCCATGACGTCCTCGGTCTGGTGCTTCCACGGCAGCTCGACGAGCCAGTCGATGTACGTGCGGCTGACGGTGTACTCGGCCGCCCCGGGGCTCATACGCGCCATGCGCTTGAGCTCCTTGAGCGCGACCTTCTCGACGTCGCCGGGCATCCGCGCCTTCTTGATGTTCTTCTTGAGCTCCTCGAACTCCTCCTGGCGGTCGTCGGTCTCGCCGAGCTCCTTCTGGATGGCCTTCATCTGCTCGCGCAAGAAATACTCGCGCTGCGCCTTGTCCATCTCGCCCTTCACCTCGGTCTGGATCTTGTTCGAGAGCTCGACGACCTGGATCTCCTTGTTCAGCAGCGCGATGACCTTGGTCATGCGCTCCTGGGTGTCCATCGTCTCGAGCAAGCCCTGCTTCTCCTCGACGTCGATGTTGAGGTTCGACGCGACGATGTCGGCCAAGATGCCGGGGTTGTCGATGCTGCGGACCAGGAAGCTCGCCTCGCTCGGGATGTGCGGCGAGATGTCGATGACCTTCTGGGCGAGCTCACGCATCACGCCGGTCATCTTCTCGAGCTCGGGCGTGCTCTCCGTGGACTCTTCGAACACCTTGACCGAAGCCCGCAAGCACGGGTTGGTCTGCTCCCACTTCTGGATCTTCACCCGCGCCAGGCCCTGGATGATGACGTTGAGCTTGTTGCCCGGCATCTTGACCATCTTGAGGATCTTCACCACCGTGCCGATGGTGTAGAGCTCGCTGACCTCGGGGTCCTCGTTCTTGGCGTCCTGCTGCGCGACGATCCCGAGCAGCTTGTCGCCCGCGAGCGCGCGCTCGACGGCCTCGAGCGACTTGTTACGGCCGACGTTGATCGGGAAGGCGAGGACCGGGAAGATGACCGTGTTCCGGATCGCGAGGATCGGGATGGACAGCTCGGGGGGGAGGTTGACCGGCTGCTGATCGCCAGGGTTTTCGAAAGCCATGTTGACTCCGTTCGTGTTGCTTGGAAGCTATCCCCCGGAAAGGCCCGGGCAACGGACCTGCCTGAATGAGCAGGGCCCTGGCGAACACGCGCCGCGGAGCAGCGCTCGGGCCGGGCCCGCGGCTACTCGCGGCCGGCCCGCTCCATCCCGATCTCGAACCCCGGCCGCTGGCCATCGTCCAGCGGGAGGGCCTGCAAGACCGCAGGCGAAGCCTCGAACTCAGGGTTGCTCCAGCGGTGCTCCAGGTCCCACACGACCAGGCGCTCGTCCGCTCCCGACGGTGCGCCAAGGATGATCCGGAGGCGGTGCAGGACCTCGGCGTCGCGCGCGTCCCGGGTGACCCGCGTGCCGCGGTCCCGCTCGCTCCTCCACAGCCCGGTGACCAGGTCACGCCGGAGGACGATCCAGCGCACGCCGACGTTTGCGAGGCCCACCGTGGAGCGCGGGACCTCCGGACGCCGGGGGTGCGGCAACGCCGTCGCGTCGAGGATGACTCGGAGCCACGGGTCACGCTTCGCCGCGATGTAGCTCGGAGTCCAGAACGCGGGGGCCGACTCGCCCATGCCCCCGAACGTCGGGCGTTGAAACTGCGTCTGCCAGAGGAGGATGTCGGACTGTATGCCCGACGGCAAGAACAGGAACGTGCCCGGCTCCTTCGCGGCGTCGAGCAGGATCGGGGGGCACGTCGCATCGCAGTGGTTGAACGGGAACGTCCCGAAAAACGCCTCACCGCCGAGGCTACCGGCGAGGAACGCCGCGCCGGCGACACGGGACCGCCCGAACCCACGCCAGGCGTGCAACAGCAGCGCCACCACCGGGATCATCGCGACCATCGTGATCCGGTACGGGAACCACAGGCGCATCAGGAACGGCAAGTGGCTCAGGGTGAGCCACACCGGGTTCGGGATCCGCGCGTCGCCGATCCGGGCGCCAAGGCCGATCACGACGAGCCCCACCGTGATGGCGAGCCAGGTCCGCCCTTCCCGGCCACCCTTCCACGCGCCGAGGAGCGCGCCGATCAGCCAGGCCGGCTGCAGGAACAGCGGCTCGCCCTTCAGCTCCATGCGCCACACGCCGTGCAGGTCGTTGTTCACGTTGGCGGCCTCGGGGCTCCCTTTCGTGACGCCGGGCACGCGCCCCGACAGCCACGCGTCCGCCATCGGGATCGCCATCGGGAGGATCAACACGAGGCATACCACCACGGCGATCGCGATCCCGCGCGCGGCGCTGCGCCAGGTCGCCCGACCCCACCACCACGCGAGCGGGATCATCAGGAAGACCAGGAAATATCCCGCGAACCAGTACGTCCAGCCGGTGAGCGCCGTCGCGACCCCCAGGCCCGCCGCGGTGCGCACCGAGCTGTCCCCCCGGCAGACGCGCCGGAGCTGCACGAGGGCGAGCGGGACCCACCACAGCACCGCCTGGGTCGGTCGGCCCGCCGTGATCTCGAAGATCGTGTAGGGGTTGACCATCCAGGCCAACGTGGCGGCGAAGACGTCGCGCGGGTCGTCCCACAGCTCTTTCGCCAGCTGCTCGAAGCTCCACGCGTTGCCGAGCAGCAGGAACAGGATGAACGGCGACGACCACCAGCGGCCGAACAGCACCTGGAACGGCACCGAGAACAGCGCGTCCACGAAGTTGTTCCCGGTGTCGGCGAAGATGTCCTTGCCTTCGGGGGAGAAGAAAAGGGACGTGAAGCCCGGGTTCCCGAAGTGGGTCACGCACATACGGATCCACCAGTAGAACCACCCGGTGCCATACGCGTCGACGCCGTCCCCGACGATGTGCCCGGGCGCCAGGAGCGTCGGCAACACCCCGATGAGCCCAGGGAGGAAGTAGTAGATCCAACGCCGGCCCGAGAGCCCGGTAGCTTGCGCTTCCGCCATCAGCGCTCCAGCCGCTCCACGACAACGTGGCTGATGACGGCGCCCTGTTGGATCGCCCCCGCCGCGCGCTCCCCGTAGTCCACGTGCCCGAACACCGTGAACGTGCCCTCCAGGTGCGGCTGCGGGGACAGCGTGATGAACCACTGGCTCCCGCCCGTGTCGGGGCCGGACAACGCCATGCCGACCGCGCCGACATCGTACGGGAGCGCGTTGATCTCGTCGGGGATCTCCCAGCCGGGGCCGCCCCAGCCGTCGCCCCGCGGGTCGCCTGCCTGGATGACGAAGTCCGGGACCACGCGGTGGAACTGCACACCGTCAAAGTACCCCTGGTCCGCCAGCCGCGCGAAGTTCCAGACGGTGTACGGGGCCTCGTCCGGACGGAGCGCGATCCGGATCTCCCCCTTGTCCGTGAAGATGCGAGCGGACACGATCTGCTGCACCTCGGCCAACGCGGGGATGCGCCGATCCGGGTGATCCTGGACAGGCGCGGGCAGGCCGACCACGGCGGCAACGCGCGCGGCGTCCTCCCCGAGCCCGCTCATGCCGAGCCACGGCGCGAGCACGAGCTTGGCGTCAGGCGCCGGGCGCGCGATTCGGCCGGCCTCGTACACCTTGGCGAGGGCGCTGACGAACGAGCGCACCTCGGCGGTGGCCAGGTCTCCGCGCTTGAGCCGGTCGAGCAGCGGGCGCTCGATCGACGGGTCCGCGTGGTCCTTCAACCAGTCCGCGGCGGCCTGCGCGATCAGCGGATCGGCGCCCGCGAGCACGGCGAGGACGTCGGCGACGCGGGTCTTTTCACGCTCCAGCAGGTGGCCTGCGGCAGCGCTGCGGAGCGGGGCCTCGGCCGCGTGCACCGCGAGATCTACGAGCGCCTGCGGGTCCTCGAGCGACTCCGCGGCGGCGATTCGGACGGGCAAGAACATCGCCGGGGAGAGGTACTCCGCGACGGGCCGGGGCAAGGCATCCTTCGCGACGAGCGCGCGGAGCGCCGCGGCGGCCTCGCGCGGGTCTTTCGACGCGAACGCCGGGGCCAGCAGCCCGGCAGCGCTCACGCCCGGGCACTCGCCGACGGCCGCGATCGCCTCGAGCCGGACGCCCGGGTCGCTGTCGACCAACAGCGTGGCCAGGATCACGTCGGCGCCGGCCATGCCTTGCTTGCCGATGGCGCGCGTCGCGGCGATCCGCACCCCGGGCGCGGAGTCCACAGCCGCCCCGGCCAGCACCCGTGAGCGGTCCTCCGGCGTCGACAGCCCGGCCCAGGCCCGCAGCACCCAGGCGCGCACGTGCGGGTCGGGGTCTGAGTGCAGGATCTCCGCCATCCGCGCGAGCGTCGCGCGGTCCCCGGTCGTCCACGGGGTGCGCGAGATCGCCCATGCCGCCAGGACGCGCGTATCGCCGAGCGGCAGGGGCGAGATGTGGAGCGCGAGGCTCCGCAAGACGCGCTCACTGGCCGCCCCCTCCACCTTGCGCGTCCCGAGCCGCCCGAGCCCCTCCGCGGCGCCCGGCGCGACCCCGGGCTCGTCGAGGGCGTTCAACAGCAGGTCGACGGCCGTGGGGCCCGCCTGTTTCCCGAGGGCCACCGCCAACAAGCGCCGGACCGCGGGTGTCGACTCGATGCCCCATCGCTTCACGATCGCGGCCTCGGAGCCGGGCGTCTGGCCGAGGGCGAACGCCGCCGCCGCGCGGACGTCCGGGTCGGGGTCCGCCCCGAGCACCGTGAGCTGGGACGTCGCGGTCGTGACCCGCAACCGCCCGAGCGCCTGCGCGGCCCGAATTCGCACCAGCGGAGAGGGGTCGACGACCCAAACCGACAGCGCGTCCGGCGGGAGCCGAAGCAGCTCGACTTGCCAGATCTGCTGCGCCGTGTCGAGCGGCACGCCGGCCACGATCGGGGCCCCCGAGGCGTTCGATCCAGCTGTCGCGGGTTCAATGCCGAGCAGGGCCAGCAGGGCAAGGGGGGCGAGCATCCGGGGGCTTATCGCACCGCTCGCGGCCCGGCGGATTCGGAATAACGGGCACGCCAGGAGAGCCCCGTGTCCGACGAGATCCAAGCCGCACCCGAGTTCACGTTCACGCTGAACGGCGAAGAGCGCACAGTCCGAGCCGACCCCAAGACCTCGGTGCTCGACGTGCTGCGGGAGACCCTCGGCGTGCTGACGATGAAGGCGGGCTGCTCCCCACAAGGGCTGTGCGGGTGCTGCACGGCGCTGGTGGACGGCAAGGCGCGGCTCACGTGCACGCTGCCGGTCAAGAGCCTGGCCGGCAAGTCGGTGACCACCCTCGAGGCCGTGGACCCGGCGGTGCGCGACGCCCTGGCGTTGGCGTTCACCCAGGAGGGCGGCACCCAGTGCGGGTACTGCACGCCCGGCATCGCCCTGTCCGCCTCGACGCTGCTCGCCCCCGGCCCGGCCCAGAACCTCGCGCCGACCGACGACGAGCTGCACCGGGCGCTCGCCCCGCACATGTGCCGCTGCACCGGGTACACCGGGATCCTGGACAGCGTGCGGCTCGCTGCCAGCGCGCTCCGAGGGGAGTGCACGCTGGCCGAGACGTGCCGCCCGGAGGCCCGGGAGCAGGTGCTCGGCGAGCGCCCGTTCGTCGACGACCTGGTCCGACCGGGGATGCTCCACGCGGTGCTGGCCTGGGCGCCGGGGCCTCG
>CALQBK020000101.1 GCA_943328795.2 Bifidobacterium breve
CGTCGCGGCGGGCCGGAGATCGCCCCGGTTTGGCGGCGGGCGCCGAGGCGCCTTCCGGACGATCAAGGTCAAACGCCGATAGTGGACACGGGCGCTGCGCCTTTCTTCCGCGATGGTGCACCCGCCGGGCACGGTCCGGCCCGGCACCGACAGTTGACCCCGCGTGGCTCGGAATTCGCGACATTTGCGGTGGCTTGACGCTCCGGATCCACTCTGGTCACCCGGCACCAGCTCGCCAACGCCGTCCAAAAGTCGCGATCCGCGGGCCAGAGGCCCTCAAACGTCGCGGCGGGCCGGAGATCGCCCCGGTTTGGCGGCGGGCGCCGAGGCGCCTTCCGGGCTGTCACGGTCAAACGCCGATAGTGGACACGGACGCCGCGCCTTTCTTCCGCGATGGTGTACCCGCCGGGACCGGCCCGGCCCGGCACCGACATTTGACCCCGCGTGGCTCGGAATTCGCGACATTTGCGGTGGCTTGCGCGCGGGGGCCTCGGCGCTTCCCGCAGGGCGCGGCCCCCGGGGCGCACGTCAACCCGCCAAGCGCAGCGGAGGAACCGCGCAGCCCGCTCGCGGGGGCAGCAGCCGGCCAAAGCCGGCCGCGGAGGGGGTCGGGCGTCCTCGCCCGACGCGCAGTCAGCGACGGCGCCGCTGGCGCCGGGCCGGCCGACAAGGCCGGCAGCTGACGAGCTACCCCCACTCGGGGACGCCCCCGGAGTCCGGCCGCAAAGGCCGGGCGTGAGGGGGCGCCCCGCGCCCCCCTCCCCGGCCGCGTTAGCCGCCGCGCCATGGTCGAGCTCTCCAACATCACCAAGCAACATGGCAGCCAAGTGCTGTTCCTCGACGCGTCGATGAAGGTCAACCCGGGGGAGAAGGTCGGCCTCGTCGGCGCGAACGGCGCGGGCAAGACCACGATCTTCCGGATGATCTTGGGCGAGGACCGGCCCGACGAGGGCAGCGTCGAGCGGCCCAAGCGGCTGACGCTCGGGTACTTCCGCCAGGACTTCGCCGAGTGGCGGGCGCGCAGCGTGCTCGCGGAGACCATCGCGGGAGCTGGCCCGCTCGCCGACCTCGGCGAGGAGCTCGTGACGTTGGAGGCCCGCCTGGGGGACTGCGACGCGCCCGACTACGACGCCGTCATCGAGCGCTACGGGGAGGTCCAGGCACAGTACTCCGAGCGTGGCGGCTATGACCTGGACGCCCGCGCGCGCTCGATCTTGTCGGGCCTCGGGTTCCGGGACGAGGAGGTAGACGGGCCCATCGGCGCGCTGTCCGGCGGTTGGCGGATGCGCGTCCAGCTCGCCCGCATCTTGCTCTCGCGCCCCGAGCTGCTCCTGCTCGACGAGCCGACGAACTACCTCGACATCGAGAGCATCGTCTGGCTCGAGAGCTGGCTGCGCGACTACCCCGGGGCCGTGCTGATGACGTGCCACGACCGCGACGTGCTCAACCGCGTGGTCCGCAAGGTCATCGAGATCGACGGCGGCAAGTTCCGCACCTACACGGGGGACTACGACGCCTACGAGCGCGCCCGCGTGCTCGACGCCGCGCAGCGCGAGGCCGAGTACGAAAAGCAGCAGGCGATGCTCGAGAAGGAGCTCCGGTTCATCGAGCGGTTCAAGAAGCAGCCGTCCAAGGCGAGCCAGGTGCAGAGCCGGGCGAAGAAGGTGGAGAAGATCGAGAAGATCGAGCCGCCCCGGCGCATTGTCGAGCGCACGTTCGGCTTCCGCAAGCCGGACCGGAGCGGGAACGACGTCCTGGCGCTGAAGAGCGTAGGCAAGCGGTACGGCAACCGGTCGATCCACCAGGGCGTGAGCTTGATGATCCGGCGCACCGAGCGCTGGGCGATCATGGGCGAGAACGGTGCGGGGAAGACGACGCTCTTGAAGATGATGGCGTCGGCGCTGGTGCCGGACAGCGGCGAGGTCGTGGTGGGCGCGTCCGTCGGGCTCGGGTACTACGCACAGCACCAGATGGAGCAGCTGGACGGGACCAACTCGGTGCTGGAGGAGCTCGAGGCCCATGCCCCCCGCGCGGGGATGGGGATCCTGCGGCAGCTGGCGGGCGCGTTCGGGTTCTCGGGCGACGACGTCGACAAGCCCATCTCGGTGCTCTCGGGCGGCGAAAAGGCACGACTCGCGCTGGCGAAGATGCTGTACGACGCGCCCAACCTGCTGGTGCTCGACGAGCCGACGAACCACTTGGACCTCACGACAAAGCGCGCGCTGGTGAAGGCGCTCTCCGACTACGAAGGCACCATCGTGTTCGTGAGCCACGACCGTGCGTTCCTGCGTGCGCTCGCGACCCGCGTCGTGGAGCTCACGCCCGAGGGCCCTCGCGTGTACGAGGGTTCCTACGACGAGTACGTCAAGACGGTCGGGCGGGAAGCCCCGGGCCTGCGCGCCTAGCCCAAGATGTGCCACGGGCGGCCCGTTTTCGGATAGTCCCCGACAATGTCGCGTGATGCTGCAGAACGCCTCGCCCTCGAGCCTGACGTTGGGCACGTCTCGGACAGCGTGATCGCGGCCCGGCTGGGGATCTCGCGCAAGACGGTCCTCGCCTGGCGCAAGCGGCGCGGGATCCGGGCGTTCGACGACCCGACGCCCGCCCCGTCCGCCCCGGCGATGTCGGCCCCGTCGGCCCGGGCCCCGTCGGCCTGGGCGGCGCCCGCCCCGCCGAGCCCCGCCCCGGCGCCCGCGAGCCCAGGGCGAAAGTCGAAGCCCTCTCGGCTCGACGCGCTCGCGCACCTGCTCGGCACGCTGCCGGACCGCGAGGTCGCGCTCCAGGCCGGCGTGAGCCCCGAGAACGTGCGGATGTACCGACAGCGGCGCGGCATCTCCGCGCAGTGGCGCGAGGGCGACGGGCCTCCGACGCGCGTCGAGCGCGCGCTCGCTGCAGTCGAGGACCAGCTCGGCCGGGCGCCGGACGCCGAGATCGCTGCGCGCGTCGGCGTGTCACGGTCGGCCGTCACCCAGTACCGCGCGCGCCACAACATCCCCGCCGGGCGACGCGACGCGCCCCCGCCTGCCCCCGCGGCCGCGCTCCCCGAGCGCCTCGGGTTCGCCGTCACGGTGCAGACCGCGTCGGGCGAAGAGACGGTGACGGTGCTCGCGCCCGACGCCGCGTCCGCGGCGCTCTCGGCCGCCCGCCTCGGCGAGGTGCTCGTGCTGCGCCGGGTCGGGCGCGTCGTCTAGTCCGTGCCGACACCGCTCGCGCACGCGGGGTTCGCGCTCGCGGCCGCGCTCCTGGGGCGGGTCGACCCCGGGGCGAGGCATGGGCGGCGCGAGGTCCTCGCCCTGGTGGTGCTGGCGAACCTGGCCGACGTGGACTTCGTCCCGGGGCTCGTCACGGGGGACGCCGTCGCGTTCCACCACGGGCTGACCCACTCGGTGCTGTTCGCGCTGCTCGCTGGCGCAGCGACCGCGCGCCTCGCGGGCATCGAACGGCGGCTCGCCGTGGTTGTCGCGCTCTCGCACCCGGTGCTCGACTGGCTCACCGGCGAGCCGGGCGCCGACGTCGCGCGGTATGGCGTGGCGCTGTGGTGGCCGTGGCCTGCCCGGTACATGTGCGACGTCCACGTGTTCGGCGCGTACCACATCGACACGATGGGCCTCGTCGGCGGCGTGCTGACCGCCGGGGCGCTCGGGCCGCTCGCGCGCGAGGTCGCCTTCGTGGCCGCGTGCCTCGGGGTCGCCGCGGCGGGCCGCGCGTTGTCGAAGCCCCCGGTCCGCGGGGCGTAGGCCTGGCCCGTGACGTGCCCTGGCGTCGCGCGCTGGGCTCTACCCGTGACGGACCTGCACCGGCGTCGCGCACCGGGCGCCCCTGTGCGACACTACAGGTTACGCGCGCCGCGTCCTGGAGGCCCCCGTGTCGATTGTCCTCGCCCTGCTCGCCCTTTCTGGCATCTCTCGCGCCGGCGTCCTCATCAACGAGATCCAGTACGACCCCTCCGGATCGGACGACGGGCTCGAGTGGATCGAGCTCTGCAACAACGGGTCCACGTCCGTCGACCTCGAGGGCTACGAGCTGCAGTCCGCAGGTTCGAGCTGGACGGAGTCGTACACGTTCGGCGCCGGCAGCATCGCCCCCGGCGAGCACATCGTCGTCGGGTACGGCGGCAGCACCTGGACCGGCACGTTCGATCCCGCGCTGCAGAACGGCGGCTCCGCGACGGACGGCGCGCGCCTCGTCGACAGCGCGTCCACGGTCATCGACACGGTGCTCTACGACGACACGAACACGACCGGGCTCGAGGATGACAGCGGCGCCGTCGGCACGTCGTTCGCCGCGGACGTGAGCGAAGGCAGCTCGCTCGGCCGCTACCCGGACTGCGGCGACACGAACGCGAGCAGCGTGGACTTCCTCCAGTACACCACGCCGAGCGCCGGCGCCGAGAACGCAGCACCCGCTATCGACACCGGCGGCGGCGACGACACCGCCGTGGACGATACCGGCCCCATCGACACGGGCGGCGGCACGGCCGACTGCACCGGCACGAGCGGCGTGACGATCAACGAGTTCACGCCCTCGACGGACGAGGAGTGGATCGAGCTGTACAACAGCGGGTCGACCGCGCTGGACGTGAGCGGGTGGCAGCTGGTGTTCGGCACCAGCTCGTACAACAAGGACGCGACGATGCCCAGCGGCACGATGCTCCCGGCCGGCGGCTGGCTCGTGGTCGGGTCCGCCGGCGCGGCGGTCAAGGACGTCGAGATCGACATGGACCTCGGGAACGCGACGTCGAGCGCTGACGCGATGCAGCTGCAGTGCAACGGCACCGCGGTCGACACCGTGATCTACGGCGATGCCGAGGCGAACGACGACGGCTGGCTCGACGACGACGGCGTCGCGACCACCTCGTTCGCGCCGGTGCCGGGCGACGCCGAGTCGAGCGCCCGCGTGGCGGACGGCTACGACACGAACCAGTCCAGCTCGGACTTCGTGGTCACCGGTACGACCACGCCCGGCTCGGCCAACCCGTACATCGAGCCGACCGTGTGCGACCCGACGGGGTCGGAGTCGCTCAAGATCAACGAGTTCCTGTACGACCCGGGCTCGACCGACGCCGGCAACGAGTGGGTGGAGCTCTACAACGGCGGCAACGCCGACATGCGGCTCGACGGCTTCATGCTCAACACCGCGACCAGCTCCTGGGGCACGGACTTCACGTTCCCCGGCGGGATCACCATCCCGGCGGGCGGCTTCGTGCTCGTTGGCGGCGAGAGCGTCGCCGGGAGCGACTTCATCGCGCCGGACCTCTCGCTCGGGAACGGCACGGACGGCGACGGGATCCAGCTGGTGGACTGCGCGGGGGCGGTCGTGGACACCGTGCTGTACGGCGACACCATGGCCGACGGACTGACCGGGGACGACGGCTCGGACGCCGTGGTCGCGGGCGTGGACAGCGACGTCTCGCTCGGGCGCACCACCGATGGCGTCGACACGAACACGCCGGACGACTGGATGGGGTACGGCGCGCCGACCCCGGGCGAGTCCAACGGCACCGTCGCGATCGGCGACGACACCGGCGGCGGCGGCGGCGGCGGCTGCGGTGGCAAGGACCGCCCGACCTCCACCCGGCCGGGCGCCGGCGGTTGCTCCGTTGCGCCTCCGCTGGGCGGCCTCGAGGGCGTGCTGGTCGGCCTCGTGCTGCTGCGTCGTCGGTCCCGGCGGGGCTAGCTGGGTCAGGGCTGGGGCGCCCGCTACAAGACCCAGCCGTCTCGCGGGTCCCGGCCAGCGTCGAGCTGCTTTGCGAGCTCCAGTGCAGCCGCGCGCTCGGCGTCGTCCGCGGGCTTGGGCAGGACGGGCCGGACGACGAGGTACAGGTCGCCCCCCTCCACGCCCTTGCCGCGCACGCGCAGGCGCTGGCCATTCCCGGTGCCAGCGGGGAGCGGGAACCGGATCTTGCCCCCGATCGGCATCGGGACGTCTACGGTTGCGCCGCCGACCGCCTCGGCCAGCGAGACGGGGAGGTCCATCTCGAGGTCGTTGTCGACGCGACGGAGCCACGGGTGGGCGCCGATGTGTACGCCCAGGAGCAGGTCGCCGGGCGGCCCGCCGGCCTTGCCCTCGGCCCCTTGCCCCCGCAGCCGGATGGTCTTGCCGTCCGCGATGCCCGCGGGGAGGCGCACCTCGACCGTCTGCCGCGCGCGGCCGCGCCCCGTGCCGCCACAGGTCGTGCACTCGTGCTCGAACACCTCGCCGCCGCCGCCGCACTCGTTGCACGCGACGACCATGTTCCCGCCGCGCTGGCGCACCTGCCGACGGCCGGTGCCCTTGCAGCCGGGGCACACGGCGCTGCCCGTCCCCCCCTCGCCCTCGCACGCCTTGCAGTTGATCGGTCGCGTGATGGTCACGGGGATGGGGTTTCCGCGTAGCGCGTCGAGCAAGGCGACGTTCACGTCCCCCTCGATGTCGGTCCCGCGCCGCGGCCCGCCCCCGTTGCCGTCGAAGCCGCCGAACCCGCCGAAGCCGCGCAGGATGTCGTCGATGTTGACCCCGCCGCCGCCGCCAAACCCGCCGTTGAACCCAGGGCCGCCCCCGCGCGCCTTCCAGGCCCGGGCCTGCTCAGCGTCGAAGCCCGAGCGCAGCGAGTCCTCGCCAAACTCGTCGTAGAGCGCGCGCCGCTGCTCGTCGCCGAGCACCTCGTGCGCGGCGGACACCTCCTTGAAGCGCGCCTCGGCGCCCGGGTCCTTGTTGCGATCGGGGTGGAACTTCTGCGCGAGGGAGCGGAAAGCGCGCTTGATTTCTGCTTGGTCGGCGGTCTTGGGAACGCCCAGTGCTGCATAGAGGTCGAGGGCCATTGGATTCCGGAGGGTTCGCCCCCAACGTAGCCGCGGTGCAGCCTCCGAAAAGCGGCGCGATACGTACCGGGGGTGGAAACCACCTCGGGACCCGACGCCTGGCTGCCCTTCGCGCAGTTCCCCACCGAGGCGCGAGCGCTCCACGCGCAGGGCGATTGCCTCGTGGACATCACGGTCGACGAGCGCGGGTACCCATCGACGGTCGTGACCGACTGCAACGAGGTGTTCCGCGCCGCCGCCCGCGACGCCGCGCTCGCGTCCACCTTCACGCCGGGGGAGGCGGGACGCACGTTCACCGTCGACTACCCGTTCGTGATCGACAGCGGGTTCACCTACGACGTGCGCGTGGGGCTGCTCGCGTCCGCGTACGGCCTCTGTGTCGATTGCCCAGGCGGCGGGCTGGGCGCGGATGACTCGGTGGTCGTCGAGCTCGGGCGAGTGCACGACTCGTCGCGGCTGGAGCTGGTCGCCGGGACGCGGAACGGCGGGCTCGAGGTCGGGGTGGGGGCGAGCGAGCGGCTGTTCTGGCAGCGGGCGGTCTCCCCCGTGCTGGGGCTCCGCACCGCGTTCGTGTACGGCGACCGCGACCTGCCGGCCTACGTGTCGTTCACGCCGACCGCCGGGTTGAGCCTGCAGCTGCCGGGCCGGCGCTGGTCGTTGGACGTACACGGGGGCGCGGACGCGCGGCTCGGTGCGCGCTACTACCGGGGCCTGGCGCCTGACCTCGGGCTCGCGCTGGCCTTCGACCTCCCGCCGCCGGGGTCACGCGGGCGCCTGCACGCGCTGAACCTGCCGCGCGTGGTGGCAGCGAGGGGCCCGACCCCACCGCCCCGCACGGTCTCGCTCGCGCCGCAGGACCCGGTGCAGGTGCTAATCGGCGACCTCCAGCTCACGGCCGCCCCGGACCCCGTGTACCCCGCCGCCGCGCGGGCGTACGGCCTCGCTGGCAGCTGCGCCGTGCGCGTGTCGCTCGACGCCTCGGGTGTTCCCACCGATGTTCGCTCCGCCGATTGCCCCGGGGCGTTCTACGACGCCTCGGCCGTCGCGGCGCGGGCAGCGCGGTTCACCCCGTTCGTGGGGTGGATCAGCGGCGCTCCTGCGCCTGTCGCGGTGGTGCTGACCTACGACTTCACGACCGATCACACGGCCCTGCGGCGGGCGCCCGAGCGCTCGGACACCGGCACCGTGCCGATCGCCGGGGCACGCGACACGTTCAACGCCTGCGCGGCCGCAGCGGTCCTCGCCGATCCCACGGTGACAGGCCGCGTGACGCTCGCCTGGGGCATCGCGAAGGGCAAGGTGGTCGCCGACACCGTGATCGAGGACACCACGGGCAGCGAGCGCCTCGCGACGTGCTTGGCGACCGCGGTGCGCGCGCTCCCCTACGACGCCGCGCTCACCACGAGCGTGCCGTCCTACACCTGGACGCTCACGACGAGCGCAGGCCTAAAGTAGCGTTCGCTATCGGACGCCGAGCAGCTCGACCTCGAAGATCAGCGTCGCCTTGGGCGGGATCACGCCCGGGTACCCCCGGTCGCCGTAGCCGAGGTTCGACGGGATCGTGAGCTTGCGCTTTCCGCCGATCTTCATCCCGGCGACGCCCTGGTCCCAGCCCTGGATCACCATCCCGGCGCCGAGCTTGAAGTCGAACGGCTCGTCGCGATCCCGCGAGGAGTCGAACTTCGTGCCGCTCTCCAGCGTGCCCACGTAGTGGACGCTGACGGTCTTGCCCTTCACCGCCTCGGTGCCAGTGCCAACGACGAGATCTTCGATTTGCAGGGTGCTCATCCGCGCTGGGTAACGCGGGCCACCAGCTACCGACAAGCCTCGGTGACGCTCGTGCCGCCGTCCGCGTCGCAGCTGAACCAGTCGATGCTGCAGCCGGTGTACCAGGTGCCGTTCGAGCCGCACGCCGGGGTGCTGCCGTTGTACCCGGCGGTGCTCGACGTGCAGGGCCAGCCGCTGCACGAGTAGATCGCCGTGTAGTACTTCGACTCGACGCCGTCGCAGTTGTAGTCGTAGCTGCCGTCGCCGCGCTGGCTGGTGGAGTAGCTGCTGGCGCCCGGGTTGGCCGCCGCGTTGTAGTCGTAGCAGTCGCTGTTGTAGGAGCTCGTGTAGCTGCCCGACGGGGCGCACATGCACTTGCCCGCGACGCTCGAGCTGCCGTACAGGTCGGCGTCGTAGTCGTAGTAGTACGTCGCGCAGCCCGACGCGTTCTGCTCGTCGAGGCTGCCGTCGCAGTCGTCGTCGTAGCCGTTGCACGACTCCGTCGCGCTCGGGTTCACCGAGCCGTTGGCGTCGTTGCAGTCGCCGGCGTTCTCGGTGTAGCCGTCGAAGTCGTCGTCGTAGGCGTTGGTGCCCTCGTCCACGATCCCGTCACAGTCGTTGTCGACGGCGTCCTCGAGCTCAGGGGCGCCGGGGTAGCTGACCGCCGAGGCGTCGTTGCAGTCGCCGTCGATCTCCGTCAGCCCGTCGCCGTCGTCGTCGTAGCAGTTGGTGTCCTCGTCGACGACCGTGTCGCAGTCGTTGTCCGCGTTGTCGCAGGCCTCGGGCGCGCCCGTGTAGGTGGCGGTGTTCGCGTCGTCGCAGTCCCCGCCGAGCTCGCTCTGGCCGTCGCCGTCGTCGTCGTAATTCACGGTGCCGTCGTCCACGACGCCGTCGCAGTCGTCATCGCGGTCGTTGTAGTACTCGGTGGCGACCGGGTTGACGGACGCGTCGGCGTCGTTGCAGTCGCCCTGTGCCTCGGTGTAGCCGTCCTCGTCGTTGTCGATCTCGCTCCCGGCGATGACCGTGAAGTAGAAGCTGGCCGAGGTGGTGAGCAGGTCGCTGTCGGTCACGCTGAAGGTGAGCTGGTGGTCACCGGGGGAGAGCTCGTGGTCGCACTCGGCTACGCCGATGGCGTCCGGCGTAGGCTCGCAGAACACGCCGTCGACGTCGCTCTCGAACGAGACGACCAACGCGTCCGGCGTGTCCTGCTGGTCGCTGACCTGGACCGCGAAGCCGAAGTCCTCGCCCTCCGCGCCGCTCTCGCCCGATCCGGGGTGGACGATGTTGATGGTCGGGGCGTCCGGCACGTCGATGACCGTGATGCCGATCGTGTACTCCTCGCGCTCGCCGGAGTCGTCCGTCGCCGAGAGCGTGATCGCGTGGTTCCCGACGGTGAGCGACGACGTCGCGTAGGTGGCCTGCCCCGAGGTCTCCGCGGGGTCGGTGTCGGTGAGCAAGCCGTCGATGTCCGACGTCCACGAGACCAGCAGGTCGGGCCCCGCGGTCTGGTCGTCCGACACCTGCCCGATGAAGTCCACCAGGTCGCCCTCGTTGACCTCAGTGCCGTCCGGCGGGGACTGGATGCTCACCGACGGCGGCGCGTTGTACACGCCCACTTTCTGTTCGCTACACGCGGCCAGACCCAGCATCGAGCTGCCGAGGAAAAAGCAGAGCAGCGTCGAGACAGTGCGGGAGTGGGGGACCATGAACACCTCTGATCTCTTACGATAGCTCATCTCGACCGGATCACTCAATGGCCTTCCGCCCGTGGATGGCGATCGCGCTCACATTTGCCGCTTATATTGCCTGCATCTCCGCTGGGTACACCTGGGATGACAAGGCACTTGTACTCGCGAATGACGCGCTGATTCACCCCACGTTCCGGAAGGTCCTGTTCAGCGACCTGTGGTGCTGCGCGGGCACCACGCCCTCCGGCTACTGGCGGCCCCTCACGACGTTGTCGTTCTACGCGGACGTCACGCTGTTCGGGTTCGTGCCGGGGTGGGCGCACTTCCACAGCTTGCTCTGGCACCTCGCGTGCACGGGGCTCGTCGGCGGGCTCGTCAAGAGCCGGCACGGGGAGACCCGGGGCGCGATCGCCGCGCTGCTCTTCGGCCTGCACCCGCTCTCGTCCGAGGCGGTCGTGTGGATCGCCGCGCGCAACGACCTGATCGCCGCGACGTTCTGCGTCGCCGCGACATGGGCGGCGGACCAGCGCCGGACCGCCCTCGCGGCCCTCGCGGGGTTCGCCGCGCTGCTGTCGAAAGAGTCGAGCGCGCTGCTCCCGATCTTGGTCGTGGCCTGGGCCTGGGCGCACGAAGGCGTACCCGGCGTCCGCGCGCGCGCGCGGGCGATCGGCGCGGTCTCCCTCGGCATCGCGGGCGCGCTGGCGCTCCGGCCGCTCGCCGACCTCGGGAACGTCGGGGCGTTCCAGCGCGTTCCCGTGGACGATCCGCTGGCGCCGATCTACACGGCCGCGCGGCTCCTGGGCTGGGTCCTCTGGCCGTGGCCGCTCACCAGCACCGCTACGATGTACTTGCCGCCTCCGGGGGCAACCACCTGGCTCCCGGCCCTGGGCGTCGTGATCGCCACGGTGCTGATCATCCGGTCGAACCCGCGCCGGGGCCTTGGGCTCGCGGTGTTCTTCCTGCTCAGCGGGCTACCGATGCTCGGCGCGCTCTACGTGTTCGCGACGATCGGCGAGCGGTACATGTACTTGCCAATGGTGGGCGTCGCGACGAGCGTAGCGGCCGCGATCCCGCTGAACCGCGCCAGCGCCGGGGCGCTCGCCACCTGGGCGATCGGCGCGCTGGTCGCGCTGCACGTCCGCCTGCCGGACTGGGTCGACGGGCTGGCGCTGTTCCACGCGGCCGTGCTCCGGGCGCCTGACTCGTTCAGCTGGGACATGCTCGGCGTGGAGCTCAACGACCGGGGGATGACCGAGCCGGCGATCGCGGCGATGCAACAGTCGCTGACCTCTCGGCCCGCCCGCCGGTTCGCGTGCACGAAGGTCGCCCACATCGCGCGGAACGTGCTCACCGTCGAGGAGTACAAGAGCCTGCTGCCCTCGTGGGTCGACGCCGGGTGCCGCGACCTGCACGCGTTCGACTTCCAGGTGGCATGGAGCCTGGCGCTGCTCGGGGACGAGCAGGGCGGGCTCGAGCTGTTGGAGGGGAACCCCTCGGACGAGGGCGGCGTCGCGGGCGCGATTCGCGCCGACCACGCGGCGCGCGACGGCGACCTCGTCGCCGCCGCGTTCCTGCTCGCGAGCTCGCCGCAGCCCGAAGACGCGCGGCAGCGGTACGGGACGCTCGCGTCGCTTCGCCACGCGCCGTGACACCGGTCGGTGCGTCGGGTGAGGGCGATGAAAAGGTGGTGACTTCGGTCAGACTTGAACTGACGACACCGCGGGTATGAACCGCGTGCTCTAACCAGCTGAGCTACAAAGCCAGTGCACGCCTGCTACCCGGTTGCTCGGGAGCTGGCAAGCCAGGTCGCGCGGGTCGAGGACTACCAGCCCGGGACCACGAACACCGCACCCGCGTCGCTCGCCAGGTCGTCGTTCGAGGCTGACCCGATCACCACGTCCTCGCGCCCGTCTCCGTCGAGATCGGCGCCGCCTGCGCCTCCCGTCCCGAGGTAGCCATTCGCGCTGCCTCCCCACAGCGACGCGTTGGCGTCCGCCTCGGTGAGCGTCGCGGCCCAGCTGGTCGCCACGGTGAACACGAACACCGAGCCCGAGTTGGACCCGTTGGTGTCATCGCCGTCTGCGCCAACCACGAGGTCATCCGCGCCGTCGCCGTCGAGGTCAGAGTCCTGCACGACCATCGACCCAAAGTCGCCGGGCGTGCCCGTCAGGACGTGGTCCGCCGCGCTCGTCCGCTCGTCCGCCCCGATGCTCGCGGCGTCCAGGAACACCCACACCGACCCCTCGGCCTCCGAGCCGAGCGCCAGGTCGAGCGAACCATCGCCGTCCAGGTCCCCGGGGTGGGCGAGGGTGTCCTCGCCCAGCGCCACGTCCCGGGAGGTGCCGGTCACCCAGCCCGTCGCGGCATCGTCGATGTACGGGCCCCACGCCCCCGAGGCGTTCCCAAGCACCACGTAGACGGCGCCGATGTCGTTGGACGTGCCGTTGTAGCCCGGCGCGCCAACCACGAAGTCCGCGTAGCCATCCCCGTCGACGTCCGCGGCGGTGAGCGAGGCGCCGAGGTAGTCGTTCTCGTCGCTGCCGTAGATCCGGTCGTCCGAGTCGCCCAGGTCCTGCTCGCCGCTCCCGCCCCCGAGGAACACCGCCACCGAGCCGGCGTCGTCCTGGCTCGGTGAGTTGTCGTTCGCAGAGCCGACGACGGCATCCCCGAGCCCGTCGCCGTCGATGTCCGCGAGCGCGCTCATGCAGGAGTCGTCCGAGCTGTTGTCCCCGACGTAGCGAGCGTCGTAGGTGCTCGCGGAGATCGCGCCGGTCACCGAGGAGCCGCCTTCAAACAGGTACGAGCGCCCGTACGAGTAGCTGCTCGACTCGCCGCCGATGACGAAGTCCGTCGTGCCGTCGCCGTCGACGTCGGCCCACGGGCCGTTCACCGCGTAGATCGGGTAGTACGACGAGTCCCCGGAGACCACCGCGGTGTCGTAGTTGCGGATGTCCCCGTTCGCGGCCGCGGCCGCGGCGCCGTCCACCACCCACGCGTAGCCGTAGCCGCTGGCGCGGGTCGCGGCGAGCAGGTCCGGGAGCCCATCCCCCGTCACGTCGTCGGCCAGGGCCAGCTCGCCATGGTCGCCGAGGGCAAGGCTGCCGGTGTACCCGTAGAGCGCGCCGGTAGCGGCGTCATCGATCACAAAATCGTCCACGTAGCCGTTGCAGTCGTCGTCAACGCCGTTCCAGGTCTCGGCGGTCGGGCCGGTGACCGTGGGATCCGTGTCATTGCAGTCGTCGGGGTAGTCGACCCCGTCCAAGTCCTGGTCGTAGTCGTCGTCCCCCGCACAGTCACTGTCGACGCCGTCGTACCAGGTGTCCGGCGCGCCTACGTACACGCTCGCGTCGGTGTCGTCGCAGTCGTCCCCGCCGCCGGCGGGCGTGTCGAAGCCGTCGCCGTCTTGGTCGTAGTCGTCGTTCCCCGCGCAGTCGCTGTCGATGCCGTCGTACCAGGTGTCGTACGCGTTCGGGTTCACGGCCGAGTCGGCGTCGTCACAGTCCCCGCCCCGGAGGCGGCCCGAGCCGAGCACGCCGTCCGTCGGGAGGCCGAAGTACTCGTCCGGCACGAAGTTGTCTGCGTCCTGGTCGTAGTCGTCATTCCCCGCGCAGTCGCTGTCGATCCCGTCGTACCAGGTGTCCGGCGCGCCCGGGTTGATCGCGGGGTCTGCGTCGTCACAGTCGTCGCCGCCGCTCTCGGTGCTGCCGTACCCGTCGCCGTCGGCGTCCTCCTGCACCGAGGCGGTGACCGGCACCTCCACGTGCACGTCCGTGTCCGTATCGACCAGCAGGCCGACAGAGTGGTCACCCCAGTCGGTGGGCGTCAAGGTCAGCGTGTGCACGCTGCTCTCGCCGCCGGCGAGCGTCGCGGTGTAGCTGTCGAGCGTGTAGTTGGTCGCCCAGCCGCCGACGAACGAGAGCGTCGCGGACAAGGTCCCCTCGCCGACGTTCTGCAGGGTCACCTCCGCGCTGGTGGTCTGCCCGATGAACGTCACCGGGAGCGTGATCGCGTCCGGCGTGACGGCCAGGTCGCCCTCGATCACCGTCCCGCTGTCCGTGTCGGTGTCCGTGTCGGTGTCCGTGTCGGAGTCGGCGTCCGTGTCCGCGTCGGCGCTGTCGCCGAATTTCACGGAGGTGCTGCGGCACGCGAAGGCGAGCGGCAGGAGGAGCAACGAGATGCGTGAATTCAAGCGGGCACCAGGGAGGACGCTCAGTGTGAGCCAACCCCGCGCAACTCGCAACTCAGGCCCCCGCGGGCCGGACTCACGCTGGGTACGCTGGCTTTCGCAGCTCGCCGGTCAACAGCGCCGTGAAGAAGAGCGGGCCGATCAGTGCCTGAGCGGCGTTCTTCATGAAGCTAGGCCGGTTCTTCTCCCAGATGCTGTGCCCGGCGAGCTGGACGGTCCAGCCGACCACCGCAATCGTGATCACCACCGGCGCGGGCACCAGGTTCCCGAAGAGCATCACCGGCAGCGTCGCGAGGCCGAGCACGGCGCCGGACCGCGGCAGGTAGTACACCCAGAACCCAACGGCGAGCACCCACCCGACCAGCGCGAGCGTGACGGGGAAGCCCGCGACGGTGCCGAGCGGCACCCACGTGAGCATCGCCAGGATGTGGAACACGATGCCCGGGATCGCGATCTTGTGCGTGAGCCGGTTGTTCGGGTGGCGGTGGTCTGCCGCGTACTCGGCGAACCAGCGGGCGGTGGTCGGGTTCATGGGGTGATCTCGCAGGCGGTGGCGTTGAAGGTGAACGCCATCGAGACGGCGTCGTTGACGGTGTCGCCGTCGGTGTCGAGGTCCGCGAGGGCCTCGACGAGCGCGGCGGTGTCCGGCGCGCCGGCGGCGGTGAGCGCGGCGGAGAGGGTGTCGGTCGAGACGCCGAGGCCGACGAGGCCGTCCTCGGAGGCGCCCGCGACGGCGCCGGAGATGTAGACGGGCGTCGAGCCCTGGAGCGTGAAGCTGCCGATCGTGAACGCGTCGTCGAGCAAGGTCGAGCTGAGCGCGCTGCTGGTGAGCACGGTGTCGGTGCCGACGAGGGCCCGCCCGTCGGCGTCCACCGCCGCGCCGCCCGAGTACACCTCGGAGCCGCTGCCGTTGTCGCTGGGGTCGCCGTCGGTGTCGTTCCCGCTGACGAGCGCGAGCTGCACGGCGTCGTCGTCGAGCGGGGCCTGCGCGTCGTCCACGTCGGCCAGCTGCACGACCGGCACGTAGGACGTCGCGCCGAGCAACGACGCGAACAGCGGATCGATCACGCTCCCGAGCACGAACAGCGCGTTGTCCACGCTGCCGTCGCCGTCCAGGTCGAAGCCCTCGCCGCGCCCCGCCACGGTGAGCAACAGGATGCCGTGGTTGAGCACGGTGCCCGAGGCGGTGTCCGTGTCGGTGTCCGTGTCCGTGTCCGTGTCGGCGTCCGAGTCGGCGTCGGTGTCGGCGTCGGCGTCGGCGTCGGTGTCGGTGTCCGTGCTGTCGAGGTTGGACCCAGAACAAGCAAACAACAGGGCGATGATCATGGTTCCTCGGGAAGCGACCTCTCTACCCGGCCAGGGGGCAAGACGCAGCGGCCAAGGAGCGGGAACCCCGGCGCGCCCCCGGTGTCGGAGCACGCAGAGGCCCACCGATGTCCCTTACCGACACCCTTCGATTCGCTTACGTCTGCCCGCTCGCGTGGGAGAAGCTCACCCAGCGGAGCGCGACGGCGCGCCACTGCGACACGTGCGCCAAGACCGTCACGGACTTGTCCGGCATGCCGCGCTCCGAGGCCGACGCCTTCTTGGCGAGTCAGTCGGACGCCGTGTGCGTGCGGATCGCCCGCGACGCTGCCGGGCGTTCGCTTCACGTGCCATCGCTCGCCGGGCTAGCGACTGTCGCGGCGCTCGCCGGGTGCATGGCGCCGGGGGGCGACACGGGGGACACCGCCGCCGACACGGGGGACACCGCCGCCGACACCGGGGACACCGCTACGCCCGGGGACGCGACGGGGGACGAGGCCCGCAGCGGGACGGGGCGCCGGGCCCACCGCCCTGTCGGCACCGGGCTCGGGGTTGGCGAGCCCGGGGACGCGGCCCAGGCCGACCCGGCGCGCACCGGGGACGTCGAAGCCGCGTCCGGTGACGTCCTCGCCGACGGTGCGCTCGACACGCTGCTGTCCGCGGCCAGCGCGCTGGTGATGCCCCCCGAGGACCCCGAGCCCGTGTACATCACGATGGGGGTGATGGCCCGCTTCGAGCCCACCCCCAAGCCGGCCCCAAAGCCCCCCCGATAGAACGAAACTCAGAGACTGAGTTTCGTTC
>CALQBK020000102.1 GCA_943328795.2 Bifidobacterium breve
AGGGGGCCAGCGAGCGTCTCGGTTCAAGCGATTTCAGGACGTTGGGGCCCATTTGTGTGCGCAGCGCCCGGGCTGGCTCCCGGGCGGGCCAGCCCTCACCCGCGGACGAACGGTGTCAGCCCTCGTCGCCGGCTTCGCCCGGATCGGCGTCCTCGTCGAGCTCGGCGTCCTCGTCGAGCTCGGCGTCCTCGTCGAGCTCCGCGTCCTCGTCCAGGTCGCCGTCCAACCCCGCGTTCTCGTCCGAGCCGCCCTCGATGTCGTCGAGGTCATCGTCCTCGTCCAACTCTTCTTGTTCTAGCTCTTCTTCTAGCTCCTGCGCCATGTCATCGATCCACAGCGGCGCGGGCGCGCGGTTGGAGAGCTCGACCTCGGCCCGCTCCTCGCCCAGCTTGCGTCGGCGGCGCATCTGGAGCCGCAGCGGAGTGCCAAGGAACCCAAACTGCTCGCGGAGCTTGTTCTGGAGGTACCGCTGGTACGCGTCGAGCACGCCATCTGGGTTGTTGCAGAAGATCGTGAACGTGGGCGGGCGCACCCGGACCTGCGTCATGTATTGGAGCCGGACCGGGTGGTTGTGCAGCTGCGGCGGTTGGTACGCGGCGACCACGTCCCGGAGGAAGTCGTTGAGCCGCGCCGTCGTGACGCGTTGGTTGAAGCTCGCGTACACGTCGCGCACAACCGACAGCACCTTGCCGCACCCCTTCCCGGTGAGCGCGGAGATGTACAACACCGGCGCCCAAGACAAGTGGGGCAAACGCCTCTCCACCTCGTCCTCGAGCACCTTGATGTTGCGCCCCTCGATCTCGCGCACCAGGTCCCACTTGTTGATCAAGAGCACGACAGCGCGGCCGCGCTCCTCGATGAGCTCCGCGAGCGCCGCGTCCTGGTCCGTCACGCCCTCGGCGCCGTCGATCACGAGCATCAGCACGTGGCATCGCTCGATGGTCCGGATCGCGGCCGAAACCGCGATGGTCTCCAGCCGATCGCTGATGCGCCCTCGCCTGCGGATCCCGGCGGTATCCACCAGCCGAAACCGCGTGCCCTCGTAGTCCAGCAACGTGTCGGTCGCGTCCATCGTCGTGCCCGGCATGTCGTGTACGACGTGGCGCTCTTGCCCGAGCAGCTTGTTGAGCAGCGTGGACTTGCCGATGTTCGGGCGCCCGAGCACCGCGACGCGGATCTCGCCTTCGACCTCGACCTCAGGCTCGAACGCACGGTCGGCGACCGCCGCGAACACAAGCTCCATCAGGTCGTGGATGCCCCGCGCGTGCTCCGCGCTGATCGGGACGAGCTCGTCGAACCCGAGGGCCCAGAACTCGTGGGCTTCATCCTCGTGAGTCGGCGTGTCGCACTTGTTGACGACGACGACGACGGGCTTGCCCGCCGCCCGGACTCGGTTGGCGCTCTCCAGGTCGGCCGGCGTGATGCCGGCTTGGCGATCGACCATGAACAGGATGACATCGGCCTCGGCCATCGCGGTGTCCGACTGCGTCCGCATCGAGTCGAACAGCGCGTCGTTCGGGGACGGGTCGTAGCCGCCCGTGTCCACCAGCATGAACTCGCGATCGAGCCACTCCGCAGCGGCGTAGTTCCGGTCGCGGGTGACCCCGGGACGGTCGTGCACCAGGGCCTTCTTGGTGCCGGCGAGGCGGTTGAAGAGGGTCGACTTGCCGACGTTGGGGCGGCCGACGATCGCGAAGGTAGGAAGCATCCGGGCGGTTACCCCGCGGTCGGCTACCCCGCGAGGATCATCAGCACGATGGAGGCGGCGAGCGCGACGACCAGGGCTGCTGCGTGGAGCCGGCTCGCCCCGGGGCTCGGCGCGTCCAAGTCCAGCGGCTCGTCGTCCATCGTGCAGGCGGGCTCGAGGGCCGCGTCGACCAGGCCCTCGACGATCGCGGCCTCGAGCAGCCGGGCGCAGCGGTCAGCGTGCGTGTCGCGGCCAACCGCTGCGCGGAGGGCGTCGCGATCGACCTGGACGGCGAGCGGGGAGGCGGAGACGGGCTTCGGGGAGAGCATCGGGACCTCGCGTGATGCCGAAAACGAAAGCAAGCGCCGTGCCGGGCAACACTCGCGAAAACTTCATGTTCTACCGATGCTCGGGCCTCCTTTACGAACACATGTTCGGAATATTGATGCGGATCTATTGGCTGCACCTCCGGGCGCGGATGGTGCCGCTCGGGGCACATCTTGGGATAGGCGGCCGGATGCCCGTCCGGATCCTCGACGAACACGTGATCAACAAGATCGCCGCGGGCGAAGTCGTGGAGCGGCCGGCGTCCGTGCTCAAGGAGCTGCTCGAGAACTCGCTGGACTCGGGGGCGACGGACGTGCGCGTCCACCTCCGGGCGGGCGGGCGAAACCTGGTCAAGATCATCGACAACGGCTCCGGGATGACCCGCACCGACGCGATGATGAGCATCGAGCGGCACGCCACGTCGAAGATCCGCAGCGACGAGGACCTGTTCAACATCGGCACCCTTGGCTTCCGGGGGGAGGCGTTGCCGTCGATCGCCGCGGTCAGCCGGTTCACGCTGCTCACCCGGGTGAACGCGGGGGCCGACCAGGACCCCGCCACGGACGTCGGGACCTGCATCGAGATGGAGGGCGGGCGCCTGTTGGACGTCCGGGACGCCGGGTGCGCGCCCGGGACCGAGATCGCGGTCGCCAACCTGTTCTTCAACGTGCCCGCGCGCCGGAAGTTCCTCCGGACGATCGAGACGGAGCTGGCGCACTGCGTCGAGGCGGTCACCCGGGTCGCGCTGAACCGGCCGGACCTCGACATCGAGGTCACCCACGAGGACCGGCAGATCCTACGGTGCTCGCCGACGACAGACCCGCGCCGGCGCGCGGCGGACCTGCTCGGCCCGCACGGCGAGGCGCTGATCCCGGTCAACTTCACGCGGGGGAACCTCGCAGTGACGGCCCTCTTGAGCCCCGTGGGGGTGCACCGCGCGCAGCCCGGCGGGTCTACTTGGCTGTACGTGAACGGCCGCTTCGTCCGGGACCTGGTTCTACGGCGCGCGCTCGGCTCGGCCTACGCCGGCATCGTGCCGAAAGACAGGTACCCGCTGGTCATCCTCGACGTGCGTGTGCCGCCGGGGGACGTGGACGTGAACGTGCACCCGGCCAAGACCGAGGTCCGCTTCGCGCACGGCTTTGAGCTCCAGAACGCGGTGACCCAGGGTCTGCGGGCGGCGCTGCAAGACTACGGCATCCAACGCCCCGTCCAAAACACGCCCCGGTACACGCCTGGGCCAGCCCTGGAGCCCGCGCAAGTGCGGCTCCCTGGCGTCGCGGAGCGCCCCGTGGAGGTCACCGGCCTCTTGGCAGAGTCGCCGGGCGGCTGGGCGCCGCGCTGGGCGCCGGGTCCGACAACCGCGAGCACGAAGCCTCTCGCCCCAGCGGCGTCGGCCGACGATCCGCCGGTCATCGCGCAGATCCAAGGGGCTTTCCTGCCCCCGGTGTCCCCTGTCCCGGCACCCGCCCCGTCACGGACGTCGGCCCCAAACCGCCCGCTCCTGCCCGTTCCACGCTTCGTGGACCTCCGGGTGATCGGCCAACTCAAGCGCACCTACCTGCTCTGCGAAGGCGCGGGCGAGCTCGTGATCGTCGACCAACACGCGGCCGCCGAGCGGGTCACGCTGTACAAGCTCACCTGCGATCGCGCGAGCGTCGTCGGTGGGGCCCAGCAGCTGCTGACCCCGCGTATGGTCCGGCTCGGCGGGTCGCGCGCCCGTGCGCTTGCGCCCGAGGTCGAATCGCTGCTGAATTGGGGCCTGGACGTTCGCTTCATGGGCGGCGACACCTTCGCGGTGCACTCCTTGCCCGGGCCGCTCGCCCGCGCCGACCTGGACGTGCTGCTCGGGGACGTCGCTGACGAGCTGGCGAGCGGGGCGCCCGCGTCCATGCCCCAGGAGCGGCTCGAGCACTTCTTGAACACGCTCGCCTGCCACACGTCCATCCGTGCCGGGGACGTGATGAGCCACGACGACATCGGCCGACTACTCCGGGATCTCGACACGGTCGACTTCTCCGTGTGCGCACACGGCCGCCCGGTCGCGATCTGGATTGGCCCCGAGGAGCTCGAGCGGCGGTTTCACCGGTAGCGCCCGATCCCGATCACGGGGACGTGGGAGCGTGTGCGGCCCAACCCACCGCCCGGGCTTGGTGGCCCACCCGCCACTCGACGGGGATGGACCCCGCCGGGCGAGAGGCGCCCTCGTGGATCGTGAACGACCCGGCCTGCGCGCCGTCGTGCAGCAGGGCGGGCACAAACCACAGCGCCGGGGAAGTGCCGGCAAGCGCCGACGCGCCCGGAGGACCGAGCACGACGACCGGCACTGCGGCCAGCTCGACCGCTGCGCCCGACCCCGCGCTGGCGCGAAGCGGACCGACCGCTCCCTCGCAGACGGCGACCGTTCGGAAGTAGACGCGGATGTCGCGCTGCACGGTCCCGGCGGACGCCCCGGTGCCGACGGTGTCGTCCTCGACGACGCGCGAGGGCTGAAGGCACGCGGGCACGGGCGGGCCGGAGAGCCCGGGGATGCTGTCGGCTGGGCCGGTCAGGCGGACGAGGATGGAGAGCTCCCCGCCGACAAAGCCGCTCTCGGGGGGCTCGGACGTAGCGATGAGATCGGTGGGCGGCAGCACGTCGGCGAACGCGGGGTCGAGGCGGTGTGGCGCGAAGTCCGGGTCGAGGGCGGCCGCCCAGGGGGTCGCCGCCCCGAGGTCGAGCGCGCGGTGGAGGTCGCTCGCCGAGAGCGCGAGGTCGCCCGACCGTGCGCGCCAAGCGGCCCGGTCGTACCAAGCCACGGGGGAGTCCGGGTCCCGCGCGATCGCGTCGTCCGCCGCGTGGACCGCGCCCGCGAGGTCGCCCGAGGCCGCCAACGCGCGCCCCTGCCAGAGCGGCAGCGTCGAGCTCGACGGATCCAACGCCCGGGCCCTCCCAAACTCGGCGCTCGCGTCGCTGTACTGCCCCCTCTCGAACGCGCTGTGCCCGGCGTCGTAGGCAGCCGCGGCGTCCGCGAAGGGCCGAAGCGCGGGGTCGGTGCAGCCCGCGAGCAACAGGATCAACACGGCGTCACGCGCACCGGATCGCGCCGACTTGCCGTCCCCCCGCGTCCCCGTCCCTGCGGTGGGACCAGAACCGACGGTCGCCGACGGTGCAGAGCCCAAGCCGGTCGACCTCGACCCCGAGGGCGTCCAAGATGTCCGCGTTCAGCTGCGCCAGGTCTACGTTTGCGCGCCCCGTAGCCCCAAGCGTACGCCACGCGTCGCGCCCTGCGACCCCAACCGCGCCCAGCGCGTCACACACCTCGGGCCCAACCTCGTAGACCGCCCCGGAGATGCAGGGCCCAATCGCCGCGTACAGGTCGCTCGGCGCGCAGCCTGCTGCCTCGCACAGCGCTTGGACCCCGCCGCGCGTGATGTCCGCGGCGGTGCCTCTCCACCCCGCGTGGATCGCAGCGACGCCCGCACGGCGAACCCCGGGGCGGGTCCCGACCAGGATCGGCACGCAGTCCGCCACCCGCACCGCGATGACCACGCCGGGCGTGACGCTCACGATCGCGTCTGCGTCGAGCACGTCGGGGGCGCTGGCGTCGATCTCCGCGACGCCCACGACGCGGCTCCCGTGCACCTGGTTGACCACGCGGAGCGGCCCAGCTCCGCCGAGCAGCCGCACAAGCCGGGCCGCAGCCCCTGGTTGCCCCGGTCGGCCCGGGCGCAAGTCGCCGTCGGTCACGTCCGTGAACGCGTGCGGGAGGCTCGAGAGCAGCGCGCTGTGCACCATGCGGGCGGGATCCGGGGGACGGGAACGTCACCCGTTCGCGGCGAGGGCGCACGGGTGCTACACTCAGCCGATGTCGAAGTTGTTTTGGCCGCGGCGAGCGCACGTCCTCTTTAGCGGCCTCGCCCTCCTTGGCGGTTGCGCGCCCGGCTCGTCATCGGGCACGGCGTACACGATGTCGATCACCCCGGTGATCCCCACCAACCAGTCCCCGTTCGACGGCGTGGACAGCGTCCTGCTCACCGTCCTCGCCGACGACGGCACGTCCGAGCAGGTGGACCTCGGCGCGCCCGACAGCGGCCTCACCTTGTCCGGCACCGGAATCGGGCCCCTCTCGGACAGCACGCTGACGTTCTCCGGCCTCGCCGGCAGCAGGACCATCAGCCGGGGCCGCACCGGGCCGCTGACGATCGACAGCGGGTCGGACGCCACCACCTTGCTGTTCGGGAGCGTGGACGCCGTCGGGTGGATCGGCAGCATGCTCGAGGCTTCGCTCGGCCCCGTCGTGCTCCCCGTCGGAGGCGGCACGTTCCACGTGTTCGGCGGCGTGTCCACCGCCTCGGCGGGGACGTGGAAGAAAGAGGTCACGCTCGTGCAGGCGGTCTCGCTGTCCGCGCCGGGGGAGGACCTCGTCCCTGAGCAGATCGGCGAGCTCCCGGCCTGGACCGACCTGATGGGGCAAGAACAGCAGGGCTGGTACGGGTCATCGGTCGGGGCGATCACCGCCGGCGAGGACGCCGGGAAGGTGTTCATCGGCGGCGGCGGCGCCGGGCTCGGCCTGCTCGACCCGCTCTCGGTGTCAGCCGGCGTGTGGCTCTACGACCCTTCCACGGTCAGCTTCGAGCAGCTGTCGGGCCGCGAGGAGCTCGCCCGGCCCCGCAGCGAGGCAGCCACGGTGGTGGACGCGCAAGGCGCGATCGTGATGTGGGGCGGCTGGACGCAGGACGACACCCAAAACGTGGTGGCGATCGACGCGACCGTCGAGGCGTGGGATCCGAGCACCCGCAAGTCAACGTCGGCGGACGCCAACCTCGACCCCGCGCGCAACGCGATGTACGACGTCGCGGGGACCGCGATCGGAGACGCCGGCTCGCTGTTCTGCGGCGGCGGGCTGCAGGGTACAGACGGGCAGTACGCGACCTGGTCGACCTCGGCCGGGTGCCACCGCGTGTCGCTGGGGCACGACGTCTCGGCGGACACGGACATGCAGGTCCCGCTCGCCGGCCTGGCGATGGTCACGCTCGCGGACGGCCGGGTGCTCGCCACCGGCGGCAGCACGCAGGAGACCGACGTCGTGTTCGACTTCGTGACGACCGCGCCAGCGTCCGCCGACGGGTGGATCTACGACCCGGACACCACGGTTTGGACGCCCGAGGGCTCGATGAACGTCGCGCGCGTGCACCACAAGATGGTCCTGCTCCCAGACGGGCGCGTGCTCATCGCCGGCGGCTCGGACGAGTACGCGCCGGGCACCATCGTCGGCGACGGGCTCTCGTGCGTCGAGATCTACGACCCCACGGACCACAGCTACACCGCGCTCGCCGACTGCGACGCGAGCGCGGACGCTGGCGGCCTCGCTGGGCGGGCGGTCGCCCCGGGCATCGCGGTCGACCCCGACTTCGGCGCGCTGATCGCTGGCGGCTCGGCCGACGCAGAGACCGCGCAGGACGCCCTGAACGTGGTGATGCTCGGCGAGTAGCCCGTTGCGCGTCGCCGCCCCGACCGTCCGGGCATTGCCATTCGCGCTGCTGCTCACGATTGGCATCGTCGCGCCCTACAGCAACCTGCTGCGCCTCGACCAGGTGCTGCTCACCGACGACATGATCGTGTCCGACACGTTCGACAGTGAGCTGCCGACCCGCGCGTGGGTCGGGGCCCACCCGGGCCAACGCTGGAACCCGCAGGTGTTCGCGGGGGCCCCCGTCCCAAACGGCAACGACACGCCGCTGAGCGCCGCGCTCTACCGGGGCCTGCCCGCCGCGGCGGCCGAGGACCTGTTCGTGCTGGCCGGGCTCCTCCTGGCGGGGTTCGGCGCGTGGCGGTTCGCAGCTGCGCTGGGCGCGAGCCCCGTCGGGGCGCTGTTGGCCGGGCTCGCATACGCCCACTCTGGGTACATGGTCATGCGGGCCCAGCACAGCAACCTGTTCGAGATCGCCGCTGTGCTGCCCTGGGCGTTCTGGGCGACCGAGCGGATCGCCCGCCCGGCGCCGGGCTACCCCCCGACCCGCGCCCGCCTCGCGGCGGGGCTCGCGCTGTCGGCCGCGTTCGCGTGGCAGATCCTCGCCGCTTTCCCACAGGTCGCGTACTACTCGGGGCTCGCGTGCGCGGCCTGGCTGGCCTTGCGGGCCCCCACCGGCGGCCGTCGATCCAGCGCGTTGGTCGCGCTCGGGGCCGTCTGCGTCGCCGCGCTGGTCGGAGCGCCCGGCTTTTTGCCGTTGCTCGCGCTCAGCACCAACTCGACGCGGAGCGGCAGCTGGGCGCTGAGCGATCTCCCGACCGAGGTGTTCGCCCCCGCGCGCATCGTGGGGATCCTCTCGCCGTCGCTGGCGAGGGAGTGGACCCCGCTGTTCGGCGCCGTCGGCTCGTACGGCGAGGACTACATCTACCTCGGCGTCCTCCCGTTTTGGCTCGCCGTCGGGGCGCTCGCACGGTGGCGAAGGCCCGAGGTGCGGGGGCTCTGGGCAGTCGGCGGGGTCGCTTACGTGTTCGGGCTGGGCCTCAACACGCCGTTCTACGCGCTCGCGTGGCGGATCGTCCCAGGGCTCAACCGCTTCCGCTTCCCGACGCGCGCGCTGTGCGTGACGGACCTCGCGCTGGCCGTGCTGGCGGGGCTCGGGCTCACCCTCGCGGAGGAGGCCTACCGAACCTGGCGCAAGGGACGCGCGTCTTTGCCCCGCGCCGAGCTGCTCTCCGGCCTCTTGGTAGCGGTCACGCTCGCCGACCTGTGGGTGGAGCAGGTCCCACAAAACCCATGGGGCAACGCCGGGACGTGGCTCGCCCCGCCCGACACCGCTGCGTTCTTGCAGAAGCCCGGGAACGAGGGCCGCTTCTTCTCGCTCTCCCCCCGCGTCTGGCACCTGGACGCCGTCACGAAGCACGGCGCCACGTTCACCGAGCGGCTCGCGCACCGCGCCCTGCTGGCCCCGAACACAGGGCTGTACTGGGGCTTGGCCGGGTCACAGATGTACTCCGGCATCGCGGTGGCGTGGTCGCACGACTTCTGGTCGGGCGTGTCCGGCCCGGGCCTGGTGGACAACTCGGTCGTGCTCGACCGGGCGGCCGGCGTCGAGGTGGCGAGCCGGGCGTTCGCGCGGCTGCTCGCGCTCGGCCACGTCCGCTGGGTGCTCTCGCACACGCCGATCGTGGCCGCCGACGGCGCCGACCTCGGCCTGCGGCTCGCGTGGCGGGGGGAGTACGCCGGCATCTACGAGGTCGTCGACCCGATGCCCCGCGCCTGGGTCGTCCCTACGCTCACCCCCCTCGCCGACGACGCGCAGGTGCTCGAACAGCTCGCGGGGGGCGTCGACGCGCGGGAGACGGCGCTGGTGCTCGCCGCCGACGTAGGCGAACAACCCGCCGGCATCGCAGGCCCGGCGCAGGTCACGGCGGACGGAGGGGACTCTCTGGACATCGACGCGACCGGGCCAGGGACGTTGATCGTCGCGGACGGCTACTACCCAGGGTGGGTGGCCGAGGTCGACGGCGTCGAGACGGAGACGTGGCGTGCCAACCACTGGCAACGCGCCGTGCCGCTCCCCGCGGGCCCCCACCACGTCCACATGGCGTTCGCGCTGCCTCGGCTGGCGGAGTCAGAGCGCGCGCAGCTCGTCGGGGCTGTCGTGTGGCTGGTCGGCGCCGCGGGGCTCGCGATCGCCGCGATCCGAGGGCGCCTCCGCGTCACCCGATCAGCCGAATGAGCTCCTGTCGCTCCCGCTCCACGGCCGCGCGAACGTCCTCGTCCCGCGCGCGCCACAGGCCGCGCAGCGCGTCCTTCCGCAGCGCCCACCGCTCGTCGAACCGCAGCGCCATGTAGCCGGACAGCGGCCCGACCAGCGCGACCTGGACGCCCCACAACGGCCCAAACACAACCCCGACGAGGAGCGCGAGACCGACGTAGTGCACCGTCATCACCAGCGCGCCGAGGAGGATCTTCACGGTCGCCTCCACGTCGTCGTTGCCCCCTGCGAGCCGCGCCGCGACCGGGCGAACTGCGCGGTACGGGAGCCAGCCGAGGCACGCCCCGAGCGCCGCCAACGGAGACAGCGCGATCAACCCAACCGTACGGGCCAGCACCCTCGGTGGGCGCGGGTCCAAGACCGCGAGCGGGTCGCTCACGCCCAGCTCGGCCATGCGCCGCTCGAACTGTACGAACGCGCCGACGGCGGCCACGCGGTCCTCCTGCCCGCTCTCCGCCCACCGCGCCGCCAACGTCCGGGCGCTCGCTTCGCGCACCGCGACGTCCCCACGCGGGGCCGCGCTGCCCGCGGTGCTGGCTCGCACCTGGGTCCAGCCCGCAACGGCGTAGAAGGCCCGTCGCAGCTCCTCGGTCTGGCCTTGCAGCACCACGGCGCCGAGCGCCACCTCAATCCGCTCCGTCAAGGCGTCGACCGCCCGCCTCGGATCGGCGCGGTAGGTGTCGAGCAGGTCCGCGACCTCTACCGGCTCGCCCAAGCTCCCCGCCGCCCGGGACCGAAAAACGACCTTGTCCTCGTAGAACAGCCCCAGCGGGAGCACCCGCAGCGGCAGGTCCGGCTGCTCCGCGAGCGTCGACAGCGCGATCCGCGCGGCCCCCGTCTTCAGCGCCTGCAACGTTGGCTCCGAGTGCGACTTGCCCTCGGGGAACAGCGCGAGCCACTCCCCGCGCTTCAGCAGCTCCCGGCACAGGCGGAAGGTCTCGTCGTTCTTCGATGTGTCCGCCTCGTGCGCCCGGTAGACCGGCAAGGCGTGCGCCGCGCGCATCGTCCACCGGCTGACCGGGTTCTCCCAGAACGTGCTCTTCGCCAAGAACCCCGGCCGCCGCCGCAGTAGGATCCGCACCAGGACAGGGTCGATGAGCCCGTTCGGGTGGTTCGCGACCACGATGTACACGCCCTCTCGCGGCACGGTCCCCCGCAGCTCACGCACCGGGTAGTACAGCGCGAGCAGGCCCTCGGTCAGCGTCTCGACAACGCTCACCCCGCCTCCGGGACCACCCGCCAACCGCGGAGCCAAATGCAGGCGCCGATCGCCATGAACACGGGCACCAGCAGCACGCCAGGGACGAGCGACCCCGCTGCGTCCGACACGAACCCGATGATCGGGGGGCTGATCGCGTCCCCGAACAAGTGGATGGAGAGGATCGACAACGAGAACGCGCGCGCCCGCATGTCAGCGCCCACGGAGTTCGCGATGAGCGTGTTCACCGGCCCGTTGTAGAACCAGAGGAAGAACTGGGCGACGCCGATGCAGGCGATCGACATCCGCACGTCGGGGACCAGCAACGCGACCGCGGCGAACACCGCGGAAAACACCATCGAGACCGCCGAGACGGCCAGCAAAGGCTGGCGCGTACGGTGCTTGATGCGCTCGGCGACCACCCCGCCGATGCCGGTGCCGAGCAGTCCTCCGATCACGGTCACCATGCCTACGGTCGAGCCCGCGGCCGCGGTGTCCATGTGACGCACGCGGGTGAGGTACACCGGGAACCAATCCGCCATGCCGCCGGCGGCGAACGTGACCGCGGTGTAGCCCGCGACCGCGTAGACGTAGCTCGGGATCCCCGCGAGCTTTCGAACGGCGTCGGGCCACGTGGTCTGCACCGGGGCCGGCTCGGAGGCCGCGCGCCCCGGGTCCCGGATCAGCAGCGCCGCGCCAGCCGCCAGGACGCCAGGCACACCACAGATGAGGAAGGCAGCACGCCACCCCCACTTGGCGCCGAGGAAGCCGCCGAGGGTGAAGCCGATCGCTGCACCAACCGGGATCGCTACGTAGAACAAAGTCAGGACGCGGTTGCGCTTCTCGGCCGTGTAGAAGTCCGACAACAGCGGCGGGGCCAACGTCGCGTACGCGGCCTCGCCGACGCCGACCAGCGCGCGGGCCAGGAGGAAGCTCCAGAAGTCGACCGCGAACGCGGCAGCGGCAGTGGCGAGGCTCCACAGGCCAACGCCCGCCGCGATCAGCTTCGTGCGCGGGAGCCGGTCAGCCAACGCGCCGAACACCGGGCTCGCCAGCATGTACACCACGACGAACGCGGAGAGCGGCAAGCTGGTCTGCGTGTCCGTGAGCCCCAGGTCCACCTTGAACAGGTCCTTCACGGCGCTCGGGACGTACCTGTCCACGTAGTTGAGCAGGTTCATCAGCGTGAGGACCACGACGGCGAACCCGGCTCCGGCGACGGGTGCGCGGTCGGGGCCGCTCGCAGCGGCTCCAGGCGGTTGGGACAAAGGCCAGCTCCGGGGTCAGCGCACCTATCCAGGATTGTGGGCAGACCGGTCGCTCGCCTTCGCGGGTATACTCTGCAGATGCGCCGTCACACGCTCCCCCTCGCCTTCTCTGCTGGCCCCGCCCTCGCCGTCCTCGTGGCGCTGAGCGGCTGCTCACACGGCACGGTCGACTCGAGCGGCAACATCGCCGTGGACCCCGACGAGCCCTACCTGTTGGACGAAGGATCGGACGACACCGCGACCGTTGACGTCGCGGGCCTCGAAGCGAGCCTCTCCGCCGCGATCGGCAGCGCCCGCCGGTACAACGGCGCGCCGGCGATCGAGGCCTACGAGGCGGTGATGGCGGAGGCAACGGACGATTGCCCGACCTGGTACGCGGACAGCAGCGGGCTGCCGTACTGGTACGACACCTGCACGACGAGCGCGGGGGCGTCGTTCTCCGGGTACGGCTACTACATCGACTACGCGGGCTACAACGACGGGACCTACACTTGGAACGGACCCGCGATCTACGCTGCAGCGACGGTCGTGACCGCCGCGGGGGACACGTTCACGGGGAGCGGGTCCGCCTACTCGCTGGTCGGGGACGCCGAGACAGACGGCACCGCGTACACGGTGTACTACAGCGTGGTCTCAGGGGCGTTCACGTGGGACGGAGCCGGCAGCGGCGGGACCTGGGTCAGCGAGGACGGGGAGCCGGCGCTCAGCGCGTGGCTCGCGGACTACAGCGGCGTCCACGGCGCGTACTTCGACGGCAGCATCCCGCTCGACCCCGCGACCGGGTACGACGCCGCAGTGTTCGAGGAGGCGTCGATCTCGGACCCCGAGGCCGGCTGGGCGTGCCCCGGCGAGATCGCTGGCACTCTGTCCATGCACGCAGTCGACGGCGCCTGGTACGAGATCCTGTTCACGGGGGACTCGGCGGAAGACTGCGACCAGTGCGGGCGCACGTGGACCGATGGCGTCGAGGTGGCCGAGGCCTGCGCGGATGGGTCGGCGTGGGTCGACTGGGAGTCCGACGCGCCCTGGTAGCCCTTGCGCTCCAAGCCAGGCGCTACCCGGGCGGCCAGGTCAGCGCGCGACCGCCCAAGATGTGCAGGTGCAGGTGGAACACGGTCTGCCCGGCGTCCGCGCCCGTGTTGATGACCACCCGGTAGCCGGCCTCGTCGAGCCCGAGCTGGGCCGCAACCTTCGATGCTGTCAACAAGCACCGGCCGAGCAGCTCGGCGTCCGCCTCTGTCGCATCGGACAGCTTGGGGAGCGCCCGCCGCGGCACGACGAGCACGTGCGTGGGAGCGACCGCGTGAAGGTCGCGGAACGCGACGGTGTGCTCGTCCTCGAACACGATGTCCGCGGGGACCTGCCGCGCGGCGATCTTCTCGAAAAGGGTCATGGCAGCTCCTCCTTGTGCTCCCGCTCATAGCGGGCGAACGCTTCGTCTACGACCTGCTGGCGAGGCCGCTCGAAAATGGTCTCAATCTCGGCGAATTCCGAGTCTGAGAGGGTGTCCTGGAACCCCTCGATGTACCGGCGGGTCAGGTCCGCCAGCACCGGGTCTTGCGTGCCACCGATGTCCGCCGCCCAAAGCAGCATCACCATGCCCGCGCCGGTGTCGCGCTCCTTGCCGAACGCCTCGCACAAGAGACGGCCGCTCAGCTGCAGCGCGCGCGCTTCGCCGAGGGCCTCGGCCCCCGCCCGGTGCAGCTTGGCCATGCGGCCGAGCGCGGCGACCGCGGCGCCGATGCGGCCTTGCTCCGAGTACGCCCGGGACAGGTCCTCCCAGCCCTCCACCTCCCCGCGCTGGTCGTTCCGGGCGTCCCGCGAGAGCCGGACGGCGTCGAACAGCACGGCCACCCGCTCCTCGGGGTCGAGCAGCGCCGCTTCGCGGCGCTTCACGGCCGCCATCCCGGCGATCAGCCCCGCGCGAGAGAACAACACCTGCGCCCGACCGAGCAGCTCTCTCGCCCGCGCCATGTCGCCCGACTGGGCGGCGTGATCCGCGAGGTCCATCACCGCTTGCCCGTCGTCCGGCCCGCGCAGCTCCGACGCGATCGCTACGTTGCCGAGCCGCTGGTGTAGGCTCGCGAGCTCCCGCCCGACCTGCGCCGAGGGCGACCGGGCGGTCAACGCGGTGAGCGCCGCGACAGCCGCCAGCAGCCCCGCGCGGTCGTCGTGCGGGAGGATGTCCCGCGCCTGTACGCGGAACGTCGGCACCCAGAGCAGCGCGATGCGAGCGGCGTCCGGCGCGAGCGCCGGGAAGCTGGCCGCGAGCCGCTGCAACGCCACGGCTGCCGGCTCCGTGGAGTCGAGCGCAGGCCGAAACCGCGCCTTGTCGTCGATCACCTCGGGCTGGTGCAGGACCCAGCGCGGCTCCTCGACGAGCACTGTGGCGAGCGACCTCCGCAGCGTGTTCGCCAACGCCTCGTCCAACGACTCCGCGCTCGGGAACAGCGCACGCACCGCAGCAGTTGCGCACGGTCCCGAATCGGGGTGGAGCGCCGACTCCGGAGCGAGCTTCGACAGCCAGCCAACAAGCACCAGGTCATCCCGGAGGCACGCCACGCGCTACCCCTCCCCGCTGAGCAAGAAGCGCTCGACGTTCTTCACGTCGAGCCGCATTCCAGGCCCGGCACGGCCGCGCCGCAGCTCTTCACCCGTGCGCTCGTCGGCGATCACCAGCACAGCGTGCGGATCGTCCTCGTCCGGCGCGATGTCGTGCGTGACGAACACCCGGCGCCCGTCCGAGAGCACGCAGCTGCCTTCCCGGTGCAGGCGCGCCCGCTGGCCGTGCTCGTGCCGCCGGATGACCTCGCTCGCTGTCTTGACCCAAGTGGTGAACGCGGCCTGGTCCAGCGGCTTCGGGTTCTTCTTGTCGCGGCCCATGGTCCACGGGGCCACCAGCGCGGGCTCGGGATCCCCGGCGCGCGTCATCTCCACGGCCCAGCCGTCGTCGTCCTCGTTCTTGATCACGCGGGCGGTCCACCCGTTCCGACGCCAGAGCCGGGGCTCCAAGATGTCGGCCTGCTCGTCGTCCATGGCTGGCTGCCTCGAGTGACTCGGTAACACGCAGGGCATTTCTGCGCCGCCTACCTGGTACGGATGTTCAGCAATTTTCTCAAGGCCCGACGGGCGTATCCAAAGTCCACCCCTCCGCCGCCAACCTGGCGCGGTTCGTCGAGATCGCGCCGCCATCCACGACATCGCCTGGAGGCCCGCTCACGTACACGCGCCCACGCAGACCGCCCGAGAGGACGACGGCCTGGACCTCGAACGATGCTGGCCAATCGGTGCCCGCGACGCGCACCCCGACGTACGCGGAGCAGGAGCCGCTCCCGTCGAGCCGGAACCCGATCGCCCCCAGGTCCGCGCTGTACCCGTCGAACGCCGCATCATACGCGACCTCGCTCACCACGAGGTCACCCAGCAGGTCGCGGGCGCACGCGGCCACCTGCCCGTCGTCGAGGATCGCGATGACACGGCCATCCACAGCGCCGATCGCGACCCGGGGGAGCGCAGCGGCCGCGTCGAACCCCGAGAGCTCCGTCGGTACGATCCGTGTCGCGCCCGGCTCGACGCTGTCGGCGAACGACCCCTCGAGCACCTCCACGACGCGGCTGTCGAGCCCGCTGCAGAAGCTCCGCCCGATCCCCGGCCCGCTGGTCACCCGGGCGCAGACCCGCACGTCCGTAGACCACAAGCTCTCTACGAACACCGAGAGCCGGTCGCGGCACTCCGTCGGCACCGGCATCAACGCGGCGTAAGGCAGGAGCTCGCCGTAGAACGAGTCGAAGGCGGAGTCCGCTTGGTCCTCGAGCTCGACGACCGCTTCCACCGTGACCAGGCCGCAGCTCGCGTCGCGATCGGCGCGCCCGTACCGGTCCGCGGGCGCAGCGACGGCGGCGTGCAACGCGAAGAGGAGCATCGGAAGCGCGTAACCGGTGAACCTACCCCCCGATGGAGGTCATCACGCCTTCGAACGCGCTCCCGCCCTCCGTCTCCGCGAGGTGTCCCGCGGGCTTGCCCTGGACGATCGCCGCGATCGCGGCCAACAGCGCGGTGTCTGACGCCCCGCCGCGCAGCACGTCCCGCAGCGAAGGCGTCGCCTCGTACCCGAGGCAGGTGCGCAGGTGCCCGTCCACCAACAGGCGCAGCCGGTTGCAACGCGCGCAGAAGTGCTCGGTGAGCGGCGCGATGAACCCGACCCGCACGGGGTCTCCGCCGCCCGCGGGCGTCCACCGCGCGTACGTCGCGGGTCCAACCCCCGGCAGCCCGACGCGGTCCGCCTCGAGCGTCCCCGCCGC
>CALQBK020000103.1 GCA_943328795.2 Bifidobacterium breve
CAGGCGCGGATCGCCGATCGGACGGACGACGTCGCGCTGCTCCGGCGATACGCGCAGGAGCGGTCGAGCGTAGTCCGGGTGGTGGCCTCGGACCGGCTCGCGCACATCGCGGCGGGCGCCAGGAAGCCGGACCCTGCGTCCAAGGCGGCGAGCGCGGCGCTGGTCGAGCTCGCGGCGTCGCCCGACGCCTACGTGCGGTGGAAGGCGGCGTGGGGCTTGGGTCGCGTGCAAGGGGCCACCGAGGTCGTCACGCGGCTCTTGGCCGACGTCGACGTGGACGTGCGCCGGGAAGCGGCCCACAGCCTGGGCCAGCTCGGGGACCCGGCGGCGATCCCCGCGCTGCTCGCGGCGCAGCACGACCAGAACAGCTTTGTCCGCAGGTGGGCAACGGACGCCCTGAAGCAGTTTCCGACGGACGAGAGGGCGGTGAAGGGCCTCGAGGCAGCGCTCTCCGACCCGGCGGGGATGGTCGTCATGGCCGCGGCCAAGGCGCTGCGTCGCCCGTCGCCGGGGTGGAACCCGCCGCACCCGTCTGGGCCGGAGGCCGCGATCCAGCTGCTCGCGGACCCCGATCCGACGACGCGCAAGGACGCGTGCAAGTTCCTGGCGCACGTCGAGAGCCCAGGGGCGGAGGCGGCCCTGCTGCGCGCTGCCGGGGACGTGGACAGCGAGGTCCGCAAGAGCGCCGTGGAGGCGCTGGGATGGGACTCCGGCGCCCAGGTCGGCGCGGCGTTGGCCGTCGCGGTGGGGGACCCGGACCCGGACGTCGTCGTCACCGCGCTCGACGCGTTTCGCCGCCGGGCGGATCTCGGCGACGCTGGGCGGGCGATCTTGGGCGCCTCCACGCCGATCGCGCTCGATGGGGAAGTTCGCTTGCGGCTCATGGAGGCGATGGCCGCGTCGGGCCAGGGCGCGGCGGGCCTGGACCTCGCCGACGAGCGGGCGGAGGCTGCGTTCGTGCGGGCAGGCGCCCCCGCGATGCCGCCGGCCACGTCCTGGCTCTCCAAGGTCGCCGAGGCCGAGAGGGAAGCCGCGCGTTCGGGCGCAGGGGAGGGCGCGCGGCTCCGCTGGGAGCGGGGGGTGCTCGCCCACGAGGACCTGCTGGTTCACTTACGGTTCAGCTGGACCGACGAGGCCGATCGGACGATGTCTCACCGGGCGCTGCGCGACCCAGAGGTCCGCGAGTACGGCCATCCCAACCGTGGGTGAATACAGGGGCCCGATGAACCCGCGCAGGCCACGTTGAGCGCTCCTCCCCCCCGCGTGCTGACGCGACGGCCGACGTTCGGCCAATGCGTGGGGGCGATCACCGCGCCCGAGCTGTACCGCAATTTCGGCATCCACCTGTTCGTCATGCTGCCGGCCGCAATGGTGATGTGCTGGATCGCGACCTACGCAGACGCCGGCCTCGGGCTCCCCGCGCTCGCGCCGCCGGGAGTGCGCATCCCAGCGGGGCTCGCGCTCATCGGGCTCGGTGGCAGCTGGGTTTGGTACGTCTACGGCTACCTGTACCTCTCGGGCGGCGGCTCCCCCGGCACGCACGTGGATGGCGGCCCGACGGCCCTGGTGGACACCGGCCCCTACACGATGATCCGGCACCCGAGCGTGATCGGGAAGCTGTGCGGCGTGATCGGCCTCGGCGTCTGTTTCGGCTCCGTCACGTTCCTCGCCGGCTTCGTGCCCGTGCTGATCCTCTACTCGGTGGTGACGAACCGCTACCTGCAAGAGCGCTTCTGCGACGCCCGGTTCGGGAAGCGCTACCAGGTGTACCGCGAGCGAGTGCCGATGCTGATCCCCCGGCCCGCCGGCATCCGGCGCTGGCTACGGGACGACGCCGCCGTGCCCGAGCACGTCGAGCGCGAAGAGGGCCTGGAGCAGCCGGACGGCATCTGGATGGAATTTCGCGGCTACCTGGTCGGGCTCGGCCTCTTGATCGCGTTCTTCGCGGGCATCGCCTGGGCCGTCAACGCGTAGTCCCCTCGGACTCCTCCTTCAGCACCTTCTGTACCAGGCTCTCGGTGTCCAACGGCGCCCCGCGCTGCATCTGCGCGATCAGCTTCCGGCGCTCGGGGTGGCGCACGAGCTTCGGGTCGTCCAGCACGCGCTCGGCCAGCGGGTAACGCCCACGATCCACAGCCCAGCCTGCGATCGTGAGCAGCCCGTGCTCGTCCCCGCGGACCTCGGCGAGCGCCTCGGCTTCGAGCCGGTCGCGCTCGGCCACGGAGCCAGCCGCAGACGCCCGGAGCAGGATCCGCCGGGCCCGGTTCGCGCGCTCTCCGCGCACCCGCGCCGGGAGGAGGAACGTCGCCAGGGCGGCCAGCGCGAGGCCGAACGCCCACGTCGGCACGTGCACGCCGAGGACGTCCACCACCTGGAGCACCAAGTTCACCAATTGCGCCATCGTCAGCCTCTCGCTCGGAACGCGTCCACGAGCATGTCGCGCGGTCCCTTCGTGTTCAGGGTCATCGTGTACTGCACCTTCGTGCGGTGGGCGCCCCCCGCCGCGCTCAACGCGAGCAGCGCGCGGTAGACCACGTCCACTGCGGCGCGCTGCACCTCCTGACCCTGGTCCACGGCGCCGTCGGGGCGGTCACAGCGCTCAAGCAGGGTTCGCCGCACGGTGTCGTCCAGGCGCTCGAACACCTGGCGCGCGGTCCACCCGCCGGCGACCCGCAGCTTCACGCGCTCCACCAGCCCGCTGGGCCGGATCGCCACGCGGATCGCGTCCACCAGCGCGGCGTCGCCGTCCATCAGTACCTCGGCACGCCGGGGTCGATGCGTAGGCTCCACGCGTCGATCCCGCCGCGCATCGAGTCCGCCTGCAGCCCGGCCCCCTCGAGGATCATGGCGCCGTTGATCGACCGCACCCCGTGGTGGCAGTACACCAGCACGGGGCGCGCAGGGTCGAGCTCCCCGACCCGCTCGGCCAGCTCTCCCAGCGGGATCAGCACGGCGCCGGGGAGGCGGCACGTGGCCCACTCGCCGGGCTGGCGGCAGTCCAGGAGCTGGGGTGCCCCGGGCGCGGCCAACCACGCTTGGCTCTCTTCGACAGACAATTGGCGCATCAAGGCTCCGGGATCAAGAGGGCGGTGAGCTCCGCGACGGTGTCGACGCGCACGTCCGCGCCGTCGGGCTTCGCGATGCCCCAGTTCACGCCGATCACGGGCAGCCCGGCGGCACGTCCGGCGCCCACGTCGTGCGGGCCGTCGCCCACCATCACGGCCCGGTCGACGCCCAGGTCAGCCATCGCGGCGTGCAGCATCATCGGGTGGGGCTTGCGCTTCGGCAAGCTCTCGCCGCCGTACACGACGGGGAAGTAGCGCGTGAGGCCGAGCGCATCGAGCAGCGCGACGGTGATGTCTACCGGCTTGTTGGTGACGATCGCCTGCGGGACCCCGCGGTCGGCGAGCGCGTCCAGCAGGCCCCCGAGCCCTGGATACAGCTGGGTGTGGACCGCCACGTTCGCGAGGTACGACGTGAAGAAGCTCTCAAGCAGGGCAGGGGTCATCGCCCCCCCGGCCTCCTCGACGCAGCGGGTGACCAGGTTCTGAGCGCCGCTGCCGATGTGCTTGCGGACGCGCTCGGGGCCGAGGGGCGCGTAGCCGTGGGCCTCGAGCGCGCGATCCACCGCCGCTGCGATGTCCGCCGCGGAGTCAACGAGGGTCCCGTCGAGATCCCACAGCACAGGGAGGGCCGCGTAGGTCAAGGCGCGCCGCCTGGGTCGAGCGGGGCGGCCGCAGTGGGAGCGACCGCGCGCGGGGGCACGGCTGGGGCGGACGGGAGCAGCATGCCAGGGACGTAATCTGGAAACGGCGCGTGGAGCACGGTCGGGCGGAGCGCGCTGACCCGCGGACCCTGCTCACGCGGGAGGTAGACCGCGATGCCCAGCGAAGGCCAGTTGACGTAGTCGTAGAGGTGCTTGAGGTACCAGGACAAGTCGTCGTCGCGTACCTTCTGCGAGCCCATCCGGGTGGCGTGCCGCATGTGGATCTTCCCGCTGTCGTCCTGGACCACCAAGCTCACGTGGGTGATGACGATCGGCGACCAGGGCCGCGGCTGGCGCAAGGTGAGCACCAGCGCGCCGGGCGGGATGTTGGCCACGGAGGCGGCGGCCGTCGGCAGGTCCAAGTAGCGCAGCGACCAGGTGCCTACGGGGTAGAGCGCCGCGGGGAGGTGGAAGAACCGGGTGTGCCGCCAGTTTTGCCAGGTCTGGACCGTCACCTCGTGGGTGAGCACCTGCGACGGGCCCACGCTCGCGGTGATGTCGACCAGCAGCCGGTTTTGGACGGCGTCCGGGAGCCACTCGGCCTCCATGAAGTGCCGACGCTCGTTGTAGTCGCGGGTCCAATCCGGGCGCGGGGCGGCGTCCTTGTACCGCAGGGCGTCGCGGATGCCGGGGGCGTACACAGGGTCGGCCGAGAGGGACAAGCCCAGGACCTCTTCGACGAACGTGAGGCAGTCGAAGGTGTCGTACCGCGCCGGGGGGTCCGGGTCCCCCGCGTCCTGCTCGCCCGCTGCCTCGTTGAGGTACGGGAGCCCCAGCCAGTCGTGGCTCGCGGCCTCCATTCGGCGGCCGAGCGGTTCGTTCACGACGGCGCGGACGGCGTCGAGCGTAGCTGGCGGGATGGTCCACCGCTCTGCGATGAAGCGGACGCCGGGGCGGGCTGCCGGCTCGGCAGGGGCACCCACGGGCGCCGCCGTGAGCCCGGGCTCGTCATCCCCGACCTCGACGGGCAGGGACGGGTCGGCGAGGGCTACCGCCCAGAACGCCCACGTCAGCACCGCGGGATCTCAGATGCCGAGGCGCTGCTGGTAGCCCGCGACCTTCTCGAGGACCTGCTCCATCAGCACGTCGTCGAGGTCTTCGCTCGCCAAGGAGAGCGCTCGCTCGATGACGTCCGTGCACGCGCGCTGCAGCAGGCGGCGGTGCTCGGTGATCGGGCGCTTGCGCAGGTTCTTCAGCACGGCGTCCACCGGCAGGCGGCCGTCCGCCCGGAGCTCGACGCCGTTGAACAGCGCCGAGAACGGCCCCGCTGACCCGTCCACGATCAGCTGCACGCGCGCGTGCCCCGACCCAGCGCCCTTGAGGTAGTCGATCGCGGCCCGGACCGCCTCGAGCACCTCGTTCACGACGTCCACCTTGTGCCGCGCGTCGTCGTCCGCGAGCCGGGGGCCGGAGAAGTTCAGCGAGACCGCCGACGCTTGTGCGGCGGCATCGGCCTCGGGCATGTCGATCATCTCTGGCTCGCTGGCCTGTCGACCCCCCGGGAGTTCGTCGTCGGGGTCCGCCGCGGCGAGGTCGATGCGGTCCCGGACGCCTGAGAAGCTGCCGTCTCCCCGCGTGGTGTCGTAGTCGCCGAACGCATCCAGGTACTCTTCCTCGACGACAGGGGGCGCCGACGGCGGAGCGCTCCTTTGCGTGCCATCGTCCGTGTAGTCGTCTTCGAGCGGCAGGTCCAGGGCGGACGGCTCGCTCGCCGCGGGCGCGGTCGGCGGGGGCGTCGTCGGCTTGACGGGCGGCGGGTTGTCCCAGGCCAGCGCGCCCCTGTCGAGCAGGTCAGAGACCAGCTGCAGCACGCGGTTGGGCTCGGCCGACGCGCGACGCAGGAGCTCTGGGACCCCGAGGCCGTTCGAGCACGCCTCGATGACCTCGGCCTCCATCGCGGTGGTCGCTGTTCCGTCGGCGGGCAGCAGCAGGAGGCGGGCCGAGAGCAAGGGCCCGACGCGGTGGCGCAGCGAGCGCAGCTCTTCCACCAGGGCGTGCGAGTCGTGCCCGACCTGGATGTTCGCGACGAAGAGCGCCTCCATCGGCTCGAACGGCGCGACGTCAGTCGCCCCGAGGAAGCAGTAGAGGTTCTCCCGGAAGCGCTCGAAGAGGAGCCCCTGGACGGTGCTCTCGTCGAGCACCCCGTAGAGGGCGTCCGTGAACTCGCCGGGGTTGGGGCAGGACTCGGCCAGCGCCTCCAGCTCCGCCCCGGGCACCAGGTTGGCCGCCGACACCCGGGCCAAGAGCCGGATGTCGTCGTCCCCCGCGTGCACCGCGAGCACGTCCCCAGCCATCAAGAACGCCTGGACCGCGCCCACCCCGGGGACCGCCGCCGACAGGCAGCCGGTCCGCCCGTCTTGCAAGCTGGCCAACAACGATGCAGTTGCACCAGCGCGCCCGGCCGGCTCGCTGTCGGTCGGGGGGATGGCTCGCTCTGGTGCGGTTGACGGCACGCGGGGTAGAACTCCGCGAAAACCTTAACTGGCCTCCAACATCGCCGCATCCCGCCCCATCACCGCGAGCAGCCGGTCCCGGGCCCGAGAGAGCCGGCTCATGACCGTCCCGAGCCGGATGTCGAGGCGCTCGCTGATCTCGGCGTACGACAGGTCCTCGTAGTAGCGGAGCAGCAAGATCTCGCCGTGATCCTCGGAGAGCAGCTCCATCGCCGCCAGCATCTCGCGCTGGCGCTCGCCCGCGAACAGGGTCTCCAGGGGGTCGTTGCCGGCCACCTCGCTCCGGCGCTGGCCGAAGAGGATGACCTCGCGCCGGCGGCGGTCTCGCACCAGGTTGAAGCACAGGTTCCGGGTGACGCGGTACAGCCAGGCCTGGATCTTGAAGTCGGCCTCGAAGAAGCGCGGCTCGCGCATCGCCTTGATGAACACCTCCTGGACGACGTCGTGGGCTTCCTCGCGGTCCCGCATGATGTACAGCGCGTGGCTCGTGAGCTTTTCGTTGTACTTCCGCACCACCTGGTCGAACGCGAACGCCGGGCTGGCCTCCACCGCGATGGCCTTGAGGTCGTCCTCGGTGAGGTCAACGGCAGTGGGGAAGAACCTGGCGGGTGAAGTGTCGACAGAGCTGTTCATCGGGGCCTCCGAGCGAGCCGGGAGAGGGCTGGTGAGCCAGCGCCTTTCGGTTCGTTCGTACTTGATACGCTCGGGAGGTTCCGGACTTTACGCCCGTGACACATCGTGAACCCGCCAAACACACCGTGATGCCGACGCTCGGCACGCCGGTCAGCCCTCCTCTAAGATCTCCAGTACATACCGCTTCTTGTTCTTGCCCCCGACGGCGTGGACAATCCTGCGGATCGCGTCCGCGTGGATGCCCTTCTTGCCGATCACCTTCCCGACGTCCGTCGGTGCGACCGAGAGCTCCAGCACGCAGCTGTGCGTCCCTTCGACCTCGTGCACGGAGACGCTCTCGGGGTGGTCGACCAGCGCCCGCACGATCGCCTCGATCAAGCCCTTGATGTCGACGCTGGGCGGCCGGGGGTCCGTTGAACCCGGCGCGGTCTCTGCGTTCTGCTTCTCTGCCACTGCTGCTCCCGCGTGCGCGCATAGAGCATGGGCCCCGTTGCGCCGGGCGTCAAGTAGCCCGCGAAGTTTCCGGGGAACGAGGCGGAATCCAGGTGCCTCGCCCGACGGCGAGCCCGTCGCGGCGGCACACCCGCTCCCGGCGGGAGAGCTCCTCCCCGAGCGGCGGGGGCTCGCCCGGGGTCCAGCCGCGGAGCAGGTCGGCGATCCACGCGAAGTACGGGCCGACGTCCGTGGCGACGTGCAAGAACCCCCCGGGCGCGAGCGCTCGCTGGCAGACCTGGACGAACGCCGGCGAGAACAGCAGGTGCGTCGAGCGGTGGGCGACCACCCACACGGGGTCAGGAAAAAGCACGTAGATACCGTGCAGTCGCCCAGCAGGGAGCACGTGTGACAGCGCCGCGCGAGCGTCGGCCCGCCACGCGAAGGCGTTGCGCGGCAAGCTCGGGCGGAGGCGCGCGACCCGCAGCTCGCGGATCTCGATGCCCAGCTGCAGCGTGCCCGGGAAGCGGCGCGCCCGGTCGGCCAGGCACATGCCGTGGTCGAACCCGATCTCCAGGTAGGCGGGCTCCGGACCGGACAGGAACTCGACCACCGCCGCGACCTCTGCAGCGTTGCGCCCGTGCGTGAACAGCTGCGTCCCGTTGAGCGCCGACAGCTTGGAAGGGTCCGTCGGCGGTGAGCTTAGTGGGGTCCAGCTCGCCGTGTCCCCGGTGGTCACCGCGAGACGATCTGCTTCACGGCGTCGAAGTCGGTCTCACTGATCGCGCCCATGCGGGTGCACCGCACGCGGTGGTTGCCGTCGACGAAGAACTGCAGGGGGATGGAGGCGGACGTCGGCAGGTTGTTGCTCGCGAGCCACGGGCCAACGAGCGCGAAGTCCGCGATGCGCGGCCCCACGGGGATGGTCGGGTGCGCGGCAGCGTACTTCTGGACGTCTGCCGCCTTTGCGTCCAGGGACAAGAACGCCACCGCGAGCTCCACGCCCTCCTTGGCCAGGCGCTCCTGCCAGCGCACCAACATCGGCATCTCGCCGACGCAGGGGCCGCACCAGGTCGCCCAGGCGTTCACCCAGGTCCAGCCGGTGTTCGCGGGCTCCGCACCGTCGAGCTTGGGCCAGTTGAACGTCGGCGCGGTGTCCGACTCGTCGTGCGTGTCGCAGAACGCGTCAACAGCGTCCTTCTTGACAGGCGCCGGGGCGACGGACTCGAACCGGCCGGGCTTGGGCGCCGCGGGCGCCGGGGCGTCCGCCGGGCAGCCAGCGAGCGTAGCGAGCGACGCGAACGCCACGGTCGCGAGGAGGGTGGTAGGGAGCGCCTTCATCACAGCCGACAATCGATCCACGCCACGAAGGCGCTGCGGTTGAGGTCCTGCGACTGGCAAGCGCCACTGTCCCCCGAGCGCTGCCAGGAGCAGAATTCCTGGTCGAGCTGCGCGAACTCTTCGCCGAGCCAGAGGATACCGACCTCCTTGTTGAGGTCCTGGTCCTTGAACGTGGCCTGCAGGTGGCTGAGCACCGCCTTGCCTCGCTCCTCGGACAGCTTGCGGTTGAACACCTCGCTCCCTTCCGGCGAGGACCGCGAGACGACGAAGAAGTAGCTGGCACCGCGCTGGTCTGCGAAGATGCGGTCGAGCATCGCGAGGTCGCCCGCGTCGAGCTCCGACGACTCCTTGTCGAACTGCAGGATGCCCGCGCGCTCAGCCAGGGGCAGGAACAGCGCGTTGAAGTCGTCCCCCGCGAGCGTCGCGACGCTCTTCGCTTCGAGCGGCTGACAACCGCGCACTTCGCCGGACGACAACAGCCCGCAGCTCTGCAGCACGCGGCGCAGGACCTTCTTGAGGTCCGCGGAGCAGTAGCCCTCGTCCGCCGCGGCCGCGACGGCCACTTGGGGCTGCTCAGACGCGCTGGCCTCGTTGGCGGCGAGCTGTGCACTCGCGTTGCCGACGCCGATGCCAACCAACGCCGTGGGGATGGCCAAGCAGGCTACGGCGAGCCCTGCGTGCACGGTCGCGTTCATTTGCTCTCCTTGGAGCCAACCTGGCCCGCGAGCAGTCGAGTGAGTGCGTAGTCGAGGCCGAGGTCGGTGTCTGCGTCGCAGAGCTTCTCGTTCTGGACGTAGAGCTGCGGCGTCAGTACCGGCAGCTGGTTCGCGACGGCGTAGCGCAGCGACTTGTTCAGGCGGGACTTGACCGCCGGCGAGCCGATACAGGACTTGAGCTCGGGGAACTTGGCTACGACCAGCGCCTGGGCGGCCGCGACGTCGGTGCTCGCGGCCGTGCGGACCTCGTCCTGGTGCTCGAAGGCCCAGGCGATGACGGCGTCAGCGTTCTTGTCCGCGCAGAGGACGGCTTCGCTCATCATGCACGCGCCGGGGTGGAGCGTGTTGGACACCATCCAATTGCAGCTGTTGTCGAGCGGGAAGATGAGCGCCTTCCGTTTGAGCTGCGACTCGAGCCCGGACGCGGTGAGCCGGCCCTCGAAGCCCTTACACGCAGGGCACAGCGGGTCGAACACCTCCACGGCGTCCTTGCCGGACGCCTGCTGGCCGATCGGGAGGAGCACCTTGTTGGCGTCCTCGGGCTTGGCCAGGCTGCCGCACGACCCGACATAGCGGGTGTAGTCTGGGCTCACGGCGGCGTAGAGCAGCACCGGGATCAGCACAAAACCGACGCCCTCGGCGAAGGAGAGGCCAAACTCACGTCCGAAGCCGACCATGTCCTCGCCGACACCCTGGGCGCGGATGCCAATCGCCGCGGCGAGCGCGACGAACGATGAGATGTAGATGCCGATGCAGAGCTTGCAGGCTGCGCCGAGCTCGACGAGCGAGAGGTACCCCATACCGAGCGACGTGAGCGCGGGCAGCGCGGCGGCCAGCACGAGGAACGTGGTGGCGCGCTTGTCGTCCTCGCGGCGGTTCAGCATCATGTCCAAGCCGCGGAACAGCAGGAACGCGAACACCGCCAAACCGGGCAAGGAGATGGGCACCCCGCCCCAGACCGTCGCTCGGAACACCGAGCTGTAGGGGCTCATCAGCGTGACGTGACAGCCGCTCGAGGCCGACGTGTCGCTGGCAAGCAAGCCGGGGATGAACGAGCAGTGGACGTCGTGCACGTCGCGGTCGAGGTGGGCGACGAAGTCCCACGTCGAAAAACCGGCGAAGAACAAACCGCAGACCGCGGCTACCAGGAATAGGAGGGTGAACGGGCGCACAGGGGATCCGGAATCCGGCGGGAGGTATTCCGTTCCTTCCGCAGGTGCCACCCAGACTACGCACCTGACCCTGGCCCTGTCGCGGTCACTCGTCGTCGGGGGGCGCCAGGTCCGCGGGGTCATCGTCCTCCGGCTCCTCCTCGTCACCCGGGGCATCGCGGTCACCGCGATCTTCGCGATCTTCGCGGTCATCGCGATCTCCGTGGTCGTCGCGGTCGTCCCGCTCCTCGTGGTCGTCGCGGTCGTCCCGCTCCTCGCGGTCGTCGTGGTCGTCGTGGTCGTCGCGCTCGTCACGGTCGTCACGGTCGTCGCGCTCGTCACGGTCGTCGCGCTCCTCCTCCTCCTCGGTCGGCTCTCCGAGGGCGATCTGCACCGAGATCCCGATCCGGTTGATGCCCCCCGAGTACGTGCCGTTCGCGTTCGGGTAGTACCAGCGGTCGACGTTCGCGTCCGACAGGTCGGGTTTTGGCAAGGACATCCCGAACCGACTGTCGGTGATCTCCCGCGTCGCGAGGAAGTGGTGGGTGTAGCTGAGGCCTACGGTCACGGCGTGGATAGGCGTGAACGCCAGCAGTCCGGAGACCATGATGGCGTCAGCGTCGTAGTTGTTCGGCGAGAGCGCCTCGTCGGGGATCGCGGACTTGTCGTACACGAGCTTCCCGCCGAGCGTCACGCGCTTGGCGAACGTCCCGTGGCCGCTCGCGCCGACCCAGTACGAGTCCACGTTGTCGCGCGCCCACAGCCGCTTCTGCGTCAGGAGCGCGTTCGCCTCGTCCGTGCTGGCCTTCGGGTCGTGGATGTCGATCGCGTAGTCCTGGAAGACGCTCCAGCCGACCCACCCGCCGATCGCCTCCACGTGCAGGTCCGGGGTGACGTCCCACCCCACCCCGCCGTGGACCCGGGAGGGGAGGCTGTAGGCGACGGTCGCCGACGCCGGGATTGTCGTCCGGCAGATGCCGAACTGCTCGGCCCCGAACCGCCCGATTGAGTCCTCCTGGGGAGGGCACTGGAAGCTGATGTTGACGTTGCCCTCGTTCGAGACGTTCATGCCCTTTTGGTAGGCGACGCCGATCGACACGGCGGGCACGGGAGTGACCCGCACGCCCGCGCCGAAGGAGAAGACGGTGTCGTGCAGCGTGTCGAAGTCGAGCGTGGCTTTGTAGTCGTAGGTCTCGAGCTGCTCGTCCGTGTACCCGGAGACTTGCCCCTGGGCGGTGATCTGCTGGTCCAGGTCGGGCATCGCGTCATTGTCGACGACCGCCGTCCACTGGCTCTGAATGAGCGCTCCCGAGAGGCCGATCGCCACCTTCTCCTTGAAGTCCCAGCCCGCGCCCAGCGTGGCCTGCATCGCCCGGGTGTCGCCCGACCGCAGCGTGTAGCTGCCCGTCCCAGCGACGCCGTAGCTCGTGTCGCCGGCCGCGAACGTGTCCTCGAAGCCCTCTTCGACCCCACCGCGCACCATCGGGATCGCGAAGCTCGCGCCGAGGCCCAGCCCCTCTACCCCTACGTCCGTCGCGACCCCGACGAACGGCACCACCCCCGTGAGCGAGTAGGTGTCGAGGCCGCCGTGCGGCTCCGCGCGGTCAAACAGCACAGTGGCGAACGTCGGGGCGCCCTCCAGGGTCAAGCGCCAGCCGTGTCCCGCCGCGAGCCCCGCGGGGTTCCACCAGGACGCGGTGCCGTCGGTCGCCAGCGGCGATCCGCTGAACCCGCCGACCTCCAGGTTGTCCAGCGAGGCGGCGCGCGCGTGCAGCGCGACCAGGAGCAGCAGCATCGGGAACTCCGAACGAGGTTTGCGTGCTATCCTTGCGGCATGCTTGAGCGCTGTTCGAACTGCGGAACTCTTCAACTCCCGGCGTTGGGGTGCCCGATGTGTGCGGCGGCGCACCGCCCGGTGCTCGGGGCCCTGGCCGCCCTCGGTCTCTCTGCCTGCCACTTCGGCGCCGAGACCGGTGTGTTCGAGCCGGCCTACGGGATCGCCGAGACGGGCCGGGAGACCGACGCGGACGACGACGGCTACACGCGGGGAGACGACAGCGCGGGGGGCGACTGCGACGACTCGGACCCCAACGTTCACCCGGGCGCCGAGGAGACCGCCGGGGACGGCGTCGACTCGAATTGCGACGGGGAGGATGACACTTAGCCTCGGACGTCCTGGCCGACGCGTGCTACCCTACGGCCATGAACCTCCGCTCTTGCTCCGCCTGCTCCACGCTGCACCGCGCCGCGGATGCGTGCCCCCACTGCGCGGCGGTCGGCCGCAGCAACGTGCTTGCGCCGGCCTTGGTCGTGATGGCCCTGGCGCTCGCGGGTTGTGACGGCCTCCGCGGGGAGTCCTTCGGGGTCGCCGACTACGGTGTCGCCGAGACGGGCTTTGGGAGCACCGACAACGACGGGGACGGCTACATCGCCGAGGACGATGGCGGTGACGACTGCGACGACGCCGACGACGCAGTGAACCCGGGCGCGGAGGAGACCGTCGGGGACGGCGTCGACTCCAACTGCGACGGCGAGGACGACACCTAGCCGGGGACCCTACTCCAGCTCGGTAGCCTGCCCATCGCCCTTGAAGTTCACGTTGCGGGTGACGCCCGCTTCCGCGACGAGCGCGGTCTTCCACTGCTCGAAAAAGTCCCGTTGGCGCTCGGCGAGCAACGCTCCGCGGATCGCGGCGCCCTGGACCGCGTAGTCCTCGGGAGCGGGGTCCATGCGCTTCGCCAGGCTCACCACGAACAGCGTACCCTTGTTCTCAAAGGGCAGCGGCAGCACGTCCCCCACCTTCGCGCCGGCGAGCGCGGCCCTGAGCGTCGGCTGCGCGCCGAGGCCCGGCACGTCGCGGGCGTCGAGCGCAAATTCGCCGGTCTCGTCGACCGCGAGCTTCTTCGCCTCGGTGAGCTCGCGCGGCACCTCGTGGGTCGCCGTCCAGGCCTCCACGATCTTCGCGGCGTACGCCCGCTGCAGATCCGCGACCTTCGACTCCCGAATCATCGCCGCCGCGATGTCCTTCTCGGCCTCTTCGAGCGGCACCACGTGGGCGTCGTCGATCGCCTTGACGAGGATGATCTCGTAGCCCCGGCCGGTCTCCACCGCCGGCGACACCTTGCCGATCCCGGCGGCGTCAGCCGCGGTGACCAAGACCGGGTCGAGCTGGGCCGGCGCGCGTTGCCCCATGTTGCCCCCACTGGAGGCCGTGAGGTCTTCACTGTACGTCCGAGCGAGCTCGGCGAAGGTCGCTTCCGCCTGCTGCGCCCCGAAGCTCGACGCCGCTGCTGCCTTCGCAGCGATCTCGTCGGCCTTGAGCTTCGTCGCGGCCTTGTCCGCCCCGGCGGTGTCCGTGCGCAGCACGATCTCGCTCAACGTGTACCGCTTCGGCAGGTTGTAGTTCTGTTCGAACGCCTCGTCGTAGCGCTTCTTGATGGCGTCCTTGTTCGCGGCGATGAACGCGTCGCGGTCGGCGTCCGTGACCGGCACGTCGTCGAGGAACGCGAGCATCGGCAGGCGCACGTACTGCAGGTCATAGGCGGTAGACCTGGCCTCCCACGCAGCGCGGACCTCGGCCTCGGTGACGGTCACCCCGGCCTGCGCGATCTCCTGGACCTTCTGCAACAACATGTCTCGACGCTGCAGCTCCTCGAACCGGTCGGCGGAGTACCCGCGGTCCCGCAGCTCGTGCTCATAGGTCTGTTGGTCGAACTTGCCGTCCTTCTGGAAGTTCGGCTGGGCCTTCAGCATCCGCGCGATCTCGCCGTCCGACACGCCGATGTTCAGGTCGGACGCCTGTTGGAGCAGCACCTCCTGCACGATCAGCATCTCGAGCACGTCGCCCGCGAGCGCGTTCCGCTCCGAGTCCGAGAGGTTTTTCCCAGACTGACGCGCGGCCATCCGCATGGTCTGGTCGAACTCGCTCTTGGTGATCGCTTGGCCATCGACCACCGCGTAAATCTCGCTCCGACTGTTGCGGTTTCGACCGCCGATGCCGACGATGAAAGCGACGGCGACGAGCCCCAGGAGCACGCGAGTGGCGGTGCTATCGGTGCCTTGGCGGAGGGTATCGAGAAACGACATCGTGAGCTCGTGGGAGGGAGGCTCGGGCGGGGAGCTGGGCGGCTATCGCGCGGCAGCGCCCCCTACAACCGCCGGATCAAACCCAGCGCTGCCCGGGTAGCGGGCGCCACGCTGGGCGGCGCCTGGTCAAGCGCGAGGGCGAGCATCGCGATGTCCCCAGGCTCGTCGACGTCGAACGTCCCGTCGACGGCGACCGCGGCGAGTCCGAGGGCGCTCGCGCGGGCGAGCTGGGCTGCCCCGGTCTGCGGCGTGGACCAGGGCACTCCGTCGAACACCCCGGCGGCCACCGCGCGGGCGCTGGCCGCCACGAACGTGTAGCCCCCGTCGAGCGAGAGGCCGAGCACCAGGTCCGCGCGTCCGCTCGAGACGGCTTCGTGAGCGTCCACGAGCACGTCCGAACGGAGGAGCACGCAGTCGCTCCCGATCGCGAGGCCGCCCCCGCCGAGCGCGTGAGACAGCACCTCGCCGAGGTCCGCCCCCCGCTGGGGCGTGCGGGGCGCGTCCCCGAACGCGGGGTGATCGCCGGGCCCGGCGTGACACACCCGCCAGGGGAGTTGGGTCCACCGGGCCAACGCCATGACGTCTGCGAGCATCGCCTCGGACAGCGCGGCTGCGCCGATCTCGCCGAGGGCGGGGATCAGGCGGGTCTTGGTGCGACCGGGGACGGGGGCCCGGGCGATGATGTTCAGCACTAGTTCGCCCGGCAGATGCCCATCGCGGACTTGCAGGTGATGACGACGTCCTCGCCCTCCTTCACACGGACCTTGCCCGTGGTGACGGGCGGCTCGCCGGGGAAGGTCACCTCGATGGTGTAGGTCGCCGGGGTGAGCGTCGCGGGGAGCGGGTACCGCTTGCTGCCTGCGATGAGCACGACGCTGCCGTCGCCGCTGAGCGTGACCTTGCTCCCCGCGGTCGTGGTCGACGCGGCTGCGGGTGCCGTCGCCGCGGAGGTGCTCGACGTCGTGGTGCTCGGCGTCGCCGTGCTCGTGGAGGCGGGCGGCGTGGCCGACGCGTGCGTCGTCGAGCTCGCGCGGCTGGCGGTCGGCGCGGGGGTGGTGGACGTGGCCGGGGCCGGCGCAGTCGCCGGCGTTGCGGACGGTGCGGGGGCATCGGGCGCGGTCGGCTCTGCGGCGACCGGGGGCTCAGTGCCCTCCGCGGGGTGCGCGGCCGCGTCGGCGTCTGCCGCCGCCTGCTTCTCGGCGTCCGCCGCTTTTTGATCCGCGTCGGTCTCGGCCGCCAGCGCGTCTTCGGCCTCCTCGACCTTGGCCTCGGAGCTGGCTCCGGTGCCCTCGGACGCGCTCAGGAAATAGGCGGCTCCCCCGGCGCCGATGACCCCGAGAAAGCCCATCGCGCCGACCGCGAGGAGGACGACGACGCTGACTGCGCCGCAGCCGATCGCCGCGATCCGGCCTGCTCCTGCCGGCTTGGTGCCATCGTTCTCGTCCACGGTGCCTCCTACTTTTCCAGGGTGTAGACGGCCGCGGCCGTGCGGACGCCAACGCCACGGCTCACGGCTTCCATGCCGTCGATCGCCGTGTTCGTGTAGACCAGGTGGGAGACGCTGACGAGCAGGTACTCGGCGTCGTCCGACGTGCTGCTGTCCCAGCGGTCAGTCGGGATCTCGACCTCGCCGTCTGCCCCGTCTGCGGCGCACGTCCACTGCTCGAGCCCATTGCCCTGGGGATCCAGCGCTTGCGCGGCGATCGCGACCACGTCGGCCGCGTCGCCGGACCAAGTGACCACGAGCTGGTCGAGCCCGAGCCCAGGGACCTGGGCGTCGCTCTCGCTCCCCGGGTCCGGCCCGTA
>CALQBK020000104.1 GCA_943328795.2 Bifidobacterium breve
GCCCACCACTCCCTCACGGAGCAAGGACGATTGGAGTTCCGTTCGCCCCCCCCGCGGTCACCTCCGGACGAAAACCGCCTCCAGCTGCGGGTAGTCGTAGCCGCCGCCGGAAGCCCCGCCCGATGACGGGAAGGTGAACCCGGAGGGCTCCAGGCGCTCGACCTCGAAGCTGCGGTGAAACCGGTGCAGCAGCTCCGCGGCGTTGGTGCCGTAGGGCGGGCCTTGGCGGCCGATGGCGGCGTTGTCTACGTCCACGAACGCGCCGAAGAGCTTGCCGCCGGGCCGCAGGGCGCGGGCCGCAGCGTCGACGTAGCGGTCCCGGTCTGCGGGGTCGATGGCGCAGAAGAGGGTGTGCTCACAGAGCATGTCGAAGGTGCCGAACCCGGCCTCGGAGAAGTCGGCCGAGAGGAAGTCCGCTACCGCGACGGAGACGCCGTTCACCGCCAGGGCGCGCTCGGCCACCGCGGGGGCGATGTCGAGCGCCGTGACGGAGTAGCCGCGCTTCTGGAGGGCAGCGGCGTCGTGCCCGAGGCCGCACCCGGGGACGAGCACGCGGGCCGGGGGGTGGTGCACGATGGGCAAGAGGCGGAGGACGACGGAGGAGGGGCGGCCGAGGTCCCAGCCCGGGACGTTGCCGCCCGAGTACCGTTGATTCCAGTCTGAAGGGTTCATAGAGGCCTCGCGGCCGGCCACTACTCCGCCTTCGGGCCGAGGGCGAGGTCCGTCACCACGCTGGCACCGCCGAGCACGCGCGCCCGGACCAGGCCGTCGCTGGTGAACAACGTGGCCTTCGTCGCCGCCGTGGGCAACGAGACGCTCGTGGCCGCCGCGCCTTCCGCCTGGAACCACCACGCCCCCGCGTCGTCCCGGCTCAACGCGTAGAACGCGCCGTACCCGTTCGGCAACACCGACTGCACAGCCCCCGACCCTGCCCACGCGCCTTGCTTCTGCGAGAACGCGTTGCCCGAGAGGTCGGTCCACTGCGACTTGTAGGCGGTGGCCTTGCCCGTCGCCGTTGCCAGGGCGAACAACGAGAGCCCGCCTGGCCGCGTGGCCGAGTCCGGCAGCGTGTCGAAGGAGAGCGCGACCGGCGCCCACCCGGCCTCGGTGACCCAGTGCCGGGTGCCCCGCGCGGGTAGCTCGGCGGGGTCGGTGCCATTGACCCGGTAGACGTCCACCCCGCCCGCGACGACGATGGCCAGCAGCAAGTCCGAGGCCGCGTCGATCGCGGTCGCGTGCAGCGAAGGCCGCGCGGGGAGGTCAACGATGTTGCGAAACGACTGCGCGCCCCGCTCGGTGAGCGTCAGCGCCTTGAGCGACCCGCCCTTGCCGGAGGGCGCAGGGATCCAGAGCGGCACGACGAGCCGGCCCTTGCTGTCCGTCACGCCACGGTCGAGGAGCTCGGCGTTGGGGTAGGGCAAGGGGGCCGTGTGGACGCCGGACCGGAACGCGGTGCCCTCCAGGCGGCCGTACCCGAGGGTCGTGGTGCTGGCGCCCGGCACGAGCCAGTAGACGTAGCGGGCGAACGAGTCGCCCGGCCGACAGCGCGAGAGCACCGGGTCCACGGCCTGGGCGACGTCGGCGAGCCAGTACTGGGCGACCCCCCGGGTCTGGGACCGGGCGTCGAACTGCATCAGGTACAGCCCGGCCGCGCCACCGCGGTCCTGCACCCAGGGCAAGACGCCGCCCAGGTTCTGCGCGATGGTGGGCTCCCACACCGGGGTCCCGGCGACCGGCTTCGCCGCGGCCAACGTCATCTCGACGGGGGCGAAGACGATCGCGCCGCTGGGGTCCAAGACGGTGACCGTGATCCGGTACACGCCCGCCGGGAAGGCGGCCGAGCTGGGGATCTCGAGCAGCACGTCCCGGGACGAGTGCGGGGCGAGCGTCCAGCTCGTCGCGACGTCGAAGGCCGGCGGCGTGTTGTAGCGCTCGGACTTGCCGCGCGGGCCCTCGACGCCAAAGCGAACGAGGTGGGGCCGGGCTGCCAGATCGGGGAACGCCTGGTTCGCGCTGGTGTCGTTCCGCACGTTGAACGCGACGACAACGGGGAACCCGACGATGGCCTCGGGGTGCACCGTCGCCGTGACCTTGAGGCCCGACGACGTCGTTGCCGCCCCGGTCGTAGGGGCGACGACGGCAGCCGGGTCCGTCGCGGCGGCGTGGTGGAACGCGCCGCCGAGGGAGGCGAGGGCGAGGACAACGAGCAGTCTGCGGATGGACATCCCGGGCAATATGGCACGGTCTGCGGGCACTTGGGAGGTGCGCGGCTGCGAGAGGCCCAGGACCGGGGTAGAGGCCCGCGATGAACCTCGCTCTTTGGCTCATCCCCGTATCGTTCTTGGTGGCGTGGGCGCTGGCCCACCTCAAGACGTCCCGCCCGGACGGCACGCTGCAGCGCGTGCACCCGTTCCGCCGGATCATGCAGTACATCATGCCCACGCGCACCGAGTCGGTGGTGTACTACGACGCCTACGTCGACGCAGAGCGGATGATCGCGTGGCTCGCGGGGGTGAAGTCCACCGGCGCGGACATCACGCACCTGACGCTCGCGGCGGCGAACATCGCCCTCGCCGCGACGCCGAAGATGAACCGCTTCGTCGTCGGCCGGCGGCTGTACATGCGGAACGCCCGGTGGCTCACGTTCTCGCTGAAGCGGGCCCGGATGGACCGCGAGGCGCAGATCTCCACGGTCAAGCTGAAGATGCCCGACGGCGAGACGTTTGCCGAGCTGGTGACGCGCGTCAACGGCGGGATTGGGGAGGAGCGAAGCGGGAAGAAGACGCGCGGGGACAAGGAGATGGACCTGTTCAACTTCTTCCCGCGGCCCGTGCTGCGCATCGCGGCGCAGGCCCTCGCGACGCTGGACTACTTCAACCTGCTGCCCGCCTGGTACATCGACGGCGACCCGATGTACACGAGCATCTTCGTCGCGAACCTGGGCTCGCTCGGCATGTCGCCCGGCTACCACCACCTGTTCGAGTACGGCACCTGCCCGCTCTTCATCATGGTCGGCCGCATCGAGGACAAGGTCGTCGCGCGTGACGGCCAGCCTGTCGTGCGCCCGATCCTCCACCTGCGCTTCACGTACGACGAGCGCATCGAGGACGGCCTGAACGCGAAGTACGGCATCGACCGCTGCGTCGAGATCCTCGAGGACCCCGCGCGCTTCTTGGACAAGGGGCCGATGTGGCCGCGGCCGGGGTGAGGCGGGCTCTTGCACGGCGATCGCCATGACCAAGCTCCGAGCTGGGTTGGACCCGGTGCCGTGGCCTGCGGGCATACTCGGCGCGCTCGTGCTGCTGGCCGCCTGGGGAGAGGTGAACAGGCCGCGGCTTGGCTTGATCGACCTGCGCTACGCGGCGCTGCGCTCCTGCCTGGGGCCCGGCCTGCTGGTCGGGGCCACGGTCGGCATCGCCCTGCTCCTCACCTGGGCTGGCACCACCTTCTGATCCGTTGCCCCACGGCCGTGGCCCTCACCAGTTCCCAACGTTCGCGCGGCTCACCCACGGCTCGGCGGGGGCCAACGCAGGCCCGCGCTGCAAGAGCTCGACGGACTGCTCGTCGGGGCTGCGCACGAACGCCATGTGACCATCGCGCGGGGGCCGCAGGACCTTCACCCCGCGGGCCTCCAGCGCCGCGCAGGTCGCGTAGACGTCGTCCACCGCGATGGCGATGTGCCCAAAGCTGCGGCCGGTGGTGTATGGCTCGACCTGGTCCCAGTTCCACGTGAGCTCGATCTCGGCGCCCCCGGGCGCGTCGCCCGGCGCGCGCAGGAACACCAGCGTGAACCGCCCGCCTTCGTTCTTCAGCCGACGCGCCTCCAGGAAGCCGAGGCCATCGCACCAAAAGGCAAGCGCTGCGTCGAGGTCGCGGACGCGGAGCATCGTGTGGAGGAACTTCATCCGGACCGGGTAACCGACCGGCGCCCGGCCGCGGCACGGAGGCGATCACCGACCGGCCGGCGCCCCGGCCCGAAGACCGACCGGCCGGCGCCCAGCCCCGAAGGCGATCACCGACCCGACCGGCGCGCTGCCGCCGTAAGAAGGCGATCACGGAGGAGACGGAGGACGGAGGACGGAGGAGTTGGAGGCGCCCTGGCCGACGATTCTCTGGAGGTCGCGGGGGAGCGCACGACAATCGTCGTCCTGGCCGAGGATTCTCTGGAGATGGCGGGCGAGCGACCGGCAATCGTCGCGCGGCGCGACGATTCTCAGGAGATGGCGGGCGCGCGGCTGACAATCGTCGCGCTGGCGACGATTCTCCGGAGATGGCGGGCGAGCGGCCGACAATCGTCGCGCTGGGCGACGATTCTCCGGAGATGGCGGGCGAGCGGCCGAGAATCGTCGCGCGGGGCGACGATTCTCCGGAGATGGCGGGCGAGCGCACGACAATCGTCGTCCTGGCCGACGATTCTCCGGAGATGGCGGGCGAGCGGCTGACAATCGTCGCGCTGGGCCCGGGGAGATTCGGCCCGAGCTCGCGGCGGGCCAACCGAGCCGCTCGGGCCCTCAGAGCGCGTCGGAATCGTGCAGGCCGCGGTCGTAGCCCTCCGCTGGGTCAATACCTTCACGTGGCCTACCTCCGAGGTGAAGCGCTTCCCGGAGCGCCGCTTCCTCGGCGGCAACGAACGCCTCGCGTACCAAGTCGCGGACCCGCCGGTAGAGGTGCACCGGGGGCAGGCAGAACCCGAGGCGCACGCACAGCTTGTCCAGCAAACGGGTGCACTGGTCGGAGGAGAGCACACCGCGGGGGAACGCCTGTCGGGGGGGCGGCGCCCGGCCGCCACCAGAAGGCGATCACGGAGGAGACGGAGGACGAGGACGGAGGAGTTGGAGGCGCGGCCGACGATTCTCCCGAGGTCGCGATCGAGCGCACGATGATCGTCGTCCTGGGCGACGATTCTCTGGAGATGGCGGTCGAGCGGCTGACAATCGTCGCGCTGGGCGACGATTCTCCGGAGATGGCGGTCGAGCGGCTGACAATCGTCGCGCTGGGCGACGATTCTCTGGAGATGGCGGGCGAGCGGCTGACAATCGTCGCCGGCCGGCCCAGCGGCGCCGAGCAACCCAACCGGCCGGAAATGGCGCTGTTCAGGAGCCAAGCGGCTCCAAATGTCGCAAAGCCCTCTGCCTGCCTGCCTGGCACGTGGGCGAAGCGGCGCGCAACCCTATTGCTCGGTCCCGGCCGGCTCCGATATCGGCAAACTATCAGTGTTCATCCGTGCTCAGGCCTGCCCGACGCCGGTCCGCCTGCGGGCGCTCCCGGCTTGGCTCCGCACCACGACATTTGAGCCGGCTGGCGGCGCCGGAAACGCGACATTTGGGCCGGCTGGCTGGCGGCGCCGGAAACGCGACATTTGGGCCTGCCTGGCGCCCCCTCAGCGCAGGGGGTCGTCCCGCCGCCCCCCGGAGGCAATCACCGATCGACCGGCGCCCGCCGTCGCCTGCCCCAAATAGACGGACCGCGAGCCGGAGATGGCGGGCGAACACCCCACAATCGTCGCCCCAACCGCCGGTTCCCCGAAAATCGCGGTCCACCGCGCCCACCTCCTCCCTCTGCGTGCGCTGCGCCCTCCGCGGTGACGATCCCCGTCCCGGCGGCGCGACCGACTCGGCGGCCCACCTCCTCCCTCTGCGTGCTCTGCGCCCTCCGCGCTGACGATCCCCGTCCCGGCGGCCGACCGACTCGGCGGCCCACCTCCTCCCTCTGCGTGCGCTGCGCCCTCCGCGGTGACGATCCCGTCCCGGCGGCGCGACCGACTCGGCGGCCCGCCGTGGCGACCATCCCCCTTGGCGCAGCGCCGCCCCCCCCTCAAACCCTCCCGCGCACCCAATCCAGCGCCTCGGCGGGGGTCGACACCGCCAGCGCTAGCTGCGCCTCGCGCAACGCAGCCAACAGCTCCCCCATCGCGGGACCGGGCGCGACCCCGAGCCCAACCAAGTCCGCGCCCTTCAACAACGGCGGCAACGGCCCGCGCTGGACCCCGAGCGCGGCGGAGCGCTCCAGCAGCGCCTCGGAGTCTACCAACCGCGCGAGGAGCTCGAGATCGCAGCGGTCGGCCGCGCGCAGGATCGCGGTGTCGGTGACCGGGCGCGCGGTCGCCTCTGCCACCAGCGCGAGCACCTGCACCCGCACGCGGTACCCGTCGATGCGCTGCACGTTCAGCCGGTCGAGCGCGGACTCTGCGCTCGGCACCGGCAGCCCGGCGCACGCCCCCGCGAGCAGCAGCGAGAGCCGGCGCTGGACGCCGTCGATCGGCACGCCCGCCAGCCGGTCCAGGAGGGTCGCCGCCGCCGGGTTGCCCGCCCACTCCGGCACGACCTGCGCCCACATCCCGGCCGCGTCGGCTACGCGCCAGCCGAGCGAGGGCCGCGGGGACCGGGTCAACAGCTTCTCGACCTCGCCCCACACGCGCTCGCAGGGCAGGTCCGCGAGCGGCATGCCCGCGCACAGCTCGAGCAGCGCCGGCTCGACGTCGAAGCCGAACCGGCCGGCGAACTGCGCGACGCGCAGGGCACGGAGCGGGTCCTCGACGAACGTCGCGGGGTCCACCGCGCGGAGCAGCTTGCGCTCGATGTCGTGGATACCACCCCAGGGGTCCTCGTACACGCGGGCCAGCGGGTCCCAGGCGATCGCGTTGATGGTGAGATCGCGGCGCCGGGCAGCCTCTCGCACGCCGAGCAGCGGGTCGGCCTCTGCCTCGATGCCCTTGTGTCCACGGGCGGCGCCGGGGCCGACCGCGCGGCGGTCTCGCCTCGGGACGCTGACGTCCACCTCGTCGCCCCCGAGCCGCAGCTTGTAGACGCCGAACGACTTGCCGACCTCGCCGACGCGCCCGAGCTCGCGCATCACGCCTTCGAGCACGCCGGGCTGCAGCCCGTGCACCTCGACGTCCAGGTCCTTCGGCGCCTCCCCGCGGCAGTGATCCCGCACGGCGCCGCCGACCGCGAGCGCCCGCCCGCCGGCGCGCTGGCAGGCCTCGAACAACCGCAGGAAGCGGCTGGGCAGCTGCATCGGCGAAGGGGGCAACGGACCTCCGGGCGGTTCAACGGGAGCGGACGACCTTGCGACGCGGCGAACGCGCGGTCGGCAGGGTCTTGTCTTCGCTCTCGAGCACGCCGACGACGTCCGCGAAGGGCGTGTTCGGCGCGACGTCGTGGGGGGTCACCCGCACGACGCTCAAGCCCGCGGAGAGCCGCTTCAGGTTCTTGGCGAAGGACCGCGGGTTGGCGCCGAGCAGCACGACGCGGCGGGGGTCGAGGGCGAGGATCGCGTCGAGCACGGGGTCTGGGATGCCCTTCGTCCCGGCGTTGATGAGCACCAGCGGGCGGCGGCCGTCGAGACGGCCGTGGGCGGCGGCGAGCGCGTCGAGCACGGGCTCGGAGTCGAACTCGGCGGAGGCGCCCTTGACCGCGACGGCGAGGCTGGCGCTGTTCTCCCGCGCACGCCGGGCGCGCGCTTCAGTGAGGCCGAGGCCCAACGCCCAGCCGGTGTGCCGCGCGAGCAGCAGCGCACCGACGCCGTTCAGGCCGCCGATCTCGACGGCGGCGTCCCCAGGCTCCGGCCGGAGCGCGGTCACTGCGTCGAGGAGCGCGGGCTCGTCGGGCCGGGCGGGCCAGGGGTCGGAGAACCCGAGCCGCATCGCCATGCCCCCCGGCGCGAGGTCGAGCAGCGCCTTGCCGTACAACATGCCAACGCCGAGCTCACCCTCCTCGTCGCGGTCCCAGGCGAACCCGGGCGGCTGCGAGATGTGCATCGCGACGCCGGCGATAGCCGGGTGGCCGCTGGCGAGCCGGTCTGCGAGCTCGGAGAGGATGGTGCTCGGGCGCGCCACGGACAGCAGCACGCCGACCTCGCCGGTGACAGGAGAGCACCGGAGCTGGACCGCGCGCAGCGTGCCGACCTTGCCGTTCCAGGGCCAGATCTCGAGCTCACGCACGTGGTGGGCGAGCACCTTCATCGTCTCGCGCAGCGTGCCCGGGACCATCAAGCAGCCGGGGACGGGCACGACCTCGCGGCCGTCGTGGCCCGGGACGCCGATCCGCGGGCTCTGCCGGTCGCTGTAGCCTGCGACCAGGTTGATCTCGTACTGCAGCTCGGTGCGGATGGACTCGGGGGTGAACGCCGGCACGACGTGGTCGACCCGGCCGTTGAGCTCGGCGGCGTCGATGCCGTCTTGCACTAGGCCACGGATGACGTCGTGCTGCGCGAGCGGGTGGATGTGCATCAACGGGCAGCGCCCGCACGGCACGAACCGGTCGCACCAGGGCTCGACCCGCGAGGGGTGCGCGGCGCCCGCGGCAGCGACCCAACGCGCCCGGTCTTGGCGGCGCAGCGTGCCGGTGAGCCGAACACGGGCCCGTTCGCCGGGGATCCCGCCGAACACCGCGAGCTGAGTGCCGTCGCCGGTCACGAACGCATCCCCGCGATGAAGCCAGCCTTCGGGGACGACGAGGGGATCTTCGGAGCGTGACTGCATGGGCGAGCGGGTAATCCGAAAGGAGGCGCTTGGCGCTCCCCCGGGGGCCCAGCCCGCTCCGCCAGAAAAGGGTATGCTACGGGCCCGCGCATGGCTGTATCCCACGTCGAGCTCGTAATCCGCCGCCCGGGAAGCCCGGATCGCCGGATCGTGCTCCAGCCCGGCGTCCTGAGCATCGGCCGCGCGGACGACAACGACATCGTCCTCTCCGACATCGGCGTCTCCCGCAGGCACGCGAAGCTGCACGTGGACGAGAACTCGGTGGAGTACGAGGACAACGGCAGCGGCAACGGCTCGCTGTACAACGGCCGCCGCTTCAAGCGGCAGCGGATGGCGGATGGCGACGAGATCGTCGTCGACCCGTTCCGGCTGCAGGTGCTGTTGGCGGCCGAGACGGACGAGGCGAACCTGTCGACCGCCGCGACGCTCAAGCTCGGGGGCTTGGAAGAGGGCTTCGCGCGGCTCGAGCTGATCTCGAGCCACCGGATGGAGCGCACGGCGTTCGAGATCCCGGCCGAGGGGACCATCACGCTCGGGCGCGGCGACCGCAACGAGGTGGTGCTGCCCGAGCCCGCCGCGTCGCGCGTGCACAGCGAGATCGTCGGGCACATGGGCAACTGGACGGTGCGGGACCGCGCGAGCGCGAACGGCACGTACGTGAACGGCCGCAAGGTGCGCGAGCAGGTGCTGCGTGATGGCGACAAGCTACGCATCGGCACCGTCGAGCTGAAATTCTTCGCGCCGGGCGGCGAGGGCACCGCGAACTTCGCGGGCTCGGCCCCGGCGGCCAAGACGCCCGCGCCCCAGGCTGGGCCCCGCCCGATCGCCCTCCCGGCGCCGGCCCGCCCCCAGGCCACCGACACCGCGGCGAACCCGCGCCCCGCCGCGCGCCCTGGGCCTTCGCCTGGCCCCGCCCTCGGCGGCCCGAACCCCTCTGCCGGTCGGCCGACGGTGATCCACGCGCCGAGCCCCACGTTGGCGCCCATCCAGGGCAGCCCGGCAAAGCCGAAGGGGTTCTTCTCGAACCCCGCGAACGCGGCGCTCGCCATCGTCGGGGGGCTCTCCGTCGTCGGGCTGGTGCTCGTTGGCGGGATCGCGCTCGCCGCGGTCGCGTGGAAGGCGCACACAACGCAGGCGACCGTAGCCGCGGAGCCCACTCTGTCACCCGCCACCGCCGCGCAGGTGGAGACCCTGCTCGCCGGCGGCAAGAAGCTGCAATCCGAGGGCAAGCACTTCGACGCCGCGGCGCAGTTCTACAAGGTGCTGCAGCTCGACCCCGGGAACGCAGTAGCCGAGCGCCTCGGCTACCGCGCGTGCGGCGACATCGCGCTCGCGGAGATGCGCACGGCCCTCCCCGCGGTGGCTGCACCGCCGCCCGCGCCTGCGGCGTCCGCTGCGTCGGCCGCCCCGTCCAACACCGCTGCGCGCGTCGAGCGGGCCCCGGAGCGCATCGCGCCTACGCGCACCACCAGCAGCCCACCCGTGACCTACGCACCCGTCGCCCGTGACGTCCCCGACTTGTCCGGCACCTTCGCGCGCGGCCAAGCGCTCGCCGACAGCGGCGACTACGCGGGCGCCATCAAGATTTGGCAGGGCCTGATGTCGATGGACCCCGACCACGTCACGCCCGAGTACTACCAGGCCGAGGCCGGGGTCCGGTCCGCCCGGGACCACGCGAAGGACGACGGCAACAAGCACTACCAAGCGGCGCTGACCGCGCTGAGCGCGAAGCAGTACGCCACCGCCCGGCAGCAGCTCGAGCTCTCCGTCGCGGCCGACCCGCTGAACAACGCCGCTCGCGCGAAGTTGACCGAGGTCCGCAACGCCCTCGGCGCGCAGGCCCAGGACATCTACAAAGAAGCCCGCATCCAGGAGGACATCGACAAGACCAGCGACGCCATCCGGATGTACAAGCAGGTGATCTCCCTCGTGGGCGAGACGGACGAGCTGGGCGCCAAGGCCAAGCGGCGCATGGACGCGCTGCAGGGCCGCTGAGCACGTGACCCCCGAGCCGACCGAGACCTCCGCCCCGGCCACCGAGCCAACGCCCGACCACGCCCCGGTCACCACGCTGCTGCTCGGCGTGAAGACCCGCCCGGCCGGCGTAGGCGTCACGGGCTCGTTGATGGTGCCGGTCGTGACGACGAAGTCGCTGTCCGTCAGCGTCGGGCCGTACGCCGCGCTTTACTACTACTGGTACGAGGCCGACGCGCAGGTGCGGCTGGTCGCGCTCGGGGGGTTCGCGGTGCTGGGGCTCCAGGGCGGGGTCGAGCCGGGCGGGTACCTGCCGCTGGCGACCCGGGAGAGCGGGGAAAAGGGCTGGGGAGCGCGGGAGTTCAGCCTCCGCGGGATCGGTCGCGCGACGCTGGAGCTGAACCTGCGGAACGACCACGCCTGGCTGTACACCCGCACGATCGGGCTCGCGCGGGGGCACCGGTTCGCCGAGTACGACCCCTACCGCGACCTCGAGCTGCTGGGGACCGAGCTCTCAGGCGAGCAAGCGGTCGCCGCGATGGTCGCGCCGTTCGGCGCGTGGTCCCGCACACCGGCGGACCGCGACCCGTACAAGGCCTACGCGTGGCTGTACGGCGAGGGGATCTTCGACGGCATCGCGGCCGGGACGCCCGACCACGGGGCGACGGACACGTCGGCGCACGTGGGCGTCATCCTCGAGCAGGTGGTCCCGAAGCTGTACCTGGACCTCGACGGCTACTGGTCGTTCGGCCCCAGCGCGAAGCTCGCGGGGCCCGGCGCCCTCGTGGTGCTCACCTACTCGGGGTGACGCCCATGGCGGCCAGCACGCAGTCCGCGAGCGTGTCCACCTTGTAGCCGCCCTCCAGGATGAACACGATGGGCACGCCGTGGGCACTCGCCCACTCCCGCACGCGGGAGGCCATCTTCGCGAACCCGCCCGGCGTGACCCACATGCCGGCGAGCGGGTCGCCCTGCTGCGCGTCGAACCCCGCCGAGACCAGCAAGAGCCCAGGGGCCGCGGCGTCGAGCACCGGGAGCGCCTGCTCCTCCAACGCGCGCAGGTAGTCGGCGTCGTCCGAGCCCGACGGCAGCGGGATGTTGTGCACGTTGCCGTGCGCACCGCGCTCGTCCGCCGCGCCCGTCTCCGGGTACAGCGGGTGCTGGTGCAGCGAGATGAAGGTGGCGTCCGGCCGGTCCCACAGGATGTCCTGCGTGCCGTCGCCGTGGTGCACGTCCCAGTCGATGACCGCCACGCGCGCGCCGGGGTGCGCGTCCAGGTAGGTGACCGCGGCGAGCGCGACGTTGTTGAAGACGCAGAACCCCTGGGAGAGCCGGCGCGTCGCGTGGTGACCCGGCGGGCGGACGAGCGCCCAGGTCTCGGTCCCGCTCGCGAGCGTGCGCCGCACGGCCTCCATCGCCCCGCCGGCGGCCCAGAGCGCAGCCTCGATCGACCGCGGCCCGATGGGGACCTCGACGCCGGCTTCGCCGGTCGTGCCTGCCAACGCGAGGACGGCGTCCACGTGCGCACGGTCGTGCACGCGGCCGAGGTCGGCGGCGGTCGCAGGGGCCGAGACGGGCGTCCAGGGCACCCCGGCGCGGTCGAGCGCCGCGAGGATGTTCTCCAGCCGCTGCGGGCACTCGGGGTGCCCTTCGCCCGTGTCGTGGTCCAAGAACACGGGGTGAGAGAGCACGGTCATCCGAGCACCTCGCGGACGCGGTCCTCGACGCCCCGCGCAGTGACGTGGCGAAGCGGCGCGTTGGCGCGGTGCAGCATGCCCTCGATCACGACGTGGACGGTGAGCTGGATGTAGGGGTCGCTCGCGCGGATGCCGTCCGCCTCGACCGGGAACTCCCCCCAGGGCAAGAGCCACACGGTGTCGTAGCGACCGGGCGCCTGCGTCTCGCGGAACAGCCGGCGCGTGTCGTCATCGTCGCGCGCGAAGCCGTAGTAGACCCAGAACGCTGAGAAGTCGTACGAGCAGCGGTCGACGATCAAGCCGCCGTGCGCCTGCAGCGTGCGCTCCTCGAGCTCGCGCTGCTCGTCCCAGAGCTGCAGCACCAGCGACCGCAGCCCGGCAGCCCCGAGCTTGTGGATGTCCCCGTTCGCCTCCAGCCACGTGCGCATGCCCTCGGGCACGTAGGGCAGGCCGGTCTCGACCGCGAGCCTGCGCGCCAGCGTGGTCTTCCCCGTCCCCGCGGAGCCCGACAGCGCGAGCCTCACGCGACCTTCTTGCCGCACACGGCGCACTTGGACTTGTCACCGCGGTAGACCGACGACTTGGCCTTGTGGCAGCCCTGGTGAAAGTGCTGGCCGCACCCGAACCCGCACTCGACGCGCACCTGCGGCTCCACGCCGAGCCCGCAGATCCCGCAGTTGACCACCGCTGCGACCTGCGTAGGCGCGGCCTCGACGGCCTGGCCGTTCACCGGCAGCGGCTCGACCCCGCCCCACCACGCGAGCCAGCCGATCAGCACGCCGATGAACCCGAGGACGATGCCCGGCGACCCGAGCCAGTACATCTCGAGCGCGGGCATCCCGGCGAACAGGATCGGCGCGGCGACGGCGACAACCGACAGGAACACCGTGAACACCAGCGCGGTGACCGCGATGCGGAGCTGCGTGCCGCGCCCGCCCCACGCGTGGCGCGCCAGCGAGGTCGAGAACAATCCGAGCGCAAGGCCAGGCAGCGACGTGACCCACAGGCTCCTGGACGTGCCGAGCGCGGCCCCCCAGAGCACGGCCCACCCGACGACGAGCAGCAAGGCGCCGAACAGCGCGCCGAGCCCGGCGCCGGCGTACCCGTGGTTCACCGGGTACTCGGGCTGCTGCTCCATCACGCCGCTCCCGGCCGGCGGCTCGGGCAGCAGGTACACCAGCTCGCCGTTGATGACGCCCAGGTCGGACAGCTTCTCGTCGTCCCGCATCAAGCGCCCGCGCGCCCGCAGCCAGTAGAGCCGGCGGCGGCCATCGCCCCAGAACGCGTCCAGCCCGGCGTCGCGCGCGACGCGCTGCGTGAGGTCACGCGCCGGCAGGTACGTCGGCACCTGCAAGTCGAGCGTGAACGACTTCATCGCGATGACCTGCACGCGCAGGTTGACGACGGTGGACTCGGCTTCCGACACGCGGGGGGCGTATCAAGAAATGCGGGCCTACAGGTAGTAGTTGATGTCCGCGCCGACAGCGCCCTTGTAGAACGCCCAGTAGTCGTGCATGTAGGGCACGTTCGCGCCGACGCCGATCACGGCCCTGCCGCTGCCGTCTTCCTTGACGCGCTTGGCCGTGGGCACGAACCGGAGCCCGAAGCTGACGGTGTTGAACTCGAACAGCGCCTCTTCGACCGGGCGCAGGTTGTACTGCGTCTCGGCGAACGCGTACACGACGTCGTTCGCGCGCAGCTCAGCGGACAAGCCGCCGGTGTACCGCATGTTGAGCGGCTGGTGGAACTCGGGCACCGCGCCGACCTCGAGCGCGATGTCGAGGCCGTTCAGCACGTTGATGCGCTGGCCGACGCCGATCGTCGGGGCGACCGTCGGGTAGATGTTGAGGGGCTTCGTGTTGAGCCCCACGTCCACGCCGACCGTGAGCATCGTCTTGGTGCGCGCGGACTTGATGATCGCGTACTTGCCGCCCGCCGCGACCTCGAGCCCGCCAATCCCGCGGCCAACGCCCGCGTGGATCGAGAGCTGCCGGATGATCTGGTACTCGAAGTCCAGGTTCAACCCGAACCAGTTCGGGATGCCGAGCTCAAAACCGCCCGAGACCTTGGTCTTCGGGTCGAGGCCCATGAGCCGCCAGCCGTCCGCGAAGTTGATCTCCTTGTCCTTGCCGTCCACCTTCGACGCGTCGTCCCCGGTGGGGATGCGCTCGCTGAACATCTGGTTCGAGAGGTCGTCCATGCGGGACTCGATGCGGTCCCGGAACAGCGACTTCGGGTACTTCTCGAGGTACTGCTCCCACTTGATCTGCTCTTCGTCCGGGTTCAGGTCCCGGACCTTCTTCTCGAAGTCGCGGAAGATCTGCGCGGTGTCCTCGCCCGCCTCGCGCGCCTTCACGGTCTCCTGCTCGTTGTCGTCGTTGAACTGCAGGTCGTCCGAGTCGTCGCCGTCGGAGAAGTTGTCGTCGTCCGCCTTCTCGGGGTCGGTCGCGTCGTCCTTGTCGGCCTCGTCGAGCCGCTTCGGATCCGGGGTCTCGTCCTCTTCGCCGGCCTCGCGGAACTCGTCCGGCGACGGCGTCTCCTCGATGGTCGTCTCGTCCTCGTCCTTCTTGTCCTTGTCCTTGTCCTTCGCGAACGCGACGGACGGGCCGAACACGAGCGCGCAGAGTCCCACCGCGAGAGGCAGCCGACGGAGAGCGGTCGAGCTGGCAGGGGGGCGGGTGAGGCAAGCGCGCATTCGAGGGGCTCCGGGTGCCGGCGGAGGATAATACCGCGAGGCTATGTCTGCACCCGTGTCGCCGAGCCCCGCGCTGCCCAGAGGCCCCGCCGGGTGGCCCGAGCACCCACACGCAGACGCCGCCGAAGAGGTGCGCGCGTGGCTGGTCACGGCGCGAGGCGGGGCGCCGTTCCTGTCCGCGAGCGACGGTCGCAAGCTCGCCGACTGGCTCGAGGGCGGCGTGGGGGTCCGCGATCTTTTGCGGGCCATTGACGAAACCAGCGCCCACCGCCGGGCGAAGCGCCTGCGCCAGGCGTTCGGGCTGCACGCGATCGAGCCGGCGCTGCGACGCGTCCAGCGCGGCCCTCCCGCGGCGCGGGTGACCCGCACGACGGCCACCCCCCCGCCAGACGGCCTCCCCTGGCCGGACTCGGCCCCGCTCGTAGCCGAGCTGCAGGCGTTCGCCTCCCAGTCGGGCGACGCCGCCGCGGTGCTCCACCTGTCCCGCCGGATCCGCGAGTTCTTCGACGCCACGTGGGTGAGCCTCGCGAGCGCTCACGCCGTGCTGCTGGCCGACGCGCTCGAGGAGCTCGGCGACGTCGCTGAGCAGCTGGACGCCGACACGCGCGACGCCTTGTGCGAAGAGTACGCCCGGGAGCGGGTGCGCGCCCGATACCCCGAGCTGCGTTCCGGGGGGCTGCTTGGATAGCGTCGACCCGTACCTGGACGACTGGCGGAGCGGCTACGAAGTAGTGGGCGACGGCGGGTTCGCGCGGGCGTTCCCGAAGCCCCGCCCCACCTGCCAGCGGTGCGGCGGCAGTGGGCGCGTCGAGGTCACCGGGGCCGACGGGTCCACGCGGGTCGGCCGGTGTCGCTGCCAGAAGGTGGTGGTCGCCTGCGGCCTCTGGAACGCCGCCGAGGTGCCGGCCCGCCACGCCCACTGCACGCTGGAGAGCTTCCGGTCGGACCTGCCCGGGGCCGCGCCGGGCCACACCCTCGCGCGGCACTGGCTCAAGGACTACGACCCGAAGAAGGAGCACCGCGGGCTCGTGCTCGAGGGTGAGCCCGGCCGGGGCAAGACCCACCTGCTGTGCGGCATCCTGCGTGAGCTCGTGTTCAAGCACCACGCCGAGGTGCGCTTCGTCGAGTTCAGCCACCTCTTGTCCACGATGAAGGAGTCGTTCGACAAGAAGGGCGGGGACCCCGTCCGGCTCACGCTGCTCACCCGCGTGGCCGTGCTCGCGATCGACGAGCTCGGCAAGGGGCGCAAGACCGACTGGGAGCTGCAGATCATCGACGAGATCGTGTCCCGCAGCTACAACCAGCGCAACGTGCTGCTCGGCACGACCAACTTCTCGCCGGGGCCGACGAAGGCTACGCCGACGCTCGCCCAGGCCGGCTCGGAGTCGCTCGAGGAC
>CALQBK020000105.1 GCA_943328795.2 Bifidobacterium breve
CCAGCGGCGCGACGTACAGCTGGCTCCAGTCGTACCCGCTGGTCTCCAGCTGCAGCCCGCTGCCGTGTGCCATGCCGCGCGCCCGACTGTGCTCAGAGCCCACCACGACCAGCGCGTCTTGGCCAGGCACGAAGTCCCAGGACGCCATCGACCTCGCCGGTAAGACCTGCGCGGTACGCTCGGCCCGGTCCCGGTCCCCGTCGTCCGCCTCTCCTGCGGCCGCGAACGCCGTGAACGAGCCCTCCCGCACTTGGGAGACGTGCACGCCGCCGTCGCTCACGTAGCCGTACCACTTCCCGTCGCCGGAGAAGCGAGGCTGCAGCTGGTTCGTGCCGGTCCCCAGCTTCGCCTGCTCCCGCTCGATCTTCGCCAGGTCCGGCCCGGTGACGCCATCGCTCCGCGACCACCGCGGGTCGTTCCACGCGTCGCGCCCGTCGGGGTCGGTGTACTCCCACGCGCGGACGTCCATCGAGAGCTCCCGCCCGCGCGTCTCGCCGGCCGTCTTCACTGCGTCGTACTGGGCCTCGTAGCGCTCGCGCATCGCGGCCAACCAGTCGCCGTACAGGGCCTCGCCCTCTACGCCGAGCACGCGCTGGAAGACCTCGTCCCAGTCCGCGCGCCACGCCTTCGCGTTGTCCAGCCCGAGGCGCAAGAACGCGTCGTGGCCGAAGCGCTCCCGGATGTAGAGGCCGAAGCTGTACCCTTGCTGGTAGTACCGCTCCGGGTCGCTCCAGGTCCACCGCTGGTCCCGCACCTTCCACTCCGCCCACGTGAGCTGGCGGTCCTCGAGGATCGACGTCCGGAGCAACATGTCCCGGCTCGAGCTCCACACGTTGTACCCTGCCTCGTCCGCGGCGTACTCGGCGGCCCCCTCGACCCAGAACGCGCTCGGGTTGTCGCCGACGACCAGCTGCCCGCCGACATCCGCGTCCAGGCCATCGCCCGAGTACAGCCCGCCGATGACGACCCCGGGCGTCCCCTCTGCGTGCGTCATCTGCGCCTTGAGCGACAGGACGTGCGCGAGCTCGTGCGCGATGACCGCCGAGAGCCAATCGGTGCGGCCGCGCTGGCGGTACAGCTCGAGCCCAGGGTTCGCCGACACCTGGATCCAGTCCCACCCCGGCACGGCGAAGCCCTCGAGGTCGTCCCCTTGCTCGAGGATCACGATGTGGACCTTCTCCTTGAGCCAATAGCTGAGCGCCGCGCACTCGCGGGGGTACACGTCCTCGGCGATCTCGGCCGACCGACGGGCCGCGCGCTCCGCCGACAACGCGTGCGCGCTTGCCGTCCCGCGGTGCGACGCCGGGTAGTGCACGACGAAGTGTTCGGTCTCGATCGAGTACCAGTCGAGGTCGGGGTGGTTCGCGGGGAACGAGTCCTTCGCGCGAGCCAACGGCGCGAGGAGGGCGAGCAGCAGGAGCACGGGCATCAGTACCGGACCTCCAGCCCACCGGACCAGGTCAAGCCGCGCGTCGGGGTGAGGTCCTCGAACGGGAAGAACACGAGGTCCTCGCCACGGATCGGCACGCCTACGGCGGCGTGGAGGTCAAAACCCCGGGTCGCGTTCACCGTGACGCCGGGGGTCACGTCTACGGACCAGCCGTCGGACCCCGCGATGGGGGTGAAGTCGTGGGTGTCGAAGAGCCCGGGCGTGGTGGAGCCCACGGCGGCGAGCGCCCGGCGGGTGTAAAGCACCTCCGCGCCCACCGCGATCGGCCCGAGCTGGAGCACCGGCTCGGCGCGCAGGCGCACCTCGTCCCCGGGCTTGAACCGCCCGGCGTAGGGGTCTCCGTCGACCGCCAGCGCGTACTGGGTGATCCCGGAGAACGAGTGCCCGTAGGCGATCCCGGCGGTGATCGCGACGGGGCCGAGCTGGTGCTTCCCGGCGAGCTCGACGCCTACGTCGAACGTGCCCGTCGAGAGCGGGACGCCGGTCGCCCGGCTCGGCGGGCCGATCGTACTCCCCGGCGCCTCGGGCCCAGCCGGGAGCTTGGCGTAGAGGTCGCTCGTGATCGACGTCGTCGGCGCGTGCTTTCGGAACCACTCGACCCTCCACCCGACCACCGGATCGCCGAGCCCGAAGGTCGCGAGGTCTGGGTCCGCGCCGCCGCGCGAGAGGTGAACGTAGTGGAACGGCACCCGCGCGTAGACCTCGGCGTGCCGGGTGATGCCGTACCGCACGTCCAGGTGCTCAGTGGTGTAGAGCCAGCGCGTCCCGTCCACCGCGAACGCGCGCGCCGTGCCCCCGGGGGTCCACGCGCCGGCAGCGTCCTTGACGTCCACCCCCAGGCCGAGCTCCAGCCAGCCGCGCCCGAGGATCAGCGGGCGCTCCACCTCGGTGACCGCCAGCGGCACCCGCATCGTTTTTTGCTGAAAGCCGGCCGCGAAAGCAGGCCCAGCCAGCATCGCCAGCAGCACGGCGCCGGACCAGGCGACCAGCCGCCGCACCTCTACACCCCGCGCAAGTCGCGCCAGGTCGCGAGGTCGGCCGGCCGCAACAGCGGGTTGGAGCGGCGGACGGAGCCCATCGACGCGTGGTGCCCGCCGTACGCGTGCCCCGGCCAGAGCTCGATCGTGTCCGGGAGCGTCGCGAGGCGCTGGTGCAGCGACCGGTACATCTCGTCGGGGTCACCGCCGGGGAGGTCAACCCGGCCGCAGCCCCGCAGGAACAGCGTGTCGCCCGCGATCAGGGCGTCCGTCCCGTCGTTCGTCCGCACCCGAAAGCAGCTCGAGCCGGGGGTGTGCCCGGGCGTGTGCAGCCACTCGATCCGCAGGCCGCCCACCTCCACGTGGTCACCCGACTGGTGCTGTACGAGGTCCCCCTGGGCGAGCCCCGTGACCCGCCGGACCCAGGGCGTCTCGAGCTCGTGGACGTGGAGCTTGCAGCCACACCGCGAGGTGAGCCGCGCGGCGCCCTCCACGTTGAACCCCATCATCGTGCCGCCGACGTGGTCCGGGTGGTAGTGCGTCCCGAGCCCGCCCACGACCTTCATGCCGTCCGCCTCGGCGATGTCGACGATCTCGTCGACGGCCCACGCGGGGTCCACCACGACGCACTCGCGGCTCTCGGTGTCCCCGACGAGGTACACGAAGTTCTCCATCTGGCAGCACACCGCGTTCGATGCCCCGAAGTCGCGGCCAGCGAACAATTGGCGGAAGTAAACGGACATGTGCCTCCCCGGCGTAGCGTCAGCCCTTGAAGCCGAGCTCACGGATGTAGATGTGTTCGAGCGTAGAGTGTGACCGGGCGAACTGCGAGCGCACGAAGAGCGCCGCGCCCGAGAGCATGCAGAGCAAGCGCGTGACGAGGCCCGGAGTGGTCTCGGGGACGAAGCCGAGCGCGCGCCCCTGGAGCCGGACGCGGGCCTGGACGTGAGCCACGAACCCCGGCAGGTGGCGCAGGACCCGGTGGCCCTTCGCCCGCTCGGCGAACGCGCGCACGACGAACGGGGCGACGCCGAGCTGGAGCAGCAGCAGCCCGTAGAACGGGTGGCGAAGCCAAGGCTTCTCGGCCAGCAGGCGGCGCGTCTCCTTCTCGCCCCAGGCCACGTGCTCTTCCTCCTCGCGGCACACGACCGCGAGCTTCTTCTTGATGTCGCCGATCCGCGGGTCGCTGTCGGGCAACGTCTGCATCAGGACGTCCTTGAAGATGTCCAGCACCATGCCCTCGCCAAGCGCGTGCTCCATCAGCACCTTGAGCGGGTAGTAGTTGTTGTGCGCCGACAAGAGCCGGATGACCCAGTGCGCGGGCGCGGGCTCCATCTCGAGCTTGCGAAAGATGTCCGCGAACAGCTCCAGGTGGTTGAGCTCCTGCCGGGCCTGCCGAAGGTAGAACCGCGCGGCCTCCAACGACCCCGCGGCGTAGAGCGACTTCCCGCAGTACACGCCGGTCGCTTCGCCGTAGAGCGCCTGGGAGAGCACGAACCGCACGAGCTCGCGGTCCGCGGGGTCTTCGAGGTTGAACACGTCGCCCCCGAAGTCGTAGTCGGGGACGTGGGAGGTCGAATTGGGGCCGGGCTCGATGGCTTCGCTCACGGGGTGGCCCCGGGGTCGAAGGCCATCCGACAGCTGCGGTGCTCGTTCATCTCGGCCACCTCTGCGGCGCTGAACGGCGCGGCGGACTGCATCACCTCGCCCCTGATGAAGCGCATGATGGCCGCCCGCGCGATGTCGCCCTCCGGCGTGTCGAGCCGCGTGTCCCAGTAGGTGTAGAGCAGCCGGCGGCGGGCCTCGGCCGGCAGCGCCTGGGCCCATATCTGCTCACAGTCCGCGGGGATGTCGTTGTTGACGCGGAGCTCGAGCTGCTTGCGCGCGACGGCGTCGTTGAGCTTGTTCACGTCCTGGTGCACGGCGTCGAGGATGTCCCCCTCCATCGCCTGGTACTTGCGCGGCCCGACCATCCAGCCCCCGATCGACACGCAGGCCGTGGGCGCGAGGATGCACCACAGGTAGTTGGCGGGAGCGCCCTGGTCGGAGAACGTCTTCCCCGGGATGTGCACGCGCGGCGGCTCGCGCTGGAGGTACACCCAGCCATCGTCGTGCACGATGACGCGAGGGTGGTAGGGGACGTAGCTCTTGAATACGGTGCGATCGTCCTTGTGATCGCCCTTGCGGTACCCCTGGTCCTTGAGGTCCTGGAAGAGCTGGGCGCGGGCGCGCGCGACCGCGGGGTCAGCGAAGACCTCGATGGTGACACCGGGCTCGGCGTCGTCCGCCGGGTCGACGACCGCGGGCGGAGGCGCGGACGGCGGCGGGACAGGAGCAGGCTCCTCCGCGTGGGCGGACCGGAGGCCGATGAGCATGAGGAGGACGAGCACGATGGGCCCCTAACCCCGGCGCGGGCGCCCGGCGGGCCAGTCAGGTCCGCAGGATCCGCTCCATCTCGCCGCGTTGCTCACGCGCGGAGCGCGCGAGCTTCAACTGCCCGACGGCGCGGAAGAGATTGTGCGCCCGCCGCGTCGGAAAACGGTCTGCGTTCCAGCCGAAGTAGCAATCCTCGCGCACGTCGCGGCAGAAGCGGCTGGCGAGCTCCAGCGCGATGCGCTCGGTCCCGCTGACCACCCCGGCGGCCTCGGCCGTCCCAAGCTCCCGCACCGAGCGGTAGCCCTGCATCGCCGCGGCGAACAGCGTCGGGTCGAACCGGGTCTCCGGGCTGTCCTCCCCCACGGGGTTGCACCAGGACCGAAGCGCGTCTCCGAGCTCGACGTCCAAGGACTGCAGCGACAGCGTGTCCAAGTCGAGCAGGCAGACGCCCCGGCCGGCGGCGTCGAACCGGAGGTTCGAGATCTTCAAGTCCCCGTGCGCGTGCCGCAGCGGCAGGTCGAGCGGACCGTCGAAGCGCCGCCACGCGTCCACGATCTGCTCGGCGACGTCCTTGCCCATCGCGTCCCCGGGCTCCGCGAAGGCCGCCTCGAGGCGGGCCATGTGCCGCACGGTGTCATGCGAGCCGGGGCGTACGTGCCGATAGCTCCAGTCCAGCGAGTCAGTAGCGTCGTGGAAGCGCGCGACGAGCGCACCCGCCTCGACCGCGAGCGCGGGATCCGCCAGGCGGTGCACAGTGCGCCCAGGGACGAAGGTCAACACGCGCCAAACGCCGGCGTCGTCGTCGAGCGCGTAGAGCGAGCCGGTGTCCGTGCGGACGAGCCGGGGGGTCACCATCCCGCACGCGGCGAGGTGAGCGGTGACCGCCTCGATGTCGTCGTGCACGGAAGGCGCAAAGATCGGGCTCACCCGCTGCACGACGAACTGGGGGGGTTCCCCAGCGATCAGCGTGCGGTTGATGAGCCCGGCGTCAGACGTCTCGCCGATGGGCAGCCCGTCCAGGCTCGCCCACGCGGCGGGGATCACGCGTCAGCGTCCTTGTTGCCGCCCATCATGCCGACGGCGAGGAACACGATCGCGAGCACGCCCGAGAAGCAGCAGCAGCCGCTGTTGATGTAGCTGATCGTGCCGGTGAGCGGCGCGAGTGTCATCCCGAGGTCCGGGTTGGTGTTCGCGATGATGGCCACGATCGGGCCGGTGGCGAACATCATGATCAGGAACAGGAAGGCGAGACAACCGAAACAGCCAGCTGCGATTTTCACGGGGGACTCCGGGGCGCGTAAGGGGGAAGGGGTCCGGGCGGAGCGAGGTGGGAACCACGCGCTCGTTCGGGGCGCCAACGTTACCCCAGCGGCGGCGAAATTGCCATTTTCCGCCAGAATCTCGACGGTATTCGCGAGGGCAGAACCGAGCGTCCACATTGCGCCGCTGCGCCTCACGCACACTTTGGGCGAGAACGCGATCGGCCCGTCCAATGCCTTTGGCCCCGCCAATTGGCGATTCGCCCTTGCTCAACCCTTGACATGCGCATAGGCGTATCAAACTGCCCCCATCCCGCCCAGGAGCCCCACATGCGCCTCGCACTCCTCCCCCTCACCGCCCTCTTGGTCCTCTCGCCGCTCGGCTGCAAGAAGAAGGCCCCGCCAACGGACATCCCGGACGCGCCCGTCAGCACCGACCCGAAGCCCGAGGCGCCCAAGGTGGTGCCCGAGCACGTGCAGCAGATGCTCGCGAACTTCTCCAAGGTGTACTTCGACTTTGACGCCGCGATGCTGAACGCGGACAGCAAGGCGGCGCTGGACGCCAACGCCGCGATCATGGGGCAGTTCCCCGACGTGAAGGTCGAGGTGCAGGGCAACGCAGACGAGCGCGGCACCACCGACTACAACCTCGCGTTGGGCCAGAAGCGCGCCGACGCCGTGACCAAGTACCTGCTCGCGCGCGGGATCTCGTCGAGCCGCCTCAAAGTGGTCTCGTACGGTGAAGAGCGCCCCGCGGCCGTGGGCAGCAGCGAGACCGCGTACGCGCAGAACCGCCGCGCCGAGTTCGTCGTCACCTACGGCGCTGGCGCCCCCGTGCAGGGCACCACCGGCAACTGATCGCCGGGGTGCTCGACAGCCACTGCCACCTCGACGACCCCAGGGTCACCGACCTCGCAGCGGTGGAGGCCCGACGGCTCGAAGCAGGTGTGCGGGTGCTCGTGCCCGGCGTGCACCCGAGCACGTGGGCGGCGCTCCGCGCGCAGGCCCCCGCCCGGGGATGGATGTTCGCGATCGGCACCCACCCGGAGCAGCTCGACCGCGTTGGCGCGCCGGTGCCGGATGACCTGTACGGCGCCGTCGCCGTCGGCGAGTGCGGCCTCCACCGGCCGTCTCCGGTCCCGATGGCCCGGCAGGCCCAGGTGCTCGTCGCCCACCTGGAGGTCGCACATGCCGCGAGGCTGCCGGTCATCCTCCACTGCGTGCGCGCCCACGACGTCCTCCCCGCGCTGCTCCGCTCGCTCGGCCGCCCGGTCAGTGGCGTGATCCACAGCTACAGCGGAGGCGCCGAGCTGGTCCCGATCTACGAGGCGCTGGGCCTGCACCTGTCGTTCGGCGGCGCGGTGACGTGGCCGGGCGCCCGCCGGCCGGTCGAGGCACTTCGGCGCGTGTCCCCTCACCGCCTGCTGCTCGAGTCCGACGGGCCAGACCAGCGCCCGCGGTTCACGGACGAGGACCCAGCCTGGGGCCCCCGGTCCGAGCCGTCGATGTTGCCCAACCTCTGCCGCGCGGTCGAGGCGCTGCGTGGGGGCCCGGTGGCCGCCCAGGTCGAGCGCAACGCGCTGGAGCTCGGCTGGTAGCTGGCCGATCCGCCGATCCGAATCATCGACCGACGGGACTACGGGACCGCGAACCCGAACGTGCAGACGGGCACCCCGCTCACCACGTGAGCCCGCTCCACGAACGAGACCACAAACCCGTTGCCTTCGGCCCGGATGCGCTCCAAGACGGTGCCCCCGAGCGCCCGCACCTCCGCGATCACGTCGCCGCGGCGTAACCCCACCCCGGGCTCAGCCACCGCGATCAGCAGCCCGGCGACGCTCGCCCGGGGGCCGCTGTCCCGCCGCCAGGTGCCGGGCAGCCTGCTGGCGTGGCGGGCGCTGGTCGGCTCGACCATCCCGAGCGAGCCCAGCATGCCGCGCACGGCCTGCGCCGCGACCTGGACCGCGGCGGCGTCCAACACGAGCCGTGGCCCGGCCTCCACGGTCAGCGCGGGGACCTGCAGCCGGTTGAGCACGGCACCCGTCAGCGAACGATCGAGGCGATACCGGGAGTAGCGATCGTCCGGATACTCCTGCAGCACGGTGAGCCCTGTGGAGTCGGCCAGCGACGTGCACTCGGACTCGAGACGGACGCGCTCCGCGCCCCGGAGCGCGATCGCGCGGTCCGTCAGCACGTACGGGATCGCGCCCGGCGCGTCGGCGTGGATGTCCACGACCAGGTCCGGGCTCCGCGCGGCGAGGTCAGACCACGTCGCGAACACCAGCCGCTCAGCCGGGCTGCCCTGCGGGTCGCCCGGGAACAAGCGATTGAGGTCGACGTCCTCGTCCGGGTGGCGCCGCGTGCGCCGCTCGAGCGCCTCGGGGTTGAGCGACGGGTACAGGTGGACGGTGCCGCGGAGCAGCGATCCGTCCAGCTCGTCTGCGAGCCTCAGGCACACTCCGACACCGGTGCACTCGTCCCCGTGGACGTTGGCGGTCACGACCACCACCGGGTCCCGCGCGCCCTGTCCGCGGTGGGGCGGGCGGTCTGCCGAGACGCTGATGACGGTGACGTCCGGGGATCGCCCCCCTTGCTCCACGCGGGTCACGCTACGGGGCATCGTCCGGCGCCTCGGTCGCGCAGCGCCCGTCGGTGTAGCCCAGGGCCTGCAGCCTTGCGCACTCGTCCGCCCCCAGCGCCTGCGTCTTCGGCTTCCCCGACGCGCCGGAGCAGATGCGCGTCCCCGCCCGGCCAAGCTCGAGCGCCTCCGGGTGCTCGGGACCGATGTCGTGGAGCTCGCCGGGGTCGTTCACGAGGTCGAACAGGTGCTCGGTCCCGTCCTGCTGCCGCACGTACTTCGCGTTCGGGCTGCGTACACCGCAGAGCTGCGCCTGCTCCAGCGAGGCGCCATCCCGGCCCTGCACGGTGAGCGACGTGTCGGTGTTCTCGACCCCCTGCACGAAGCTCATCAGGTCGTTCGACTGCGTCCCTGTGAGCGGGCTGACGCCGCTGTAGCCGAGCAGCGTGTTCGCGACGTCGGCCGTCGTGACCGTCCGGGAGAACCGCTTCCCGCCGAGGTCGGGGTTCGCCGGGAGGCCATCGCGGCCGCCCATGTCGGTGGTCCAGACGACGAACGGCACGCGCAGCACGTCGTCGTAGATGCCGTGGTGGTTGAAGTAGATGTTGTGCTGGCCGAGGCTCTCGCCGTGGTCGGCCACCACGATCACCATCGCGTGCTCGAGCAGGCCCTGCGCCTTGAGCCCGTCCAGCAGCGCCTTCACCTGCGTGTCGACGTACGCGCACTCCTGCCGGTAGAGCTCCTGGAGGCCCGCGACCTCCTCGGGCCGGTACAGGTACCCCGGCTCCTGCTTGAGGATCGCGCGGTGGTCGATCGCCAGCGCCTCCTCGGAGACGGGGAAGCCCTCGCGCGGCTCGTAGGGGGCGTGCGGGTCGAAGAGGTGCACCCAGAGGAACGTTGGGCGGATGGTGCTGTCGACCTGGATGTCGCTCCCCGACCACTCGAGCGCGCGGCGGAGCGTCTCCGGGGACGATCGCTCGAGCAGGAACGGAAAGTCCGTCGGGTTCGCGACGCGCATCAGCAGGGGCAACACCACGCGGGCGACGCGGGTGGACGACAGACCCCGGAGCCACGGGAAGAAGTCGTCATCGTAAACTTGGAACCCCTGGTCGAGCCCGGTGGCGCCGTCCACGGCGAAGCTCGAGACGAACGCGCCCGTGCGGTACCCCGCGGCGGCGAGCTGCTCCGTGACAGTGAGGTGCCCGCGACTGAGCTTGTCTCCGTTCGAGAGCACGTTGTTCCGGGCAGGCTGATTCCCGGTCAACATCGCCGAGTGGGAAGGCAAGGTCTCCGGGATCGTCGTGATGGCGTCGTCGAACACGAGCCCGGCCCGGCCAAGCTCGTCGATGGTGGGCGTGGGCACGAGGCTGCCGTAGATCCCCACGTGGTCCCGCCGCAGCGTGTCAATCGTGACCAGCACCAAGTTCGGCTGAGCTGCGCTCAACAAAGCCTGGGTGGGCCCGGCCGGACCGCGAACCAGCGCGCCGACCAGGGCGAACACGACCCCGAGCACCGGCATGACCACCCGGTACCCGAGCGCGGGGCCCGCGCCGACCAACCAGCGGCGAAACCAGTACCCGCTGTTGAACCAGCCCATCGCGCCGGTCAGCACGACGAGGAAGCACATCCCGATCGCGCCCCGGGGCAGCTCAGAGCGCCAGAGCTCTCGCGCCAACGGGAGCAAGAAGAACGCCGCGAGGAGCATCACCCCGAGCGAAAACGCGACCTGGTAGCGGCGGAAGAGGCGGGCATCTCCGCCGAGGGCGCGGGGCAACCTGTCTGAGAACTTCGCCCAGAGCGCGGGGAAGAACGCGCAGAGCCCCCCCACGATCGCGTCCATCGCCAGCACGGTCACGCCGAGCAAAGCGAAGTCGCCGAGGCTCGTCCGCAACGGCAGCGACTGGGACAACGCCAAGCACTCGAGCCCGCCGACGAACACCCCGGTCGCTGCGCCCAGCGAGCACAGGTACGTCACGATGCGCGCGAAGGGCACCGGCGGGTTCTCGAAGTCCGAGGGGTCAAGCATCAAGCGCGGCGCATTCGGGCGGGCTTAGAGCCCGATCCCGCCGACCTCGATGACGTAGTCACCCTGCGAGGGGTCGTCGGACAAGATGTGCACGACGTTCGCGTCGAGGCTGGCCTGCGGCACGTCGAGGCAGCTTGAGCCCGAGTACGCGATGGTGAAGTTCGTCGAGCCAGACGGCGGCACCGTCTTCGGGCCGGAGAACGACGAGATGGTGAACGAGCCGCAGGTCGAGATGAAGTCGTTGTTGACCGTGACCGAGCTGACCGTGAGGTCCATGTCGCCGTCGTTGTGGATCGACCAGCTGCGCGAGTCCGGGGACCCGCCGAAGCTGAAGAAGTCCGTGACGGAGTACGGGTCTCCGCCTGTCTCCACGCGGATCAGGCCCGAGCACACGCTGCAGAGGTCCGCGCCGGTCCCGGTGAGCGCGGCCGTGTAGTTCGCCGGCGAGAGGTCCGTCTCGACCACGAGGTCGGCCGAGTACGCGGTCTCGGCCGTAGGCGAGAACTTCACCTCGACCGTCTTGCTGGCGCCGGACGAGAGGACCTGCGGCACCGCGAGGGTGCCACCCGTGACCGTGAACGCGGACTGGGACGTGTGCACGTCGCTGATCAGCACGTCGTCCGAGCCGTCGTTCCGCACAGTGAATGTGTAGGCAGCCGACGTGCCCGAGACGTCCACCGTGCCGAAGTCCTGGACGCCAGGGCTGATGTCGAACCCCCCGGTCCCGCTCGACGTGTCATCCCCGCCGTTCCCGCCACCCGTGCCGCCGATGCCGGTGAGCGCGACGTCCAGCGTCGAGCCGTCCTCGAGCGAAAGCCCGACGGTACCGCCGTACGTCATCTCGCCCGATGGCGCGAAAGAGACCGTGAGCGTGCTCTCCCCGCCGGCGCTCATCGCGACGTCCGAGTCCGAAATGTCGAACACGGCATCCCCAGTCAGCGAAGCGGCGACTCGCAGGGTGTCGTCCGACAGGTTCGTCAGGACGATGGCCTCGCTGGCCTCAGACCCCGGCTCGACCGTGCCGAAGTCGATGGTGGTCCGGTCGGCGGACAACGCCCCCACGGTGACGGGCCCGGTGTCCGAAGTGTCGTCTCCGAGGGCGTCCTTCTGCGGGGTGGAGTCGAGCCCGAAGCAGCCCGTAGTCAGGAGCAGGGGCAGCGAGAAGTAGGACGCGCGCATCACGGACCCCTAGAAGGTGTATTTCAACGCCCCGGAGGCGTTGACCGCGAGGCTCCAGCCGATGCCGTAAGAGGCGTCGACATCAACGCCGAGCGAGAAGTGGGACAGCTTGGTGTAGTACTCGAAGGTGGGGCCGCCGATGACGACCGGCTTCGGGCTGTTGTGCAGCCCAGGGTCACCGCCGAACTCGGTCAGCACGTCGGAAGCGTAAAAGTCGGGGTTCATCAGCAGCGGGCTGTACATCACGCCGCCGCCGACCCGCAGGCCAATGCCGAACCGGCGGGTCACGTACGCCGAGTACTCGTAGTTGACCGTGAGCGCGTAGGTGCGAAGGTCGCCCTCGGTGCACGGCGCGCCGGACCCGCAACCTGCCTGGGCCTGCGTCTGGTAGTCGACGCCGTTGTGGAGGCCCTGCACGAGGTCGATCTCCCACGCCATCGAGGACCGCTCGTTGTCCACGAAGTCCTGTCCGATGCCCAGCGACACGAGCGTGCCGGAGCTGACGGACTGCGAGAACGGCGGCAACAGGTACGCGGCAACGCCAGCGTTCGCCTTCGCGTACACGCCGCGGACGATCTCACGCACTTGCTGCGCCTTCTTGGAGCTGGACTTGGACTTCTTGCCCTTGTCCTGGTCCGACTCTTCCAAGTCGGACGGCTCGTCATCGACACTTGCTGCGTAGACGGGGGCCGGGGACTGCAGCAGTGCGAGAGACAGCATGAACATGGAGAGACCTCAGCGGGTGCGAGAATACCGGTGGACCGCGCGCAGGCGCGTAAGCCGGGCCAGCGTAGCACGAATGGGCCCCAACTCCAACGGCACCGCGGCGACACGGCCCAGAAGCCAGGCCAGGAGTTCGTGAACTGGCCCTTCAACGACACGGCCAAAGAAAAGAAAGGGCCCCGAGGACGACGTCCTGGGGCCCTCGATGCTGGCGCCGGCCTACTCGGCCGCGGGCTCTTCAGCCGCCTTCTTCGCCTTGGTAGCCTTCTTCTTCTTCGGTGCGGGCTCGTCGGCGGCGGCCTCCGAAGCGGCCTCGGGGGCGACCTGGACCGTCAGGCTCTCGGCGGCGGGCTCGTCGACCTTGGACTCGGTCGTCACGAGCTCTGCACGCTCGAGCAGCCAGTCCAACGTACGCTCCTCGGACAGGCGCTTGCGGAGCTCCTCCACGGCGTTGTCCTTCGCAAAGTAGCCCTTGATGGCCTCCTTGCGCTGGCCGCGCATGTCGGCGATCTCCTGGTACTTCGCCTCGAGGTCGTCGTCGGTGATCACGATGCCCTCGGCCTTCGCCACGGCGTCAAGCAGCATCGAGCTGCGCGCTGCGAACGCGGCCCGCTCGCGCAGGTCGGCCATCTGGGCCTCGCTGTAGCGCAGGTTGCGGGGGTCACGGCCGCGGTAGGCGGCCTGGATGCGGAGCTCCTCCAGCAGGAGCTGGAGGTGGCTGTCGACCATCGCGGGGGGCACGTCAATCACGTGGCGGCCGAGGAGCACCTGCAGCAGGTTGACCCGCGCCTGGTTGCGCGCGGCCTCGTTGGCCGTGGACTCCTCTTGCATGCGGAGCGCGGCGCGCATCGCATCGACCCCGCCCTCGTAGCCGAGCTCGGCGGCCACGGCGTCCGACAGCTCGGGGACGCGGGAGACCTGGATGCCGTGAACGGTGACTGTCGTCTCGTGGGACTGGCCGCGCAGCGCCTGGGCCGGTGCTGCAGCGCCGAACGCCACGGTGCCGGTGGCGGTGCCGCCCTTCTTCAGCCCGACCACGAGCGCGTCCACGCCCGGGTAGTAGCGATCGCCAGCCGTGTTCACCATCGTGCCGGACTCGACGACGGTGTCGCCGACCGTGATCTCGGTGAGCACGAGGTCGCCGACCTCGACCGCGCGGTCTTCCTCGACCGCGGCGAGCTTCGCTGCGCCGCCCAGCCGAGCGCGCACCTGCGCTTCGACCTGCTCGTCGCTCACCGCGGCCAGCGGGAAATCGACCTTGATACCGGTGTAGTCCGCGACCTGCACCGAGGGCTTGACCTGAATCTTGATCGCGAACGAGAAGTCGGCGCTGTCGACGAGGTCCAACGCGGTCTCGACTTCGGGCTGGCCGAGGTACTCGACGTCCACCGCCGCCTCGCGGAACTTGAAGTTCATCAGGTCAGACGCCACTTCGGCGCGGATCTGCTTGCCAAACTTGGCCTCGATGATGTTCCGGGGGATGTGGCCGCGCCGGAAGCCGGGCAGGTTGATCTTGCCCGCGTACCGCTTGAACGCGTCGTCCACCTTCTTCTTCACCTCTGCCTGGGGCACGGTGATGGCGATGCGCTTCTGGGTGGTGGAGACCTGGTCAACCTGGACGGACATGGATGCCTCGGAGCGAGAGGGAAGCTTGGAATCGGGGAGAGAGGGTGCGAGAAGGGGGACTTGAACCCCCACGAGTTTCCCCGCCAGATCCTAAGTCTGGTGCGTCTGCCAATTCCGCCATTCTCGCGAAAGCGGGGAGGTGCCGAATGGCACCTCCCCGCGAAGGTGGTGGGCCCCCCGGGAATCGAACCCGGAACCTGCGGATTAAGAGTCCGATGCTCTGCCAATTGAGCTAGGAGCCCGAAAGCGGACGGGAAGGTGGGGTGGAAGACGGGGCTTGAACCCGCGACACCTGGAATCACAATCCAGTGCTCTACCAACTGAGCTACATCCACCGTAGCCGCCGCGGCTTATATCAAGCCCGCGGCAAGACGCAAGGGGCGTTCTGCGGACGACCCCGCTTCAGCGCAGCCGGCCGACCAGCCCGCGGAGCCCGAGCGCGTAGCTCTCGGACCCGAAGCCGAACACCACGCCCGACGCGACGTCGGACAGGTACGACACGTGGCGAAACGGCTCGCGCGCAGCCACGTTCGAAAGGTGCACCTCAACGAACGGAATGGCGCTCCCCAGCAGCGCGTCGCGGAGCGCGACGGACGTGTGGGTCCACCCCCCGGCGTTGATCACGATGCCGGCGTACACCCCGCGTGCAGCGGCGATCGCGTCCAGGAGCACCCCCTCGTGGTTCGTCTGGATGCAGTCGACGGAGACGGCGAGCTCGGTGCCCAGCTGCCGTAGCCGACCGTGGATCTCCTCGAGCGTCGTCGCGCCATAGCGCTCGGGCTCACGGGTCCCGAGCAGCTGCAGGTTCGGACCGGAAGCGACGAGGATCCTCATTCTGACGGCGCCACGTGCGCCCAGAGCGCCGCTGAGAGGGCCACTCGGTGCGCGAACGGCGGGCGGTCAGCGGCCTCCTCCGCAAGCGCGAGCTCGACGTCGCGGCGGCCAGGCAGGTGCGCGCCGGGCCGGCCTGGAAGCGCCTCCAGGCGGGGGACGAAATGTCCCAACGAGGCGCGCCCCACCTCGTCTCGACACTCTTTGGCTTGCGCAGAACCGGTGGCCTCGATGATGCGGTCCCAGGTGGCGAGCGCACGCCGAAAATCGGACGCTCGGACAAACCGGTCCGCGACCGCCGGCGAGTCAAAAGGGTCGGGCGCCGGCGGGATCGGCTCCGGGGCTACGAGCCGGGGGAACGCGCCGAGCGAGTCGGTCGCCCCGCTCATGGTGAGCACCTTCGCGTGGCTGCGAGCCTCCGGCAGCCGGCCCTGCTCCGCGAGGAGCCGGACCAAGAGGTGCCGCGCGGCGTCGTTTGCAGGGTCGTGCACCAACAAGTCCGCGAGGATCTCGGCCGCGAGCTGCGGGCGCCCCTCCCAAACGTGAAGGCGGGCAACCACCAGACGAGCCGACCCGAGGTCGGGGTGGTGCTTCATCCCCTCGCCGAGCACGTCCCACGCCTCCGCCTCGCGCCCTTCGCGTCGGAGTCCCTCGGCGTACGCCACAAAGGCGATTGACCGAGGCTCCTCGCGAACTTTTGCCGCGAGGCGCTCCAGATCGACCACGGCTACTCGAGCGGCGTGAGCTGGAACGACTCGGTCTCGACGCCGATGCTGACGAAGATCGGGATGCTGAGGACGGTGTCTTCAGAGTACGGCACGGAGTCGACGAAGACGTACACGGCGAGCAACCCGCGGTTGTCCGTGGGTGCCGACATGTACGTGGGGCCGAACCCGCCAAGCTCAGCGTAGTCGCCGGAGAACTCTACGAACTCCTGCCCCTCGGTGTCGTACCAGGCGTAGCACGGGTCCGTCGGGTCGTCGGGCGGGTTCTCGGTACACTCGGTCTCGTACTCGTCGACCACGCGCACGGCCTTCTCGGCGATCAGGTAGGCGCCCGTCCAGCCCGAGGTGATCTCGACCTGGATGTTGTTCAGGGGCCGGTCGTCGGGCCCGAGCACGCCGATATACGCATAGAACAGCCCGCCGGTGAGGTCGCCCGCGGCGCTGTAGGCGCTGTCCTGCCCGAACTCGATGTCGTTCGGCATC
>CALQBK020000106.1 GCA_943328795.2 Bifidobacterium breve
CCCCGACTGCGGCTCGGACGCCTCCTGCACGTCGTCCTCGGGCGAGGCCTGCAGCGACGGCGTGGACAATGACGCCGACGGGAAGGTGGACTGCGACGACTCCGACTGCGCGGCGTCCGCCTCCTGCACGAGCTCGTCTGGCGAGACGCTGTGCGCCGACGGGACCGACAACGACCGCGACTCGTTCGTCGACTGCGCGGACCCCGACTGCGGCACCGACGCTTCCTGTACGAGCTCGTCGGGCGAGACGTCGTGCACGGACGGCACGGACAACGACGGCGACTCGTTCGTCGACTGCGACGACCCCGATTGCGGCACCGACGCATCCTGCGGCGGCTCCGCGGCGTTCGAGACGTGCACGGACGGCGTGGACAACGACGGGGACACGCTCGTCGACTGCGATGACGCGGACTGCGCGACGGACGCCTCGTGCGGTGGTTCGGCCGCGTTCGAGGACTGCGCGGACGGCGTGGACAACGACGGCGACTCGCTGGTGGACTGCGACGACGACGACTGCTCGAAGTCCACCGACTGCCCCTAGCCCGAAGTGTCACGGGGAAGCCGAGATGCTGGGCTGGCCCCGGCCGCAGCGCGGTTCTCGCCTCGCTCTCTTTGCTGGGTCGGGGCGCTATGGCGCCCCGCCGATCGGGTTTGAGCCCAACGGAGGCGCGATCAGCTTCCCTGCACTACCCCGCGAGCCCCATCACGTCCGCGACCAGGTCGATCGAGCGTAGCCGCCCGGCGACGGTCGGGGCGCCGTGCGCGAGGATGAACTCGTCGGCCTTCGACTCCGCGGCGAACGCGTCGAGGGCCCGCCGCACGGCGTCGGGGGGCCCCAGGGCGGTGTACCGCATCATGTCGGAGATGGCGCGGCCGTGGGGTGAAGCGAGGATGGCGTCGGCCTCGGCGTCGCTCAACGGCCGGCCGGCGAGCAGGAGCTCGACGCGGGCGCGCTCGACGATCCGGGCCTGGGCGCGCGCCTCGGCCTCGGTGTCGGCGGCGAACACGTTGATGCCCGCGATCACGTAGGGCTCGGCGAGCTGCGCGGACGGGCGGAAGGTGTCACGGTAGACCGTGACGGCCTGGCGGAGGGCCTGGGGCGCGAAGTGCGAGGCGAACCCGTACGGCAGGCCGAGCACCGCGGCGAGCTGCGCGCCGTACAGCGACGAGCCGAGGATGTAGAGCGGCACGTTGGTCCCGCGCCCCGGCGTCGCGTTCACGCCCTCGACCCGCGTGTTGCCGGACAAGTAGCCCTGGAGCTCGAGCACGTCTTGCGGGAACGCGTCGGCCGATGACCCGTCCCGGCGCAGCGCACGCAGGGTCGCCTGGTCGCCGCCGGGCGCGCGCCCGAGCCCGAGGTCGATGCGCCCCGGGTGCAGCGTCGCCAGCGTGCCGTACTGCTCGGCGATGGTGAGCGGCGCGTGGTTCGGGAGCATCACGCCGCCGGCGCCGAGCCGGATCGTGCGGGTGTGCGCCGCCACGTGCGCGATCAGCACCGCGGGCGCGGACGACGCGATGACCCCCATGTTGTGGTGCTCGGCGTACCAAACCCGGCGGTACCCGCGCTCCTCCGCGCGCTTGGCGACGGCGACCGTGCCCGTGAGCGCGTCGTGGGCGGTCTCGCCCTTCCCGATGATGGCGAGGTCGAGGATGGACAGCGGGAGCGGCATCCGGGCCACGTAGCGCAGCGCGGGCGCTACGCCGCGAGCCGGGTCACGGGATCCCGCGGCACAGGTGGTCCGCGCAGGTGACCAGGGTGGGGATCCGCCCCGGCCCGTGCATACGCTCGACCAGCGCGGCGGCGTCCACCTGGTCGAGCCCGGCGGCGGTGACGTAGAGCGGGCGCTTGCTCGTCGGGCGGACGATCCGCGCGGCGGCCGGCGAGCCCCGGAACGAGGACTTGGCGATGCCGACTACGGGCACCGCGCGGCCAAGCGCCTCGTAGAGGTGCGCGCCGAGCCCCGGGGTGCGTTCGTCCAGCCACGCGTGCCCGTCGACGACGACGCACTCCGGCAGCGGGTGGCCCGCGAGCACCGCCAACAGGCAGGGCAGCTCGCGCTTGTAGAAGCTGCCCGGCTCGTACTCGGCCACGGTGGGCACGGTGACCACCCAGGAAGCCGCGGGCGTGGCGGCGGCCCAGCCCTCGGCCACCACGCACGCGCACCGCGCCCCGGGCTCGACGTAGTGCACGTCCAAGACGGCGATCACGGGGCTGGCCGGCAGGCGAGGCGAGGTGTGCCGAGCGTCGGCAGGGGCGGGCCAGCCCGGCGGTCCTCGACGTCCACGTTCACCGGGTTTGGGTCCACGGGGGCAGCGTATCGTGGCCGACTCTGGGGCTCGTCCGCCGAAGCTCGCCCCCGTGGCCCCGCGGGCATCGTGCTACCCTTACGCCGTGCCAGGCCTACTCGCGCTCCTCGGGCTCGCCGCGATGCCCGGCTCGTTCGCGGGTGAGCTCGGTGGGCCGCCGCCCGGTCCTGCCGGCGACCCCGGCGTCGCCGACCCCGGCGCGGCCGACCCTGGCTTGGTCGAGCCCGTGGATACGTTCGTCCCCCCCGCGCCGCTGACGCCGATCGTGTTCCCGTGGCCGGAGGGCGCCGAGCCAGCCGGTCCGCCCGTCACCCTCGAGCTCGTCGTGGAAATCGGCCCGACGGGCGCGGTGGACGACGTGACGGTCGCCGAGGTGCATTTTGAGAAGCCCGCCGTCGTGGACGACGCGTCCTGGGCCGCGGCGTTGCCGGACCTCGAGGCGGAGGCCAACCAGGCAGCGTGGGCCGCGCGGGCGACGGCGTTGGCCCGGCAGCTCCGGTTCGAGCCGGCGACCGAGCAAGGGGTGCCCGTCGCGGTCGAGCTCCCGTTGACCGTGCCCTTCACGCCGCCGCCGGTGCGCTTGCGCGTCGTCCTACGGCGCGATGACGGCGCGCCGTTGGTGGGCTGGCCCGTCGAGCTGCGGCGCGCGGACGGCTGGGCGTGCGTGCTCCGCACCGACGCGTCGGGCGAGGTCCAGGTCCGGCAGTTGGTCGGCGGCGAGTACACGATCCAGGTCGACTCGTCGGGGACCGACCAGCCGTCGCTGTTCACCGACAGCCAGGTCGTCGTGCTCGGCGACGACGAGGCGGCCGACGTCGCGCTCTACGCCCACGCGCCCGCCCCGGACGCTGACCTGGGGCTGGTCGCGACGTACAACCGCGTCCGCGCCGAGGTGGTGAAGCGCACGCTCTCCGCCGACGAGATCCGCACGACCCCGGGCACGATGGGCGACCCGCTCCGCGCCGTCTCGAACCTCCCCGGTGCGGTCCGTACGCCGCTCGACTCGGGCTGGCTCATCGTCCGCGGGGGTGACCCGCGCGACACCGGCGTGTACATCGACGGCGTCCGGGTCCCGCTGATCTACCACCTGGGCGGCTTCACCAGCGTCGTGCACCCCGGGTTCATCGACCACGTCGAGTTCTTGCCCGGCGGCCAGTCCGCCCGGTACGGCCGGTCGACCGCCGGGGTCGTGGACGTCGTCACCCGCGCGTCTCCCGACGACGTCGAGGTCAGGGCCGGCGCGAACATCATCCTCGCCGGCGCGTTCGTCTCGGTCCCGGTCCGGCGCCACGACGCCCGGGTTGGCGGCTTTGCGGTCGGGTTTCGCCGCTCGTACCTGGACGCCGTGCTCAAGGCGGTGCCGTCGATCACCGACGAACAGGCCGGGATCGCGCCGCGGTTCTGGGACTGGCAAGTCCGCGGGGACACCCAGGTCGAGGCGGGGGATGTCCGGCTGTTCGGGTTTGGGTTCGTGGACTCGCTCGACGGCTCGACCGGCGAAGGCCAGCGCGTCGTGGTCAAGTTCAACAACCAGCAGCTCCAGGGCGACTGGGTGGGCGTCCTCGGCGGGAAGCCCGCCCTGGTGCGCCCCTACGTGTCCTACGACCTGCGCCAGGTCACCATCACCGAGACGAGCCTGCAGGAGGACCGGCAGGTGTTCGGCGTCGGGACGCGCGCCGAGCTGCAGGACGACGGGCTCGGGGCGATGGGGTACTCCGCGGGCGTCGACCTGCGCGTGGACGAGCTGCAGCTGGCCTTCAACGACATCCCGCGCCGCGGGCTCGTGACCTCCCCCGAGGTGTACGGCGACGTGCGGTTCGGGAGCCAGACCCGCCTGGTCCTGGGTCTACGCACCGACACGCTGCTCGTGACGGACCAGCTCCCGAGGTTCTCGCTGTCGCCCCGGCTCTCGGTGGTGCACCCGGTCTCGGGCGCGCTCGAGCTGCGCGCGGACGCCGGGATGTACCACCAGCCCCCGCCGTACGAGATCCTGCTGGGTCCGCCCGAGGGCGCGACGCTGAGGCTCGAGTACAGCGTTGGCGGCGGGGCAGGCGCCGTGCTGCGCGAGGGGCCGCTCGTGATCGACGTCGCCGCGTTCGGGCGCTCGATGAACGAGGTCACGATGTACGACGCCGACGGCTCCCTCGGGCAAGGAGAGGGGCTGGCGTTCGGGATCGAGTCGATGACCCGGTTCACCCAGGGCCGGTTCGCCGGTTGGCTGTCGCTCTCCTGGTCGCGCAGCCTGCGCCGCGAGGAGGCCAGCTCCACCTGGGCGCCCGCGCCGTACGACCAGCCGCTCACGCTCGTGCTGGTCGGCAGCGAGGACCTCGGCAAGAGCTGGGCGCTGTCGAGCCGCTTCCGGTTCGCCAGCGGGTTTCCGGCGCCCGCGGACCTCGACGCCACCGCGTACGACGTCCTCCGCTCGGTCTCCGTGCCCCTCACCCGCGACGCCAACGGCCGACTGCCGGCGTTCCACGCTCTGGATCTCAAGATTTCGCGGCACTTCGTCCAGCACAAGCTCGGGCTGGACTTCTACTTGGACATCCAGAACGTGTACAACCGGCGCATCCCCGAGCCGGTGATCACCGGGCTCTCGGACGTCTACTCGCAGCAGACCTACGGTTTTGGCCTCACGACGTTGCCGATCCTCGGGGTCGAGGGCGTGTTCCAGTGAGCCTCTCGATCGTGCTGGTCGGGACCACGCTGCCCGAGAACGTCGGGTCTGCCGCTCGCGCGATGGCGAACTTCGGCATCTCGGACCTGCGGCTGGTCGCGCCGCAGTGCGACGCCCGCGGGGATCGCGCCGTGGCGACCGCGACCCACGGCGCGCGGGTGCTCGACGGGGCGCGGGTGTTCGACTCGCTGCACGACGCGCTGGCGGACCGCACGCAGGTCTGGGCGACGAGCGCGATGCACCGCGAGTTTCGGAAGCCGACGGAGACGCCCCGGCAGGCGGCACCTCGCTGGGATGCAGGCAGCGCCGTGGTGTTCGGGCCCGAGCGGTCCGGGCTCACGTACGCGGAGCTGACCTGGGCGCACGCGCTGCTCACGATCCCGACCACGGCCGAGGCGCGCGCGTTGAACCTGGCGGCCGCGGTCGCGATCGTCGGCTGGGAGTGGTCCGCGAGGGGGGAGATCCCGGAGGAGAGCGGCGGCAGCGTCGAAGCGGCGCCGATGGGGCAGCAGGTGCACGCGCTGGTGGACCTGGAGGCGCGGCTCGACCGCGCGGGGTGGGCGAGCGAGCCGGGGCTCCGGACGCGGACGCTGCGCAGCTTGCGGACGGCGTTCCTGCGCGCGAGGTTCACGTCGTCCGAGCTCACGCTGGTGCGGAGCGTGTTCGCCGCGTTGGGGAAGGGCGAAGGCCACGAAAGACGCTGACCCGTTTCCTTGTTAGCACCGCGCGAGGGAGAGCCCACGATGAACGGTCGAATCACAGCGTGCCTCGTGTTGGTGTTGGCCGGCTGCGGATCGGGCGGGAAGTCCGAGAAGAAGCACGGGGACGACGGGGAGGACGCCACGTTCTTGCGCGCCGACACCGTCCAGGTCACGAGCCCGACGAACGGCGAGACCGTCGAGAGCCCGTTCGTGCTGTCCTTCGAGGCGGGCAAGAACGTCGACCACGTCGCGCTCAGCGTCGATGGCGTCGAGTACGACTCCACGCAGGTCGCCGCGGGGGAGCTCACGGTCACCCTCGACGACGGGCTGCACGACCTGGAGCTCGCGGGGTTCGACGCCGACGACGGCGCGCTGTCGACGCACACGCTCCAAGTGCGCGTAGCGGAGGCCGGGGCGAGCTGGGTCACGATCCAGAGCCCGTCGCAAGGAGACCACGTCTACAACCCGGTCCCGTTCGTGATCGCCGCGTCGGACGACCTGGTGGACCTGGAGATCTACGTCGACGGCAGCTCCATCGGCACGGTGGACGCAAACGGCCTGCTCTCGGCCGACATCCCCGGCGAGGGCGAGGCGCACTTCGTCGAGGCGCGCGGGTACACCAGCGATGGGCACATGCGCGGCTCGGACAGCATCACGCTCACCGTCGAGCAAGGCTCGGCGCCCGAGGGGTCGGGCTTCAACGCCGTGGTGCTCGACATCCTGGAGTCCTACGCGACCGACGGGTCGCACGACTACTATTGGCCCGAAGGCGACGACTGGTACGGGACCACCCGGGACGTCGAGTACCGCGACCAGCTCGTCGCGGAGGGCGATCCCGAGGGGCGCTGCTACTGCGTCGGTCTGACCTGGGAGGTCATGATGCGCGCGTTCGAGTCCGTGGACGCCTCGACGGGCGGGGATGGCACGCTCAACGGGATGTCCGTCAGTGAGCTCAACGAGTTCCGGGTCGACTGGTTCGTGCGGGACCTGTACGGGGACGGCGTCGTGACCGCGGTCGAGAACTACGGCATCGGCGAGCAGGTCACGTCCTGGAGCGACGTGCAGCCGGGGGACTTCATCCAGTTCTGGCGCAACTCCGGCAGCGGCCACAGCGTCATCTTCATCGACTGGGAGCGCGACGCCGACGGCGACATCGAGGGTTTTGAGTACTGGTCGACGCAGTCGAGCACGGACGGCATCGACTACAACTCCGAGTACTTCGGGTCGTCCGGCTCCAGCGTCGACGCGAGCCACTTCTTCGTCGCGCGGGCCGCCATGCCGGCAGACTGGACCGGCTGGTAGCTCCCAGGAGCGGCCGCGTGCGGCACATCCTGGGCTAGAGGGGCACCAGCGTCGTCTTGTGCTCCCAGTCCTCGGCGTCGTCGGGCTCGTCCACCACTCCGGGATCGCCCTCGACGGCCAGCACCAGCGCCGTGACGTTGTCGTCGCTCTCCGCGCGCATCGCGACGCCGAGCAGCGCGCTGGCGGCCGTCGTGGCGTCGCCCAGGGACAGCGTCTGCTGGATCGCGCCATCGCTGACGAACCCGTGCAGGCCGTCGCTGCACAGCAGCAGGCGGTCGCCCTGGTGGAGGCGAAAGCTGCCCGTGTCGACGCCCCTGTCAATGCGCAAGGACTCGTCGTTGCCGAGCCCGCGCGAGCCGTAGAGGAAGTTCTGCGACAGGTGGTTCGGGTACGGCGGCTCGGGGCGGCCATCCCGGCGCGCGAACTCCGCGCGCGTCTGGTCGCGGGTGATCACCACGAGCTTCTCGCCACGCAAGAGGTACAAGCGGCTGTCGCCCACGTGGGCCCAGTACGCGCGACCGCTGACGATCCACAACACCGTCAGCGTGGTGCCCATCTTGACGACGCCGCCTACGCTGACCGTCGGGCGCAGCCGGTGGTGGGTGTCGAGCAGGAAGTCGCGGAGGCACGCCTCGACGTCCGTCGGACGCGCCCGGCCGTAGAGCCGCGCGATGGCGTGAACCGTCGTCGACGACGCGATCTCCCCGTCTTCGTGGCCGCCCATCCCGTCGGCTACCGCCAGGACCGGCGCGGGGTCGTTCGGCGCCGAGTCCACCTGCTCCTTGTCCCCGGCGCGCACACGCACGCGGCCGTCGAGCCCGATGACGTAGTTGTCCTCGTTGCGGGCGCGCCCCCCTCGCGCGGAGCCGATGCCCACGCTGCAGGCGACGCCGACGCGGTAGATCCCGCCCGGGTTCATGCGGGCTGGAACCTGTAGACGCAGCTCCCGCAGATCAGGGTGTCCCCGGGGGACACGACGACCTGGCTCCCGTCTTCAGGGAGCGTGCGGTACGCCTTGGTGCCCTCGCGGAAGAAGCACGGCCGGAAGCCCGTCGGGAGCCGGTAGGTCGTGATGTAGTCCGTGAGCAAGAGGCGGTGCCCATCGAACGTCGCCGTCACCTCGATCGGGCCGAGACGTAGGCGGCGGCTGGCCTTGAGCGGGAGCCCCACGGTGAAGAGCGCCGCGGTGAGCCGGTCGGACACGTCGATGCGCAGCAGCCGGGCGCGGGGGTCCGGCAACGCGGGGTCGGCCTGGAGGTCGAGCGCGACGTCGAAGTCGGGCTCGAGGTTCTGGTCGCGCCGGACGATCTCCATGTGCGCGGTGTCCAGGTTGTCCACCGCGCCGAGAGCTACGCCGTTCGCCGTCAGCCTGGCCTCGCCCTCTTGCAGGAGCTCGACGCGACCGCGCTTCCCGCGCACGCTCAGGCGGAAGTAGTCGAGCGTCATGAAGGCCTGCTGCGAGAACGCGCGGACCTCGGGGATGACGACGCCGCACCCCTTGTGGTTGCCCACCACGACGTCGCCAGAGACCATCCAGCCCTCCTGGACGAGCTGGCCCGGCCGAGAGAGCTCGAACTGCCACTGGGCCTCCTCGACGCTCAACACCGCTTCGTCGGGGTCGACCGGGGGCAAGGGTTCGACCCCTTGCTCCGGCGCGGACACCGGCGGACGCGACGGGCCCTCGATCCGGTCGTTGAACCGCATCAGCGGCTCGTCGGCCTCGGTCTCGGGGTCGGACTCGAGCGTGCGCGGGGGGTCGTCGAGCCCGCCGCCGTCGAGCAGCATCGGCGGGGGTGGCGGGCCGGCCGGGGGGCGCGTGGACTTGGCGCTGCTGGGGCGATCGGCTGTCTGGATCGAAGCGGCGGGGTCTGGGATCGCACGCTCGTCGATCGCGGGACCCGTTCGCGGCAGCGGCCGGTCGAGCGGGGAGGTGTACGCCTCGAGGTCGGCGAGCGCGCGGTCACCGTTGCCAGCCATGCCGATCTGCACGGGGCGCGGGGCGGTGCCGGCCTCGCCCAGGCCGAACGCCGCGGGCACGTCGAGCGTGACGCCGCGGGCCTTCTTGAGGATGCCGGCAGGCGCTACACTGCTGTCGTTCGTGCGCTCCAGGCGGTCGGCAGCCGCCAGCTTGTCGACCCGGCGCGGGGCGGGGGCGTCGGCGACGTCGTCCAAGTCCACCGGGGCGAGGGCGGGCGGCGGGGGCTCGGGCATCACGATCGGCCCGACCAACGCGGCGGCGTCCTTCTCGTTCGGGGGGAAGCTGACGCGGAACAGGCAGTTGCCGACGAGCACCTCGTCGTCGGGCTGCAGCGCCATCTCGTACGCGCCCGTGAAGTTGTCCGACCGGGGCACGAGCGGGAAAAGGTCATTCCCCCGCCGAACGTAGGTGTAGCACTGGCGCGCGAGGGAGCGCAGCACCGGCTCGCCGTCCAGGTCGATCTCCGCGTGCTCGGACGCGACCATGATCGAGTCGGTGTAGAACCGCGACTTCGGGATGTCGCCCGTGTGCGAGCGGATCGTCGTCCCACCGCCGACCGATGGCAACCACGCGATGTTCGTGTTCTGCGGCTCGTCCGGCAGCCGGACCTTGCAGCGGCGGTCGCGCCCGATGCGGTGCCCGCTGCCGAAGTCGAGGTACGTGCCGCCGCCGGCGCGCCGGAGCTCGCCCAGGTAGGGCCAGCCGTCCACCTTGACCGTCGAGAGGTCCCGGTACACGACCTGGTTCCCGTCTACGTCGATCGTGACCTCGCCCGCCAGTAGTTGGGCCTTCCCGACGACCGCCGGCTGGCCGTCCACGCGCACGCCGGCGTCGTTGACGATGAGCGAGACCCGGCCGCCGCGGACCTGGAGCGTGGCCTTCGGGTCCGTCATCTGGGTCGCGACGGCAGAGCCCGCGCCGATGAAGACGTCGTAGCCGTCCATGTAGTTGGCGAAGTGCACCTTTTGCAGCAGCGCCCCGCGCTCTTGGAGCGTGAAGATCCGCGCGTCGAGGGCGCCCGGGACGATGGTCTTCGTCAGCTTGTCGTTGCTGAGCGTACGCCGGGGGGTGGCCCCGCTCTGGCTGAAGGAGGCCGCGGACGACAAGTCGCTCCGCGTCGCCCGCGGGGCGATGGCCGCGGGCTCGTCGACCTGGGCCGCTACGGGCGTAGCCGCGGCTGCGGCCGCCGTGGCCTCTGCCATCTCCACCGCGACAGTGTCCATCGACGGCGCGTCGATGACCGCCAGCACGAGGTACGCCACCGGCGCGCCGCCCCACTCGGCGATCGTGAGCACGCTGGCTCCGCCCTCCACCTGGTCCGACCGCACGAGGTAGCGGTGCTGCAGCTCTGGGCTGATCGTGTGGACCAGGCTGCCGTCCGGGTACTGCTGCAAGCGGTACAGGCCGGGCTCGCGGAGCGCGGGGTGGTGGAAGTTGTCCAGCCAGTGGCGACCGAGCGTAAACAGCATCTGGTCGCTGTAGATCCGGCCGACCTCGCGGTAGCCCTCCCAGGCCCCCGGCAGGTTGAGGTGCACCGCCAAGACGGGGCGCGACCGGCGCGCGGGGCCGAGGTACAGGTTCGGGACCAGGCCGGTGATGAACTCGCCAGGGCCGAGGCCGTAGCCTTGGTTGAGCATCTCGCTCCCGCCGTCCGCCACGATCCAGAACCGGAGCGGGCGCGTGCCGTAGCGAAGTTCAAACTTGTCCTTTTCGCAGAACTGCGTGAACCGGTCGGCGATCGCCTTCGCGGTGCGCTCGGTCCACGGCTCGCCCTCGATCACCGCGGCGCGGCGCGCATCGGGCTGGTTGATGACCAGCAAGACGTCGGTGAAGTTCGCGATCCCGTCGCCGCGCTCGGCCTGGAGGTGCGCGCGCAGACCGCCCTTCCGTCCGCCGAAGCTCGGGGTGGCCCAGACGTACTCGGGGGACGTGACCAGGTCTTCGTCGGTGCGGTGCTTCCGCATGCGAGCGGCGTAGAACGCAGAGGCCGGATCGGCCTCAATTACAGCTTCAGCCCCCCCTGAGAGGCCTTGCGTACGCTCGTTGCTGAAGATGCGATTGATAAAGTCGGAGAACTGGGCCATGACCACTCCGGCCGGGGGAAGTAACCCAGGCGCGCGAGTACGCGCGCCTGGGGCCCCGTGAATTCACGCCCGGGCCGGCGGTCGCCGCTGCGACAGCTCGCTGGCTCGCTGTCCGCGGCTCGCTCCGCGTAAGGGGGCGCGACTACGCGCGCCTGGGGCCCCGTGAATTCACGCCGTGGCGGGCGGTCGCCGCTGCGACAGCTCGCCGGCTCGCTGTCCGCGGCTCGCTCCGCGTAAGGGGGCGCGAGTACGCGCGCCTGGGGCCCCGTGAATTCACGCCGTGGCGGGCGGTCGCCGCTGCGACAGCTCGCCGGCTCGCTCCGCGTAAGGGGCCGGCGCGTGGGCCTGTCCGAATTTGCCCTCCTCAAAATCGGACACGGGAGGGCCATTTTCTGACCGGGGCGGGGGTTGACGCCCGGGCCGGCGGTCGCCGCTGCGACAGCTCGCCGGCTACGCGCGCCGGCCTGTCCGAATTTGCCCTCTTCAAATTCGGACACGCGAGGGCCATTTTCTGACCGGGGCGGGGGTTGACGCCGCTGCGACAGCTCGGTGCGGAAAAACCAAACAGCCCGGAACCTCTCGGCTCCGGGCTGCTGGTGTCCTCGCCGCCAGGGGCGGCGCGTGACTACTTGGGCGCCGCGGTCGCGTCGCCGGCCACCGCGGGGGCCGCGGCGGCGTCGCCGATCGTGACGTCGACGGTGGCGGAGAGCTCGCCGGCGGTCGCCTTGATCGTGGAGGTGCCCATGGTGACGCCCGTGACGGTGCCGGACGCGTCGACGGTGGCGACCGCGGTGTTCGCGGACTCCCACGTGATCTGCGTGCCGTCAACCTTGTCCGCGCCGGCCATCACGGCGGCGGTGAGCGCCTGGGTCGCGCCGACGGCCACGGGGGTGCCCGCGGTGTAGCCAGCGATCTCGACCTTGTCCGGGAGGGCGACGACGAACTTGTAGGAGGCCTTGACCTCGCCAACCTTCGCCTCAACGGTCGCCTCGCCGTTGCCGACGGGCTTCACGTTGGTCTTGTCGAGGGTCGCGACGGTGGCGGGGCTGACGCTCCACGAGAGGTCGGTGGGCTGGGGGTCGAGGGCCTTGCCGTCCGCGTCGAGCACGGTGGCCTTCTTGACGGCCTGCGCGTCGAGGGTGTGCACGGTGGCGGTGGGCTCGCCGTCGAACTTGATCGAGGCGGGGGTGGGGCTGCAGCCGGTGAGAGCGAGGGCGAGAAGAGCGACCATTGTGATTCTCCAGAGAGGGTATGGGGGTTGAACCCCGAGAAGCGAGCCATTCGGGCCGAGATTGGTCCGGGGGGAAAAGGCGGGCGCGCTCTAAGACAGGCGTCACGAAATGCAACGTCCCTGCATCGCATTTTTGTGAAAAAGATTACCGTTCAACGGCCTGGGGCCCACTTCGTCGCCCCGCGAGCTTCGATTCCCGGTCCCAGGGGCGCCTGTCGCCCGGCTGGCACGACATCGCGATAGCGGGGCGGGTCACTCCGCGGGCTCGTCCGGGCGCGCGCGGCGATCCCGGACTTTCGTGCCCCAAGAACCCCAGCGCTTCGGCAAGTACCAGATCATCGAGCGAATCGCCGCGGGCGGCATGGCCGAGGTGTTCAAGGCGCGCCTGGAGGGCATCGGCGGCTTCCACCGCACCTACGCGATCAAGCGCATCCTGCCGCACCTGACCTCGAACCCGGAGTTCGTAGACCTCCTGGTAGACGAAGCGAAGATCGCGGGCCTCTTGTCCCACGCGAACATCGTGCAGATCCTCGACCTCGGGGCGGTGGACGACCAGTACTTCATCGCGATGGAGTACGTGAACGGGAAGGACCTGGGGCAGATCCTCGAGCGCTGCGGACAGAAAGGCATCACGATGCCGTTTCCGCACGCGGTCTACATCCTGATCGAGATGCTCAAGGGCTTGGAGTACGCGCACAACCGCACGGTCGTGCGGAACGGGAGCCACGTCCCGCTCGACATCGTCCACCGGGACATCTCGCCCGGGAACGTGCTCGTCAGCCAGCAGGGCGAGGTGAAGCTCACGGACTTCGGCATCGCCAAGGCGGCCGTGAAGAGCATGGAGACGCAGGCCGGGGTCATCAAGGGGCGGTTCGACTACATGGCGCCCGAGCAGGCCGCCGGCCGTGACGTCGACCAGCGCGCGGACCTGTTCGCGGCCGGCGTCGTCTTCTACGAGCTCCTGACGGGGCGGCACCCGTTCCGGCAGCCGGGCGATGCGCGGACGCTCGACGCGGTGCGGCGCGGCGCGGTGGTGCCCCCGAGCAGCGTGAACCCGGACGTCCCCGCGGCCCTGGACACCATCATCGCCACGGCCCTGCGCGTAGATCCGGACCAGCGGTACCCCGACGCGACGGCGTTCAAGAACGCGCTCAACACCTTCTTCCACGACTCGCAGTTCATCTTCTCCGCGGCGACGCTCGCCACGTTCGTCCGGGACCTGCTGCTGGCCGACGCGCCCGCGCCCAAGCCCTCCGAGCTGGACACCGGTCCGCTCGCCAAGGCCACCGGCGCGAAGGGCCCGGTCGCCCCGGCCAGGCCGACCTTGCCGCCGCGTACGCCGCAGCAGGTCGTGCTCCCGCCCCCGGGCATCGGGGAGGAGTCGACGCTGATCCGCAACCCGACGATTGACGCGATGCTGGCTGCCGAGATGGCGAAGGAGCGGGGGATTGAGCCCGCCCCGCCGTCTCAGTGGTCCGAGATGGAGACGGTCATCCGACCGGACCCGTTCGGGCCCCCGGCGCCGATCCGGCAGCGCTCGATGCCGCCGCCCTCGGTGGGCCGCACCGCGCCGGCCCGCGAGGCGCCGCAGGATCGCGGGCAGGTCATGCAGCGCCCGTCGCTCGAGCCGCAGCGGATCGCAGAGCCCGTGCGCCGCGTCGAGGTCGCGGTGCCCGTCGAGCCGCGCGCGCGGGTCGTCTTCCGAACGCCGAGCCACGTGCACTTGGCCTACGTCGTGGTGTGCTTCTGTACGCTCGTGGTCGGCCTCGGGTTCGGGGTGCTGCTTGGCCGCACCGGCGTCTCGCGGCCAGAGCCTGCGGTGCTGGTGGCGGAGCCAGCCGTGGAGATCCACGCGCCGGCGGGCTTTACAGGGAGCGTGGACGGCGCCCCGCTCGCGGGGAACCCGCCCTGGCGGGCCTCGCTCAAGACCAACATCCCCTCGGTGGTGCGCGTTCAGGGCCCGGGGTACGGGCCTGTCGAGGCTCACCTCAAGCTCACCGCCAACCAGGTGCGGCTGCTCGACTTCTCGCCGCCCGTGAGCGCGCCAGCGACCCCCAGTGGGGGAGGAAAGTGACGTGACAGACCCCGCTCCCGCCCCGGTCCCCCGGGCGCTCCCCCTCGCGGCGCTCGCCGCCCTGCGGCCGAAGCAGTGGACCAAGAACGGGCTCTTGATCGCCGCGCTGGTGTTCTCGGCGCGCGACGGCGTCTCGAACCTGACGCGCGTGGACGACTGGCTGCTGTTCATCGGCGCGTTCACCAGCTTCTGCCTGCTCTCGAGCACCGGGTACGTCTACAACGACCTCCGGGACGCCGAGGCCGACCGGGCGCACCCGAAGAAGCGCTTTCGGCCGATCGCCGCGGGCGAGCTGACCACGACCGGCGCCTGGGTGCTGATGGGGCTGTGCTTCACGGGGTCGATGGCGGTGGCCGCGCTCGTGGGCGTCCCGTTCGTCATCTGCGCGCTGCTGTACTTCGCGACGACGCTGTCGTACTCGACCGTGTTCAAGCACTACGTCATCCTCGACGTGATGTTCCTGTCGGCCTGCTACCTCTGGCGCGCGGTCGCGGGGGCCGTCGCGATCGACGTGCCCATCTCGCCGTGGCTCTTGCTCTGCACGGCTTTCTTGGCGCTGTTCCTCGGCTTCAACAAGCGCCGCGGCGAGATCATGCTGCTGGACGGCCGCAAGTCCGGCACGCGGAAGGCGCTGGACCACTACTCGCCGGCGATGCTCCAGGAGTTCCAAGCCATCACCACGAGCGGCACGATCATCAGCTACGCGCTGTACACCGTGCTCGGGTCGCCGACGCCCTGGCTGCTGTTGACGCTGCCGTACGCGCTCTACGGGATCTTCCGGTACATCTACCTGGTGGACCAGCGGGGCGAGGGGGCGGCGCCGGACGAGACGCTGTTGAAGGACGTGCCGATCCTCCTCACCGTCGCGCTCTACGTGGCTACCGCCGTAGCCGTCATCGTCTTCGCGCCGCACACCGGGCCCTGACCTGCGCGTCGCCGTCATCACGAACCCCGGGTCGAGGCAGAACCGCCGGGACCCGCGGCTCGGCGACCGCCTGCAGGCGATGCTCGGCGACCGGGGCCGAGTCTACCCGGCGGGGGACGCTGCGAGCCTCGACGCCGCGCTCCACGCGATCTTCGCGGGTGATCCGCCGGACGTCCTCGCGATCAACGGCGGGGACGGCACGGTGCACGTTGTCCTGACGGCGTTGCTGAACCGGCTCGGGGATCGCCCGCTGCCGCTGATCCAGGTCCTGCCCGGGGGCACGATGAACACCGTGTCTGGCGGCTACGGCGTCCGCGGGCGCATGCTCGGGGTGACGGGGCACGGGCCCGAGGCGTGGCTGCGCGCGCTGCTGCGGTACCCGACCGCCGAGGACGTGCCGCACGTGGTGCGGACGACGCTCCGCGTGGACGGTGGTGGGCCGAGCCAGCACGGCTTCCTGTTCGGAAACGGGCTGATCTCGAACTTCCTCGAGGTGTACTACGACGGATCGGAGCCCACGCCTGCGAAGGCCCTGGCCATCTTGGCGCGGGGCATCCTCTCAGGGTTCGTGAACGGGGCCGCGATCCGGCGCTTGATGCAGCCTGCGCGGTGTCGCGTCGAGGCGGACGGCGTCGCGTGGCCCTACGACGAGTACCTGGCCGTCGCGGCCGGGACCGTCGACGACATCGGCTTTGGCTTCCGGGCGTTCTTTCGGTCGCTGGCCAACCCCGGACGGATGCACGCGCTCGGGATTGCGTCCTCGGCGCTGTCGTTCATCCTGCAGCTCCCGCGGGTGTGGATGGCGC
>CALQBK020000107.1 GCA_943328795.2 Bifidobacterium breve
AACGACGAGGCTTGAGTCGGTGGACTGCACGGCCCAGTGGTGCCGCACGGTCGCGCCAATCCACAGCTTTCGGTCGATGCCGTCGCCCTTCCAAATCATGCCGAGCACCGCCCCTTGCTGCTCGATGATGACGTCGTCCCAGGCGATCACCAAGTCCCAGTACGGCTCGTACACGAACGGCGCGTCGGCCGCGCCGTCGGGCGCCGCGCCGCGGTTGGTGTGCCGCAGCTCGATGGTCCACGCGTCGAACGCGACGACGGGGCCAACTTGGGCCTTCAGGGTTGGCTCGGCGGCGGCGGTGAACGCCGTGTCGGCAAAGCTCTCGTCCGAGCGGAGATCGCGGGCGGCGTCGGGCTTACCCGACGTGACTTGGTCGAAGAGCAGCGGCCCGAACGGCGTGTGGAAGTAGCGGACGACGCTGCCGGACACGTCCATGTCGAAGAACGCAGCCGGGGCGATCGAGAGCCGCGGGCCGCCCGTGACGTACGCCGGGGTGATCGCGGCGCGGAGTCCGGCGCCCGCGTAGTTGTCGGCGAGCAAGAAGCTGTCGGTGCCGTACAGCGGCGTGCGGGCCGACGCGCGCACGTCGAGCTGCGCGCCCGAGGGGAACGCGCCTCCGCCGAGCGCGGCGTGGGTCCAGAGCCACGGCGTGTCGGGGGTCTCGGCGCGCGCGAGCGCCAGCGTGAACAGCAGCATCGGCGGAGTGTACAGCATGCCGCGGGAGAGCGGCCCGGGGGCGCGTTACCTGGCGGCGATGACGGACCTCGACGCCTACTTCCTGCGCACCGGGTACACGGGCAGCCGCGCGCCGACGCTCGAGACGCTGTCCGGGATCGTGCTCGCCCACACCCGCTCGATCCCGTTCGAGAACCTGGACGTGCTGCTCGGCCGGCCCATCCTGCTCGACCCGGCCGCGCTGCTGCAAAAGCTCGTGCACGACCACCGCGGCGGGTACTGCTTCGAGCAGAACGGCCTGTTGCTGCACGTGCTCGAGGCGCTCGGCTTCGACGTCGTGCCCATCAGCGCCCGTGTCCGCATCGGGCGTCCGCTGGACGTGACGCCCCCGCGCACGCACGTGTTCTTGCGGCTCGAGATCGACGGGGTGTCCTGGCTCGCCGACGTCGGCGTCGGGGGCATGAGCCCGACCGCCCCGCTGCGGCTGCACACCGACGCCCCGCAGCCTACGCCGCACGAGACCCGGCGCATCGTCTGCGAGGGCGCGATGTACTACCACCAGGTGCTGCTCGGGGCCGACTGGGCCGACGTCTGCGAGTTCACCCTCGAGACGATGCCGCTCATCGACCGCGAGGTCGCGAGCTGGTTCACGAGCGCGCACCCCCGGTCGCACTTCCGGAACCGGCTCCTGGTCGCGCTCGCCGGGCCGCCCGGGCACCGCCTGACGGTGGTGGACAAGGAGTTTAGTGAGCGGGGCCCCAGCGGGGTCGCCCAGGTCAGCGCCATCCCCGACGACGACGCGCTGCTCGCCATCCTGCGCGAGCGGTTCGGGCTCGCGTTCGAGCCTGGGACGCGGTTCCCGGTGTTGCCGAGCTAGCACACCGCGACCTGGTACCCTACGCCGATGCCAACCGCCCTCCCGACCCGCGTTCGCCAGGGCTACGGCTTCGGCGCGTTCGCCATCGCTATCGCCAACACGACGATGATGTTCTTCCTTCTGAAGTACCTCGTCGACGTCGCGCGGCTGCCCGCGGCCACGGCGGGCCTCGTGTTGTTCGTCGGGAAGGGCTGGGACGCCTTCGCAGACCCGCTCGCGGGTTGGCTCTCGGACCGTACGCGCAGCCCGATGGGGGCCCGCCGGCCGTGGGTGGTGTTTGGGTCGGTGCCGTTCGCGGCCACGTTCATCGCGACGTTCTGGGGGTTCGACCTGCAGGGGACCCAGGCCGCGATTGGCTACGCCGTCCTCCTGCTGTTGTTCAACGCAGCCTACAGCGCGGTCGTGATCCCCTACGGCGCGCTCACGGCCGCGCTCACGCAGGACCTGCCCGCCGAGCCGGGCGATCCCTCGCCCGGCTACACGGAGCGGACGCGGCTGAACGGCGCCCGGATGGCGTGGTCGATGGTGGGCGGCATCGTCTCGGGCATCGCGATGCCGCTGTTGTTCAACCACTACTCGTGGCGGACCGCCGGGGTGGTGCTCGGGCTCTGCATCGCGCCGCCGCTGTGGTACGCCGCGTGGGCGACCCGGGGCCGGGACCCAAGCGGCACGACGGGCGAGGGGCCGGGGATGTGGAGCGTGCTCCGGATCGCCCCGTACCGGCGCGTTGTCGCGCAGTTCTGCATGTCCTGGACAGTCGTCGCGACCTTGTCGTCCATCGTGCCCTTTTACGTGGAGCACCACCTGCACCGCCAAGACCTGCTGGACGCGTTGTTCGCCGCGATCCAACTCTCGGCGCTCGCGTGCATCCCCGGGGTCGTTTGGCTCGCGAAGCGAACCGACAAGCCGCGCGCCTACGCCGTCGCGATGGCCAGCTGGTCGGTGGTGCTGCTCGGCTTGGCGCTCGTGCCCGAGGGCAACGCGTGGGCCGCCGTCGGGATGGCGTGCTTGGTTGGCCCAGGCGTCGCCGCGGCGCACGTGTTGCCCTGGGCGATGTTGCCGGACGTGGTGGCCGCGGACCAAGCTACGACCGGGGTGGACCGCTCTGGGCAGTTCTACGGGATGATGACGTTCATCGAGAAGGTGGTGTTGGCCGCGACGCTGTGGGGGGTTGGCGGAGTGTTGGGCGCGTCTGGCTACCTGGAAGGCGCCGCGCACCAACCCGAGTCCGCGCGGTTGGCCGTTCTCGCGTTGATTGGGCCGTTGCCCGGCGTCGTGCTGGCCGCCGCGGCGGTGAACGCGTGGAGGTGGCCGCGGGAAGTGGGCTGACCCCCGGGACGTGTCCGAATTTGCCCCCCTCCAAATTCGGACACGCCACGGCCAAAAAGTGACCGGGGGCGGCCGGCGCTACCGGAGCCCGTCTTGGAGCGCTGCCGCGACGTTGGCCGCGCCGGTCGGGGAGAGGTGGAAGTCGCCGTCCTGGAAGTCCTGCGCGTCTCCGAGCACCGGGCTGGCGTCGAGCACGGGCACGGGGGCGAGCAGCGCCGCGACCTCGCGCCACGGGGTGGGGTCCGTCCACGGGTGGGTCGCCTGCCGCGCGGCCGGCAACACTTCGCTCGCCCGCGCCGCGCTGGTCGCGAAGTCGACCGGGAGGACGAGCGAACGGACGCGGAGCTCGGGGTGGGCGGCCGCGAGGCCCGCGATGGCGGAGGCGATACGCGTGGCCGCCGCCGTGCGCGCGCTGGGCGCCATCGCGTACGGGCTCTCCGCCCAACGTTGCTCGCCCGGGTCGACCGATGGGTCCCGGGCGCCGAGCGATACCGCCCAGGTCAACAGGTGGCTCGCCGTCAGCGGGGTCGCGAAGAACCGCGCGGGGAGCGTGTCGGCCCGTGGCGCCGGGACCAGCCAGCCGTGGACGACCCGGCAGCGCTCCCCGACCGGGTGACCGGCCTCCGCCCAGTCGTTCGCGCCGTTCACGACCACCAGGACGCCGGCCAGCGGCGGCAGGGCGGCGAGGTCCAACGCCGCGACCGCGTCCTCCACGCCGTGCGCCGGCGTGCCCTGCGCGAGCACGGGAACGCCGGCGTCGTCGAGGCGCGCCGCCAGGGTGTCCGGGTCGTCCAGGTACATCCCGAGCACCTGGGAGTCCCCGAGCACGAGCCACGGGGAGCCCTTCGCGTGGCCCGCTGTCGGCCGTCGACCTTGCGCGTCGGTGGTGAGCGTCCAGGTGCCGCCGCCGGGCCGGAGCAGCGTGCGTGCGCAGCTCCCCAGCGTGAAAGGGCGCTCCCCGTGCTGCTCGTAGCAGTCGAGCTGGGGCAGTGCGCCGCCGTCGGCGATCCGCACCCCGCCTTCGCAGAGGGCCAGCGCGAGCACAGTGGAGACCAGCGCGTAGCTGGCCTGCCGCGCCGCGCTCGGCGCTGTCAACGCGCTACTCGAACGCCGCGATCCCGGTGATCCACTTCCCGATGATCAGGTTGTGGATGTCGTGCGTGCCCTCGTAGGTCTTCACCGACTCGAGGTTCGCCATGTGGCGCATCACCGGGTACTCGTCGAGGATGCCGTTCGCACCATGGATATCGCGCGCCTCGCGGGCGATTTGCAGCGCCATGTCCACGTTGTTCATCTTCGCGAGCGACACCTGCTCGGGGATCATCGTCCCGTTGTCCTTCATGCGGCCGAGCTGCAGCGCCAGGAGCTGGGCCTTGGTGATCTCGCGCACCATGTAGGCGAGCTTGTTCTGCACCAACTGGAAGCTCGCGATCGGCTTGCCGAACTGGATGCGCGACAGCGAGTACTCGCGCGCGGAGTGGAAGCACGCCATCGCGGCGCCGATCGCGCCCCAGGAGATGCCGTAGCGGGCGTTGTTCAGGCAGGAGAACGGGCCCTTGAGCCCGTGCACGTGCGGCAGGATGCGGTCCTTCGGGATCCGGCAGTCCTGGAATACGAGCTCGGACGTCACGGACGCCTTCAGCGAGTGCTTGCCATGCATCTCGGGGGCCGAGAACCCCGGGTCCCCCTTCTCGACGATGAACCCGCGGATCACGCCGTCGAGCTTGGCCCACACCACCGCGACGTCGGCCAGCGTTCCGTTGGTGATCCACATCTTCGCGCCGTTGAGCACGTAGCTGTCGCCATCATCGACGGCCTTGGTGACCATGCCGCCCGGGTTGGACCCGTAGTCCGGCTCGGTGAGCCCGAAGCAGCCGATGAACTCGCCCGACGCGAGCTTCGGCAGGTACTTCTGCTTCTGCTCCTCGCTGCCGTGCTTCCAGATCGGGAACATGACCAAGCTGCCCTGGACGCTCGCGAAGCTCCGGATGCCGGAGTCGCCGCGCTCGAGCTCTTGGCACACGAGCCCGTACGCCACGTTCGACATGCCCGCGCAGCCGTAGCCGTGCAGGTTCACGCCGAGCACCCCGAGCTCCCCGAGCTGCGGGACCAGGTGGCGCGGGAACGTCGCGTTCCGGCAGTGTCCCTCGATGATCGGGATGACGTTGTCCTCGGTCCACTCCCGGACGAGCTGGCGGACGGCCTTCTCCTCGTCGGAGAGCAGGGAGTCGAGGTTGTAGAGGTCGACGCCGTCAAACTTGCGCATTGAAAGCTCCTTTCAGGAGGTGAGGGAGGCGAGGGAGGACGCGAGGATGTCCACGCATACCCGGGCTTCGTCTTCGGTGCAGACGAGGCCGGGGCAGAGCCGGATCGTGTTCTGGCCGCAGCCGAGCACGATGAGCCCGTGGTTGTGGAAGGCGTGCATCACGAGGTCGTTCCGGAGGGTCGAAGCGCGCTGCTTGCTGGCCTTGTCGGTGACCAGCTCGATGCCAATCATCAGCCCGAGGCCGCGGATGTCGCCCACGTTGGGGTGCCCGCCGAGCCGCTCGCGGGCGTAGTCGATCACGAATTGCCCGACGTTCGCCGCGTGGTCGATGAGCCCGCCTTCCAGGAGGTCCAGTGTCGCGTGCGCCGCTGCGCAAGCCACGGGGTTCCCGCCGAACGTGCTGGCGTGCGCGCCCGGCTTCCACTTCATGATGTCCTCGGACGCGAGGGTCGCCGACAGCGGCAGGCCCGACGCGATGCCCTTGGCCAACGTGATGATGTCGGGCTTCACGCCCGAGTGCTCCCACGCGAACATCTTGCCGGTGCGGCCCATGCCGGCCTGCACCTCGTCGAACACCAGCAGGATGCCGTGCTCGTCGCACAGCGTGCGCAGCCGCGGCAGGAAGTCCGCCGGGGGCACGATGTAGCCGCCTTCGCCCTGGACGGGCTCGACGAAGATCGCCGCGACCGATTTAGGGTCCACGATCGTGCGGAACAGCATGTCCAGGTGGTCGAACGCGGCGTCCGTGGCGCCGGCCCCGAGGCGGTAGGGGTCCGGGTAGATCGTGTGCGTGACCGGCAAGAACGGGCCGAAGCCCTCCCGCTGGCGGACCTTGGACGCGGTGAGCGACAACGAGCCCATCGTGCGGCCGTGGAAGCTGTCGAAGAACGCGATGAACTGCGTGCGGCCGGTGGCCCAGCGCGCGAGCTTGAGCGCGGCCTCGTTGGCCTCGGCCCCGGAGTTCCCGAAGTACACGCGGCACTTCTCGCCGCGCACCGGCTGCATCGCGACCAGGCGCTGCGCCAGCCGGCCCTGCACCGGGTAGTAGAAGTCCGTGCCGCTCATGTGGATGAGCTTGCCCGCTTGCTCGGTGATCGCGGCGACCACCTTCGGGTGGCAGTGGCCGGTCGCGGTGACCGCGATGCCGGCGGAGAAGTCGAGGAACTCGTTGCCGTCGGGGTCCGTGATCCAGAGGCCGTGCGCGCGGTCGGCGACCAGGGGGTGGTCGCGGGTGTAGGAGGGGGAGACGGAGGCGTCGCTGCGGGCGATCATCTCTCGGGCGATCGGACCGGGGAGCTCGGTGCGGATCAGCGGGCGGCGGGACACGGAGCCTCCGGGGGGAAAGGGGCTCCCCGGGCCTATTCGGGGGCGGGGGGCGGGGCAAGCCGGGCCGAGCGTCGGCACCGGCGCCCGGCCTGTCACCTGCGCGCGATCAGGTCCAGCAGCGCCTGCTCGCCGAGCGCCGCGAGGTCGGGCAGGGGCGCGCTGTCCCGCGCCAGCACGAGGGCGGCCGCCGTGCGGAGCGCCGCCAGTCGCCCTTCTTCGCGCCCTTCTTCGCGCCCTTCTTCGCGCCCTTCTTCGCGCCCTTCTTCGCGGGCCCGGTCGGGGTGCACGAACCCGAACCGGTCCAGGAGGTTGTCCAACGTCGCCAGGTCCGCCACGTCCGGGTCGAACAGCGCCGCCACCGGCACTGGGTTCTGGAGCACGCCCGGCAGCGCCAGGGACTCGCCCGCGTGGGCCACCCGCTTGCCGATCGTGTCGTCCGGCGCGCGCGTGTACACCTCGACGTGCCGGAGCCGGCCGAGCCGCACGACCCACACGGCCTGCGTGCCAGCGGCGAGGAGCTGGGCGATCTTCGCCGCCAGCTCCGGCTCATCCTGCCCGTGGTCTGCGTACTCGATCGCGAGCGGCGGGGCGGTCAGCTCCCAGCCGGGGTGCGGGGCGGACGCGAGCACGGCGACGTCGGGTGCCCGGAGCGTGCCCTCGTCGAGCTGGAACCCGACCTCGACGCCGGCGTGCTTCACCAGCGGGTCGGTTCGGATGACCTGGGCGCCGAGCGCCTGCGCCGACCCGCCGCGCGAGCCGGTCGGCGCGCAGTACACCGGGTGCCCGTTGTCGAGCTCGTAGTTCGAGCCGCTCGGCAGGTCCCGCGCCTTGAACGGGCCGGTGCCGAGGACCATGGTTGAACGGGGTGTCGCCATTCGCATAGGATAGCCGCCAACCGGCACGGGTTCAATGGGGAGCTGCCGGACCAACGCCGGTCACTCGGCGGCCGCAGTCTCGAAGTCCAGCAGGTAGCGGGCCCAGCTCGACGTCTCGGTCGACCCTTGCCAGCCGACGTTCCCGGTGACGAGGGTGCCCTCGTCCACCACGGCCGCCTGCGCGAACGCCTCCTCGATGCCGTCCTCCTCCACGGTCGGCAGCCCGCTCGCGTTCTCCGGGGCTACGGAGGAGTCGAGCGTGACGGCGTCGAGCAGTTCCCCGTCGTTCGCCGACGCCGTCCCCGCCTCGGAGTAGTCGATGGTCCCGTCGTCGCTGCTCACGCTCAACGTGATGGGCACGGAGAGGGTGTTGCGACACTCGACGTACATCGTGGTCTGCGAGGTGCCCCACAGGGTCCCGCTGGGGCGGCGCTTCTCGACGAGCTCGGTCTCGGTGTAGGTCGCGTCGCCCTCGGCGCGCGTGGCCTCGATCGTCGCGTTCACCGCCGTGCCGTCCTCCAGGGTGCCCGGGACCGTGCGGGGGCCGGCGCCGACAGCGAGGACGTCGTCCGCGGTGATCCCCAGCGCGGAGACCTCGTCGTCCGCGAGCGTCGTGGTCGCGGTGACCTCGCATTCAGAGGAGAGGAAGACGCCACAGCCGGCGAGGAGGAGGAGGAGGAGCATGGTGTGAGCATAGCCGGTGGGGGTGGGCTGCTGTTGGTCTGCTGGAGCATCGACCCAGGCTTGTCGGAGCCCGTCCCCGACCCCGCTGGGTTGGCCTTCGCAGAGTGATTGAATGAGGGGCGGCGATCCCCGCGGTGAGCGCCAGCCAATCGGCTCCCCGATAGCACGAAACTCAGTCCACGCGTTTCGTTACATCGTGGGCGCGAACCCTCACCCCGACTTGAACGCGATCCAGCTCGCCTTCGCGGTGCAGTCAATCGTCCCGTCGTAGTCGGTGTCGAGCCCGAGGAACGCGCTGCCGTCGATCACGTCGCGGTCCTGGTACTGGTCGTGGTACGCGAGGCCGCCGAACTGCGCGTACATCGTGCCTGCGGCGTGCGCGTGCGTGCCCGAGAGCGTGACGCCGCCGTTGCGATCGACCATCCCGTAGAAGATCTCGTCGCCGCGCGTGGTCCCAAAGTACATCGACAAGCTCGGGACGGAGCCTTGCACCTGCATCGCCGAGATCCACGTCTCGCTCGTCTGGGAGAGGGAGCTCGCGCTGCAGTTGTCGTCGAAGAAGTTGGACCCAAACGTGATGCTCCACGAGCCCGCCAGGTCGGGGATGTCGCCGGTGTCGGAGCCGTCGCCGTCGACGTCCCCGCACTCGGAGCCGGTGACGCCGCTCTCGTCGTGGTTTCCGGCGCAGCCGAGCAAGAGGGCGAGGGATAGGAGGCTGGGAGCTTGGTTCATGGGAACTTTCCTTCAGAGATGTAGAGGACGACGCGCCGGTTCAGCGCCCGGCCCTCGGGGGTGTCGCTGGTGCCGACAGGGTCCGAGGACCCGCGGGACGCCAACGTGATGCGCGCCGCGGGGACCGCGTAGCGCTTGACCAGCTGGTCGCCGACCGCGTTGACTTGGGCCAACGTCCAGGCCGCGGGCGTTGGGTAGAGCGCCTTGAAGGGCCCGGGAGTTGGTGCGCCATCGGAGTGGCCGACGATCATCACGTTGGCGGAGGGGTTCACGCTGAGCGACGTCGCCAAGAGATCCAGCCAGGGCTGCGCCTCCTCGCGCACCGTCAACGCGTCCTTGGAGAACACGTCGTCCGCGTGCAGCGTGACGGTGACCCGCGCGCCGACGTGATCGACGACGACGGGCGTGCCCGCGTAGAGTTGGACGAGCTGGGGGAAGATTGGGGGCGCCGCGGCTTCGCTGCCGCAGTGCTGCTCCAGGAGCTGGATCCGCTGCCGCAGCGCGATCACCTCGCTGTCGAGCTGCCGGACCAAGTCCCGGTCGGGGCTCGCCGCGACCATCAGCGGGGCAGCCCCGACGAGCAGCAGCGCGAGGGCCTGTGGCCGGGTCACGCGGAGCCCACGGGCGGGTCGATGCCCCAGTCCATCGGTCCAAAGCCCTTCGCGCCCTGGGGATTTCGCCCCGAGGCCCGCACGCGCAGGTAGCGCTCGGCCCACGCCCGCACGTTCTCGGGGAACACCGCGCGCCACCCGTCCGGCCCGCGCTCCCGGGCGAGGGTCATCCACCCGAGCTCGTCCGGGTGCTCCTCGACCGGCTGGCCGACGAGCCGCCCGGTGCCGAACAGCGTGACGCCGCTCTCGCCCCGCAGCAGGTGGCCGGTCTTCGGCGGGTCGCCGATGCCGTCCGCCCAGGTGATCATCTCCGCGAGCTCGCCGGGCGCGTCGTGGCGCCGGCACATCTCCAGGAACGCCTCGCCGCACGCCCGCGCGTCGTTGGTCGCCCGGTGTGCGCCTGTCAGGACCACCCCGAGCCGCTGGGAGAGCGCGCCCAGGTTGTGCTCGCGGGCATCGGCGTAGAGCCTGCGCGACAGGTCCAACGTGTCGATCTCCGCCGGCGGGTTCGGCCACTTCAGGTTGCAGCGCGCGAACTCGCTGGTCATGAACCGCTGGTCGAACGCGTAGTTGTGGGCGACGGTCACGCCGCGGCCCAGGATCGCGTGCAGGCGCTCCGCGAGCGCGGCGAACACCGGGGCCTTCGCGACGTCCTCGTCCTTGATGCCGGACACCTCGCTGGCGTCACGCGGGATCGGGCGCTCGGGGTTGACGAGGAACTGGTGCTCGTCCACCTTGTCGACCGTGCCGTCCGCCCGCAGCGTGAACTCCACCGCGGCGAACTCGATCACGCGGTCGCCCGTCTCCGGGTAGAACCCAGTCGTCTCGGTGTCGAACGCGAGCAGCGGGAGGGAGCGCCAGGACATGCTCCCCCGGGTAACCGGGATCAGCGCCGACGACGGCCCAGGAGCACGGCTCCGACCGCGAGCGCGAGCCCTGCCGCGCCGGACTCGGGCCCCGACGCGCAGCCGCACGATCCGGCCGTCTTCAGCACGGAGCCGGTGTCCAGGTTCCCCGCCGAGTCGACGTCGGCATCGCTGTCGCTGTCCGCATCGGTGTCCGTGTCGGTATCGGTGTCGCTGTCCGCATCGGTGTCCGTGTCGGTGTCCGTGTCGGTGTCCGCGTCCCCTCCGGTGTCCCCGGGGGTGTCGTCGCACGCGTCGCCGGTGCCGTCCCCGTCGGCGTCGTCCTGGTCGGCGTTCGCCGTCGTCTCGCAGTTGTCCACGTCGTCGATCACGTCGTCGTCGTCGTCGTCCAGCCCGTACACCTTCGGCTGCGTGAACGCGCAGTTCACGTTGTCCCCGTCGCTCCCGCCGCAGTTGTAGGCGTAGAACCCGACCTCGGTCATCGCGGTGCCGTCGGTGATCGGGCCCGAGATGTCGAACCCGAGGTCGTCAGACCAAGCGCGCACCGTGCCGTCGTTCGACGACATGTGCAGGTCGAAGATGTCCGTGCCGTAGCGGGCGTGCGCGGACGCGAGCTCCTCGGCGCCGCCGCGCGACGTGACGTGCAGGAGCACGGCGTCGCCCTCGTGGTTCGACACGGGGCAATCGCTGTTGCGGGTGTCGCCGCAGAGCACGATCATCCACAGCTCGTCGGACGTCCTGCCGATGACGCCGCCGATGGCGTCGTCGTCCGAGATGTACGCGTCCCAGGTGAACTCGCCGTCGAACACGGGCTCGGCCGGGTTGGTCATCCAGTTCGAGATCGCCGCGTCTTGGAACCACTCGCCGTCGCCCTCGTCCGTCAGCGGGTAGGCCCAGGTGTGCCCCCCGTACTCGAACCCGCCCCAGCGGTCGGGCGAGTAGTCGCCGTTCCACCCGTCGGTCGGCGACACGTAGTCCCCGAATGCGTCGTACGACCAGAGGAGTTGGGGGGCGGCGTGCGCCGGGGTCGCCAGGGCGAGGAGGAAGAGCATGCGGTCTCCAGGGAGGATCGGCGGAGAGTATCGCCGACGCGCCGCCCGCCCGCCGCTCCCGGCCAAGTTTTTGTATACAGGGTGGGTCGGCTATACGGCCCCATGCCCGTGGATCCCGTTGCCATCGACCCATTCCTGGACAAGGGGGCGGTCGTCCGCGCCCTGGCGGCCGCGGCCCGGGAGCGGTGCGCGGCGGTCGAGCGCGTTGCTGCGTTGGCGCGCGACGAGGCGTCGTCAGAGGAGAGCAAGTCGGAGGGCAAGTACGACACCCGCGCGACGGAGGCGTCGTACCTGGCGAGGGGGCAAGCCGAGCGCGTGGACGACCTGCGGCGGGCGCGGTCCTGGTTCGAGGCGGCGAGCGCGTCGCCGAGCCCGTGCGTCGACCTGGGGGCGCTCGTCGAGCTCCGGATGCGCGGGCGCGACGACCTCGTGTACGTCGCGCCGTTCGCGGCGGTGCCGGTCGACCTCGGGGGGCGGACGATCCGGGTGCTGGCCGCGCAGTCCCCGCTCGCGCGGGCCCTCGCCGGCGCCGTCGCGGGGGACGAGGTGGAGGTGGAGGGGCCACAGGGCGTAGTCGAGGCGACGGTCTTGCGGGTGGGCTAGCCCAAATTGGGGCCGCTTGCGGCGCATCCTGGGCTACGCCGGCCCCACGCGCCCGATCCGCTCGCCCAGCTTCACGGTGGCGCCGGGCTCAATGGTCCACTGGACAGACGCGGGGCAGATCAGCACGACGGTAGATCCGAGCTCGAAGCGGCCGAGCTCGCCGCACCGGTCGAGCCGGTGGTCGACTACGCCCGCGCACCCGGCGGCGCCGTCGTTCGCGACGAGGTCCGAGAACACGGTCTTGATCCGGCCGACGCCGAACGCGCCGACGAACACCACGGCCACGGGCCCGATGTCGGTCTCGAGCCAGGCGACCAGGCGCTCGTTCCGGGCGAACAGCTCCTGGATCCGGCGGACCGCCGCGGGGAACACCGGCCAGAGCGCGCCAGGGAGGTACCGGAAGCGCACGACGCGGCCCTCGCGGGGGGTGTGCACGCGGTGGTAGTCCTTCGGCGAGAGGTAGATCACCGCGTACCGCACGCCGGGCGCGCAGGGCCCGCCGAGCAGGTCCCCGACGGCGTAGTCGAGGCCGGGCGCTTGCGGGATCCGGCCATCCTCGACCACGCCCACGACCGAGCACACGCCGTCGACGGGCGAGACGATGCTGTCCGGGCGCGTGTCCACGGGCCGCACCCCGGGGCGCAGCGCGCGGGTGAAGAAGGCGGTCAACGAGTCGAAGTCGGCGAGCTCCCCGACGCACTCGTCCAGGTTCGGCCCGTACTTCGCCACGTAGGCCTTCAAGATCACGCGCTGCAGGAACGCCGGGAACCGAGTGCGGCCGAACGCCCCCATCCACCGTGACACCCAGCTCTTCGGCACGGCCGAGAGCGCTGTGACGATCAACGCGTCCTTCATGACCGGATCGCCGCGAAGACCGTGACGCCATCGGCGTCCGAGCTGCCCTGGAACACCCCGATCGCCCCGAGCCGGGCCGCGGCGAACGCCACGAGCTCGGTGACCTGGGCCAGCGTGAGCACCTGCTCCGGGTGCACGAACGGGGCTTCGTCGGCGAGCGGCTTGTCGACCAGCCACGTGAAGCGGTCGTGCCGGCCGTCCCAGGTGCCGAGCAGCGTGACGATCAGGCTCTCGTCGGCGCCGTCCCCGCCGAGCGTGAGCCGGTTCCCCTCGATGTGGAACACCTGGCGCGGGCCCGGCATCTTCCAGCCCGAGCGTACGCGGTTCGCCCGCTCGGACCACGTGCCCAGGGCCTGGAGGTACGCGGGGTCATCGACGGGGACGCCGAGGCCACGCGGGGCGCGTAGGTCCGCGAGTCGCAGCGCGTCGCCGTCCTCGTCGAACCGCACCGCCAAGTCCAGCGGCCCCTCGCTGTCCCGCACCACGCCGATCGCCCCGCGCTCGAAGCGAAACGGCGCGGGGAGCTCGGCCCGCAGGGCCCGGAGGGCGCGCTCCAAGTCAGGCACCGCCGCGTTCGCCGTGAGCTGCGGCGGGGGGCCTCCGCCGCCCTTCACCGGCTCGCTCTCGATGGCCGTCGCCCGGAACCCGCGGGGCGTCTCGTCGAACCGCACGACGAAGCGCCGCAGGCCGGCTGGCCCGCAGATCCGCTCCAGCACGGGCTCGACCCCGCTGCGAGCGAGCGCGCGCGTGAGCCCGTCGTACGCCTCCCGCGCGTCTTGCTCACCCCGGTGCCGGTCAAACCACGCCATGTGCCATGCTTATCCGAAGGGAGGGGAGCGTGCCGTCCGGCAACGGCGCGAGCGGCGAGCGGTGGCCCCCGGGGAACACGACTTGCGCGTGGTGGAGCAAGAAGCCCGCGGGGGCGGTCGGCGCGCCAGCCTCCACCCCGGCGTCCGTCGACGGCCGCGCGGCGTACAGCGGATCCGCGGTGAGCGGCGCGCCGCCGTATTGCGCGTGGACGCGCACCTGGTGCATGCCCCCGGTGCGGATCTCGGCGTGCCAGAGCCAGCCGCCCGGCTCCTCCGCGAGCGGGGTCAACCGGGTCCAGGCGTCGTACCAGCGGCCCCGCACCGCGCGGTGAGGCGGGTCGGCGACGACCATGCGCCGCCGGCTCTTGGGGTGGTGGCCGATCGGCACCTCGATGGTCGCCGCAGCGCCCCCGTGCGGCGAGCGGAACACGTAGAACTTTCGTAGCGCGCGGCTCGCGAAGAGCCCCCGCAGCGCCTCCAGCTCCGCGGGGGTCGACGCGACCAGCACGAGGCCGCTCGTCGCCGTGTCCAGCCGGTGGGCGATGCCCCCCTCGAACCCGGCTGGGAACACCCCCTGGGGGAACGCTGGGTTCGTGCGCCACCAGTCGAGCAGGCTCGGCGACGGGGTCTCACCGGGCTCGTGGAGCGGGAACACCGGCGTGCCCGGGGGCTTCCAGAGCCAGGTCCACCGGCCGGCGGCCTCGAGCATTCGGGGGTCCAGGCGCTTCTCACTCCCGCGGGGGACACCGAGCAGGTAGGTTGCCGCGTGCTCCGGGTCTATCTCCTCCTGCAGTCGCTTGCGCTGGCGATCCTCCTGACCTGGCCGGCCCCCGTCGTGCTCTCGGAGCAGGCCCTCGGGAGCCTCGACGGGGACGCGATCAAGCACGTGTGGAACCTCTGGTGGATGCACCAGGAGGCCTGGGACGGCGTCGCGGGCCTCCGCACGACCTGGGCAGGGTTCCCAGACGGGATGGACCTCTACCCGATCGAGCCGTTGAACGGCCTCTTCGCGGCCGTCATCCCGATCGGCCCCGTCGCGCTGTCGAACGTGCTCGCGATCGCGAACTTGACGCTCCTCGGCGTGTGCGCGGGGTGGCTCGGCGAGCTGGTCAGCCTGCGTGCGCGGGGCGCGTTCGTGGCGGCAGCGCTGGCCGAGTGCAGCGCGTTCGCGGGCTTCACGCTGCACGTCGGCGTCGGTGAGCTCCGGGAGCTCTGGTGGTTGCCGCTCGGGTTCGGGTGCTTGTTGGAGGCGCAGCGGACGCAGGCGACGCGGTGGTTCGTCGCGCTCGGCGCGACCTTGGTCGGCGCGGTGCTCTCGTGCTTCTACATCGGGTTCTTCTTGGCGCTCGGCGTCTTGGTGTACGCGCTGGTCACGTTGCGCCGGAACACCCGCCTGCTCGTCCGCTACGCGGTCACCGCGGTTGTCGCCGGCGCGTTGGCGCTCGCCCCGTTCCGCCTCTTCGCGCGGACGTACGACCCGGACGACGACCGGTACGTGCAGAGCTTCGAGCGGTGGAAGCAGACACGCCCGATGGAGACGTACCGGGGCGCGGCGGTGGAGCCCTCGCAGCTGGTCACGTGGCGCAGCCTCGACCGCGGGCAAACCGCGCGGCAGGCCGGTGCGTACGAGGGGGGCCGGTACCTCGGCTGGGTGACCCTTGGGCTGGCGCTCGCCGGGGCATGGGCCCAGCCGCGGCGGGGTGGGCCGTGGCTCGTGGTGGCGGGCGTCGGCGTGCTTTTTTCGCTCGGCACCGTGCTCTGGGAGCATGGCGCGATCGTCCAAGCCCCGTGGGGTGGCCGGCTGGTGCTGCCGCTGGCGTGGCTGAACGCATACCTCGGCTACTACGAGGAGCCGATCAACTTCCCCGCGCGGTTCCTGGCGCTCGCGGCCGTGGCGGCGCTGCCGGCCGCGGCGTCTTCGGTCGGGCGCTGGAAGTGGTGCTGGGTGCCGGTGGTGGTGGCCTGCGTCGACATGGTGGCGCACGACCTGGTGCCGTGGCCGCGGGCGACGATGGCCCTGCCCAACGCGTCGGCCTTGCACGCCGACGGGGGCGCCCTGGGGGTGCTCAACATCACCCCGTTCATCCGACTGCGAGACCCCGATCCCAGCCGGCTGCTCGCGAACAAGGACTCCGAGGGACGGTCGATGGCCATCGCGGCGCAGATCGCGATGGGCCGGCGCTTCGACATCGTCCCTATCGAGCGCATCGACTACTGGGCCCCGGACGGTCTGCTCTGGGCGCTCCCGCTGCCGCTGCTCACCGCGGTGAACGCGCGGGGCCCGGCCCCTACCGTCGACGCCTATCGCCGGGACCTCTGGCTCCTGCGCGACCGCGGCTTCGACAAGCTGTTGCTGACCTTCGGGGGCGGCCGCAAGACGGTGGCTGACACCGACGCGTTCTTCACCGCGTTGTGCGGGCCTCCCGA
>CALQBK020000108.1 GCA_943328795.2 Bifidobacterium breve
CGCCTGTCGCAGCGCCCACGCCTTCCCCGGCGATGCTCGCGGCGCCCGCGTCGTACGACCCCTCCGGCGATCTCACCGTCGCGCTCTTCGGGGCGATGGTCGCGATCCTGGGCGTCATGGTCCTCGTCGCTTCGAACCTCGTCGCGAACGCTTGGCTTGGGGCCGGCGGCGCGTTCTTGGCCCTGTTCGGCATGTTGGTCGTCGCGCTCGTGCTGCTCACGGGCGGCCGTGGCACCCGCAAGGCCAGCGTGGTGTTGGCCGCGGTCGGTGCCGTCGTGATCGCCCTGATCGGCGCTGTTGCTACTGCCGCTGGCGGTGTGCTGCTCACCGGGCCCGCGCCCACGCCCATCGCCGCCGTTGCCCCGCCGGTCGCCCCTCCCGCGGCCCCTGACGCCGCCGCTGCGACGATGGCCGATGCCGCGCCCGCGGCCCCGGCGGACCCTGCCGTCGCGCCCGCCCCGGTTGACCCCGCCGCTGTCGCAGCGCCCGCAGTCGCTGACGCCGCCCCGGTCGCGCCCCCGGCCCCCGTCGTGGCCCCCGCGCCGGCGCCCGCCCCCGCCGCGACCCCGGTCGCCCGTACGACGAGCACCCCTGAGCGGATCCCCGCCTCGTCCACCTCGACCAGCTCGGCGAGCTCCGACCAGGCCCGCGCTGCCGCCGCCGCGAAGGCCGCCTCAAACGCCAAGGCTGCCGCGGACGCCAAGACCGCTGCAGACGCGAAGGCCAAGGCCGCTGCCGCCGCCAAGGCCGCTGCCGCAGCGAGCGCCTCGACCGCGTCGAGCTCCTCGTCCGGCACGGCGATCAGCCTCCAGGTCGTCGACGTGATGCTGCGCTCCAACAAGGGCGTGAAGACCTGCTTCATCAACGAGATGCACGACAACGGCGGCAGCGTGCCGAAGGGCGTGAAGGTGAAGCTGACGATCGACCCCTCGGGCAAGGTCTCGAAGGCCTCTACCCAGGGGGACTACAGCGGCACGCCGTTCGACTCCTGCCTCGGCAGCGCGATCAAGTCGATCACGTTCCCGCCTTACGAGGGCGACGCCGTGTCGCTGACGTACCCGTTCCAGACGTGAGCGGGAGCGGCCGACATGCCTGTCCGGCGTGCGGCTTCAAGACGCTCGAGGGGGACTGGTTCGGCACGTACGACATCTGCGGTGTGTGCGGCTGGGAGGATGATCACGTCCAGCTCGCCAATCCCGCCGACCTCGTCGCCGATGCCTACTGGCTGAAGCCGACCTGATCGGCCGCCGCGCGCTTTGGCGGAGCGGAAGCGACCGATCGTTGGTAGCGCCCGACCCCCGGGTCTCCCAACCCTGTCGACACAACACCCCTCGCGGCATACCCGGCGCCCTTCTCCCGGAAAGCCCCTTGTCTGCCATCATCCCCATCCGCAACATCGCCATCATCGCCCACGTCGACCACGGCAAGACCACGCTGGTGGACGGCCTTTTGAAGCAGGCCGGGACCTGGCGTACGAACGAGCACGTGGTCGACCGTGTCATGGACTCGATGGACCTCGAGCGCGAGCGCGGGATCACCATCATGGCGAAGGTGGCCTCCGTCCACTACAAGGGCGTCAAGATCAACATCGTCGACACGCCAGGGCACGCCGACTTCGGCGGCGAGGTGGAGCGCACGTTGAAGATGGTCGACGGCGCGATGTTGCTGGTCGACGCGTCCGAGGGGCCGCTCCCCCAGACGCGCTTCGTGCTCCGCAAGGCGCTCGAGGCGGGCCTGTCCATCATGGTCTGCATCAACAAGATCGACCGGCCTGACGCGCGCATCCCCGAGGTGATGAACGAGGTCTACGACCTGTTCATCGACCTTGGCGCGACCGAGGAGCAGATCGACTTCCCGGTCATCTACGCGTGCGCCCGCGACGGCTGGTGCACCCGCGACCCGGAGGTCAAGGGCACGAACTTCCAGCCGATGTTCGACACCATCGTCGACCGCATCGCGCCCCCGAAGGCCGACCCGGATCACCCGCTGCAGCTCTTGATCACCCAGCTCGACTACGACAACTTCCTCGGGCGAATCGCGATCGGCCGGCTGTTCAACGGCGTGCTGCGCGAGAAGACCGACCTGCTGCTCTACGGCGAGGGGGGCCCCCGCAAGGTGCGCGTCAACCAGCTGTTCACGTTCGAAGGCATGAAGCGCATCCCCGCGGCCATGGTCGAGTCCGGCGACTCGTGCGCGATCGCGGGCATCCCCGAGATCAACATCGGGGACACCATCACGGTGGTGGACACCCCGCGCCCGCTCCCCCGGCTCACGGTCGACGAGCCGACGATCGGCATGACGTTCTCGTCCAACAACTCGCCGTTCTCCGGCCGCGAGGGCAAGTACGTCACGGCCCGCCAGATCCGGGAGCGCCTCGAGAAGGAGATGCTCACCAACGTCGCGCTCCGCCTCGAGGACACCGGCAGCGCCGAGACGATGCGCGTGTTCGGCCGTGGTGAGCTCCAGCTCGCCATCCTGATCGAGCAGATGCGCCGCGAGGGCTACGAGATGAGCGTCTCGAAGCCCGAGGTCAAGATCCGGATGGAGGGCGGCCGGAAGCTCGAGCCGTACGAGGACGCGCAGCTCGACTTCCCCGAGTCGTTCATGGGCGTCGTCACCCAAAAGATGGCGCTCCGCAAGGGCCGGATGACCGAGATGAAGTCGGACGGGTCGGGGCGCGTGCGCCTGAACTTCCGCGTCCCGGCGCGCGGCCTCATCGGGTTTCGCGGCGAGTACCTGAACGACACCCGCGGCATGGGCCTCCTGAACACCATCTTCGACGGCTGGGACGACTGGGCGGGCTTCATCCAGGCGCGCATCCAGGGCTCGCTGGTCAGCGACCGTACGGGCAAGGCGACCACCTACGCGATCTGGCACCTCCAGCCGCGCGGCCGCCTGTTCATCATCCCGGGCTGCGAGGTCTACGAGGGCATGATCGTCGGCGAGAACGCGCGCGAGAACGACATGATCATCAACGTCGTCCGCGAGAAGCACCTGACCAACGTGCGCGCCTCGGGCGCGGACGAGAAGCAGATCCTCGTGCCGCCCATCCAGATCACGCTCGAGAAGGCCATCGAGTACCTGTCCGAGGACGAGCTGGTCGAGATCACGCCGGGGAGCATCCGCCTTCGGAAGAAGGTGCTCGCGGGCAACGGGCGCTCGATCGTTCGGACCGAGCGGGACTAGCCCCCGGACGGCTCGAGCTGCTCGCGTAGCCGCTCGAACACCGCGGCGTCGTCCTTCGCGCGCACGGCGTCGCGCCCGCGCTGGACGATGTCCCACTGCGCCGCGTCGAGCGTCGTCCCCAGGGCGGCGCCGACCTGCATCAGCGCGACGTTGAGCTGGTGGCGCTCGTTCCGGAGCGCGAGCACCCGCTGGCGGGCATCGCCGAGGGCCTGCACGTGCGGGGCGATCGCCGCCTTCGTCGCGTCGTCCAGCGTGAAGCCCGACAGGAGCTTCGCGACCGTCGCGGCCTCCTCCCCCCCGTGGCCCGTGCTCTTGTGGGTCGCCTGCAGCGCCCGCTCGTACTCCAACGACACGGGGACGAACAGCGGGAGCGTCTCGTGGGTCGGTCGCTCGCGGAGCAGCAGCGCGCCAAGCGCGAGGTTCCCCGCGAGCAGCACACAGCAGAGCGCGGCGCCACCGCGGTCGAGGGTCATGGGTGCGGCCCGCGCGGCGGGCCGCCGGCGGCGGGCCGGGCGGCCTGGAGCACCTGCTGGGCCTGGTCGGGCGGCAGCAGCGCGGCGATGGCGGCGATCTCGGCTTGGATGGTGTCCTCGGCGGCGAGCGCGTCCACCTGCACCTTGTAGATCCGCTCGTGGTCAGCTTTTGCGCCGTCGAGCAGCGCCCGGATCGCGCTGGCTTGGTCCGCGTCGAGCGGGTGTCCGGCGGCGTCGAGGGCCTCGATGCCGCGGAGCAGGTCGTCCAGCGACAGCGTGCTCCCGAGCCACGCGTAGGCGCTCTGCATGTCTCGGGCCTCGGCTTGGTGCCGCACGTCCGCGACCAGCGCCTCGGCCTCCGAGCGGTCCAGCGGGTTCCCGCCGGGCACGACGTCCACCATGGGCGTCATCACGTAGACCGTGTGGTTCTCCGTCGCCTGCCGCCACGTGGCGAACCCCAGCGCGACCTGGCTCACCGCCAGCCCGGCGGCGACCACCAGGGTCCCCCTCACTTGCCCGCCCAGAAGCGCGAGACCGTGTCGTTGACGGCGTCGGCGGCCTCCACGTTGATGCCGTGCCCCACGCGGTCCAGCACGCTCGTGTGGGCCCAGGGCATCCAGGACTTGAGCAGGCGCACGTTGAGCGGGCGCACGCAGGCGTCCGCGGTGCCGTGCATCAGCAGCGTGGGGGTGCCCGCGAGCGCTCGGAGCGCCCGGCCGGTGCGGTGGCCGGACACGGCCGCGAACTGGCCTCGAAACCCGCGCATCGACTGCGGGTCCTTGAGCGGGCCGGTCATCATCCGGTGGCGGAGCGTCGGGTGATTGTCCTCCAGGAACCGGTCGGAGAAGAGCAGCTTCGCGAAGTGCTTGAACCGGGCGTCCGGCGAGCGGGCGGCCTGCATCGCGACGTAGTGTGCGACGGTGGCTGCGGGCGGTGTCGACGCGAGCCCCCCGCCGTGGGTCGCCAACAACGTGAGGGAGCGCACGCGCTTCGGGGCCCGGAGCGCCAGCTTCTGCGCGATCATCCCCCCCATCGAGATGCCGACCACTTCCGCGCGGTCGACCCCGAGGAGCTGGAGCAGCGCGGCGGCGTCATCGGCCATCTGGTCCGTGCTGTACCGGCCCGGCGGGGTGTCGCTCTCGCCGATCCCGCGGTTGTCGAACGTGATGCAGGTGTGGGTTTGCCTCCAGCGCTCTACCTGGAGCTCCCAGCCGCCCCGGTTCACGGCCAGCCCCATGATCAACAGCGCCGGCGGGCCGGAACCCGCGACGTCGTAGCCCAGGCGCAGGTTCGGCAAGCTCGCGATCATCCGTGAATGTACCCGGTCCGTCTACTGCGAGCAGATGGGGATCTACGCTGCGTTGCGGCTGCGTGGGCGCGCCGGGGGGTTCGGGGCACAGTCGTCATTGAACCACGGTAGTTGCGATGGCATGCCGGTTGCTTTCGAGGGCTGCGCACCCCGAGACCCCCGATGATCGCCACCCTGCTCCTCCTCCTCGCTCCCGCTCGCGCCGAGACCACCGGCGTCCTTGGGCTCCGCTACGCAGACGGGACGGTGTCCACCTGGGCCGTCGACGAGGACGGCCAGCTGACGCGCCTCGGCTCGGGGCTCGCGGTGCCGACGGACTCGGGCTGGGCCGTCGTCGACCTGATGACGATGAGCCGCGCGCCGGGCTCGTCGGAGTCCGTGCTGCGGTACGGCATGGCCGGGCACCTCCCCGCGTTGCCCGGCGTGACCAACGGCGACGACATCGACGAGGTGTCCAGCGACGTCGACGGCGCCGAGTTCCGCGAGCGGATCACCATCCTCTCGGTGAGCCCAACCCTCGTGACCTACGAGGTCGCGGGCAGCGCCTGGACGGGCGGGGCGCACCCCGGGGCGTGGGCCGACCTGCACGCCGAGCGGCTCCCGTCTGGCGGGGAGGTCGCGTTCGGCGACGTGTTCCCGGGCCAAGACGGGACGTTCATGCGGGCGTCGAACGCCGCCTCCGCGACGATGGACGAGGACGAGCGGGCCTGCTTCGGCGCCGACGCGAGCGAGTGGGCGTTGGTGCGCGGGCGGGGGCACTGGGTCGCCCGCGGGCGGTTCGTCTACCTGCCCGAGGCGTGTCGCGGCATGAGCCTCGACTTCACGGTCCCGCTCGGCGTGCCCGGGTCGGTGGTGGGCCCGGACGGGTTCGACGCCGCGTTGCCCGCGGGGATGCTCGACGGCGTCCAGAGCCCAGGCGGCGGGATCCGGGTGCTGGTGTCGCCTTCGGGGCTGGCTACGGTCACCGACGGCGGTAGTGACGTGCTCGAGCGGCCCGGCACCCACTTGGTGATGGCCCAGTGGGCGACGGGCGCGGCCGCGGTGCGCTGGCCCGAGGAGGCCGCAGCGGCGCTGGCTGCGCCGCGCTGACTTGGCCGCCGATGCCGACGCTCGGCGCACCTCGCTTGCCCGGGCTGGCCCCTACCCCTGGAAGTCGCGCCCCTTCACCGTCTTGCGGCCCTCCATCCTGGCGCGGCGGATCGCTTGGTCGGTGTGCGCTCGCACGATGTCGGACAGCGCCTCCAGCACGTCGGCCGACGTGTTCATGTCGGCCTTCTCCGTGATGTACTGCTTGAGGCGCGACGCGACGATCAGCACGTCGTCGGGCGCCGCCTCGACCGGGGCGCTCGGGACGATCCGGCGTTCGGCGGTGCGGCCAGCGGGCGGGGCCGCAGCCCCGGCGCGCACGGTCTGCATTGGCTCCGCAGGCTCCTCGCGCGGCGCCCGGGCCTCCTCGCACCACGCGTCCCGGTGGTTCATCACGGGGACGTGGGCGTCCCAGCAGGCCGGGCTGCAGAACACCAACCCGGTGCGCACGCGGTTGCAGGTGGACACCGAGCACAGCTGGTACAGCTGGCCGTGGGCGATTGGCTTCTTGCAGGAGCTACACGGGCGCCAGGTGCTCATCGCGCCGCTGTAACTGCGCCGCGATACCCCAGGGGCATGAACATGCTCCTACCCCTCCTCTTGCTCGCTTGCCCGGACCCCACCAAGGACAAGGCGCCCGCCGTGGTGACCGAGGCCGTCGCGCCCCCGGCGCCGGTGATGGCCCCGCCGCTGACCGGTGCGGCGCTCGCGCCCACCCCGGGCTGGATCACCGCTACCGGAACTGTCGGCTTTCAAGCTGCAAAAGTTACCCGTTCGCACGACGCCAACTTCGGCCTGAACACCATCCTCGTCCAGCTCGAGGCCGGCCAGCTCTCGGCGGTCAAGGTGGAGGTCACGATCGCGTCGTTGAAGACCGACGCGGCCAAGCTCGACGCCCACTTGCAGTCGCCGGACTTCTTCGACGCCGCGGCGATGCCCGTCGCGACGTTCGTGAGCACCGCGATCCGCGCGGGCGCGCCGGCCGACTCTGCGCTCCTCGGCGCGACGCACACGGTGGAGGGGGACCTCACGATCCACGGCATCACGAAGCACGTAGTGGTGCCCGCGGTGATCGTGGCCGCCGGCCCTGGCATCACGGCGTCGACCGAGTTCACCATCCTGCGGCAGGACTTCGGCGTCACCTACCCGGGCAAGCCGGACGACTTGATCGCGGACCGGGTGCTCATCCGCGTGAACCTCACGGCCGCCAGCAGCGGCTGACCGACCGCTCGGTCACTCCGAGGGCGTGGTGAGCGGGAACAGGTTCATGTTGAGCTGGTAGACCACCTTCCTCGGGCTCTTGCCGCTGTCGCAGCGCTCCAAGAGCCGCTCTTGGAACAGGTCCATCTCGCGCTTCAGCTCGGGCAGCATAGCCGGGGTGATCGAGACGGTCAGCGCGCAGAAGTGACGCTCTGCGGCCGGGATTCGGAGTAGCGCGTCGCGCGCCCGGTCCAGCATCGTGACGTGGTAGCTGAGCGCCGCCATGCTCGCGACCTCGTGGGGCGTGACGAAGCTGCCGGGTACGGCGACGGTCCTCCCATTGCGCTCCTCCAGCATGCCCAGCGCGCGCAGCACGGTGAGCCCCTCGGCGGCCTGCTCGACCGTGATGGCCGGGCGCATCCGCGACGCCAGCCACTCCGGATCCGCCTGGAAGCCCTCGCAGGACCCAAATTCGTGGATGGCCGCGATGTACCAGCGCGTGAGCAGCTGGAGGGACTCGTTCCCGAGCCGAACCGCCTCGCGAAAGCGCACGGTGGCGCGCACCCGCTCCTCCGCGGCCGAGCGCTGGGCCTGGCTCTCGGAGTGCTCGGCCTGGACCAGCGCGATGAAGAACTCCGCGGCCTCGAAGTCGAGGTTCATCGCCTTCAGGAACCCCTGAGTGGTCGTGGCGGTCAGGTTGCGCTTCCCCTCGATCACCGCGAGGAGCAGGCTAGGCGACGAGAGGCCGGCGCGCCGCGCGAAGACCCGGTTGCTGTACCGCGGGTAAACGAACTTCATCCATGCGAACCAGGCCGAAAGGAACTCCCGGTAGGACTGGAAGCGGTAGATGTCGGGCTGGGGGATGGGGGCGCTGGGCACGGCCAAGGATACCTTCTTGAGGACGATACTGCGGACCCGCTAACGGAATTGAACCCGCGTTGAGTACGGTGGGGGTCAGCGTGGGTTGCAGACGACGAGCTGGAGGGCTCGGTCGGCCACGCGCACGGCGACCGTCTGGCCCGCGGCGAACTCGATGGCGTCGCCTTCCATGCCATCTCCGAACAGCGCGCCGCCCTCGCTCATCTCGCTGGTGATGCGGAGCTCGTCCGCGTTCCTCAGCGCCCCGCCGTCCAACGTGATCCCGGTCGCGACGCTCGGGAAGGGCTCCCGCACGAAGAACGCGATGGCGCGCTCGGTGGGGTTGGGCAGCGGAACGGGCGCAGCGCGTTGCCCGTTGATCGACCGGGCCCAGCCGGTCGCGCCTGTGCCGGTGCACGCGATGATGCCGGAGCTGGACTGGCGCTCGGTGCGGTCGCCCAGCTGGAGGGTGTAGCGTGCCGACTGGTGGCTGCGGTGGCCGATGAAGAGCTCGTTCAACGCGTACAGTCGCTGCCCGTCCTCGCGCTCGCCGACCACGAGCGGGCGCGGCTCGATGGTGTACCCAAGCGTGGGGTAGCGGCGCTCGACCCAGCGGAGAATCGCGGGCACCTGCTCCGGCCTGTGCCGGCACAGCACGCCGTCCCAGGTCTGCGGGTCCGGGTTGACGCCGATGCAGAGCTGGCCGTCAAGGTACTTCGCGACGTTCGCGACCAGGCCATCTTGCCCGACCACCAACACGACGTCGTCGGGCCGAAATACGAACCGGTCGAGATCGCCGCGATCCACGCGCACGCGCCGCCAGTCCGGCGGCACCGCGGCGAGCACGGTCGCGAGGCCGGTCTGGATCGCCTGGTCCTGCGCGGCGACGACGTCGAACCGCTGCTTTCGCGCCGCCATGTAGAACTTGGCCTGCGACTGCGTGCCGTGCCGCTGGACCAGCGCCTCGACCGGGCTCGCCCGCGTGACCACGATGAGCCGCGGCGCGGAGACGTTCATGTCGCTTGGCTGCTCGACCCGCCGCGCTCCTTCAGCATGTCCTGGAACAGGGACCCGAACATGTCCGGCGTGACGTTCAGGTGCTGGATCGTCTGCACCTTGCCCGCGAGCTGCTGGATGGACATCGCGATCCCAACGGCCGTCGGGGCGTTCTTGTACAGCTCGACGCGCCGGGCCTCGGCGGCGTTCTGCATCTCCTCCCACGCGCGCCGCGCGGCGGTGTCCCCATCGCCGCGGGTCACCACCGTCTCGGCGTACGACTTCGCCGACAGCGTGTTCCGCGCCAGCTCCGCGCCGAGCCGCGTGTCCTCGGCCTCCGCGGCTTGTCGTACACGCGTGAGCTCGTTGGTGCCGTTCTGCGTGATCAGCAGCTGCTCCTTGCGCGCGAGCTCGATCTGGTTGTTCAGCTCGTTCTCCTTGATCGCGCGCTCCTTCTCCACCGCCAGCGCGCGGCGCGCGAACGTGGCCTCGTCCGACTTCTGTTGGATCGCCTCGCGCGTGGGCACCTGCAACGCCCGCTCGACCTCGGCGTTCGGCGCGACCCGCGTGACCTGCACGCCGACGACCTGGAGCCCCATCGCGGTGATCTCGGTGTCCGCGCGCAGCGCCGCGTCGATCGCGGCCGCGACGGCGTCCGCCGCCCCGCGCACGGCCTCCTCGACCGGGACCTTGTTGATCCGCGCCCGGACGGGCTGCTGCGCCCGCTGCGACCAAAACGTGGCGAGCCGCTCGATCGGCGCCTCGAGCCAGACCCCCGTCTTGAGGTTCACGCCGAAGTTCACGCGGTTCGCGACCATCACCGGGTCCGCGCAGCGGTAGCGAACGGTCACCTGCACCGAGACCTCCTGGAAGTCGGCGCTGTACTCGTTGAGCACCATCGTCACCTCGATGTCCTCGACCGGGACCTGCGCGACGGCCGCGGAGAGCGGGCTGTACCAGTACGCGATGCCCGGCCCTTGCTTCACGAGGCGCCCGCCGGTGAAGTGGAGGATGTGTTGGCTCGGCTCGGCCCTGAGGTGAGAGATCAGCGGGTAGTTGGTGATGGTGGCCATCTTCGCCGTCTATCCCAGGATGTGCCTGCGGGAGCCAGCTACGCCTGCCTGTGTGACACGACCAGGCGGTCCTTGATATCCGCTGCAAATGTGGATCCTACTCCTCGCGTGTGTGTCGTCCGGCGCCAAGCCCGGGCTCCACCGCGCGCAACCGGGCCGAGGGGACAGCGCCGACGACAGCTCGGTCAGCGGGGACAGCCGAGGCGGCTCGGACAGCGCGGACTCCTCTCCGCCGACCGACACGGCCGGCCCTTGCCCTGTTGGGATGGCGCTCGTCGACGCGGCCTGCATGGACATCTACGAGGCGCCGAACCAACCCGGGGAGCTGCCGCTGGTGATGTACACGTGGCAGGAGGCCGGCGCCTGGTGCGACGCTCGTGGGAAGCGCTTGTGCACAGACGACGAGTGGCAAGCGGCCTGCGAGGGGGGCTCGGGGCGGGCGTACCCGTACGGGGACACCCCGGACCCCGGGCGCTGCAATGACGAGGAGACGTGGCTCGCGTACTCGCAGGACGAGCTCAACACGTGGCCATCGTCGGCCTCGACGCCGGGCGTGGAGTCGCTGGAGGAGCTGCTGGCGGCGGCGGGGAGCGCGGCGACTGAGGTGCGGGACCTGTACCAAGGCGAAGGCGCCGGGGTGAACAGCGGGTGCGTGAACCACTACGCCGTGTACGACCTCGTGGGGAACGTGGAGGAGTGGACGACCCGGGCGGACGGGGGGGAGGCGTCGTTCCACGGGAACTTGAAGGGGCGGTACTGGGCCGAGAGCCGCACGTGCCAATCCAACGTGACGGTGCACGGGGACACGTTCCGGTTCTACGAGATCGGCTTCCGGTGCTGCCAGGATCCGTCGTAGCCCAAGAAGTGCCGTATCAGTAGCGCCGCGTCCAGTTGAGCTCGAGCGCGTCTTCCCCGGCCGTCCCGTGCATGAACTCGGCGCCCCAGGGCCCGCCGAGCGCGTACTCGAGCGTGAGCACGAGGTAGCTCGCCGTCTGGTCGTCCGCGGTCTGGTCCAGGTCTACCTCGACGAAGAGGCGCTTGCCAATGCGCTTCCCGACCCGGGCGGTCTGGTTTCCCACGACCAGGAGGTCGGGGGCGATGATCATCGCGGCGGTCTTCTCTCCTTCGCGACCCAACGTTTGCCCGACCGTCGTCAGCAGCATCGACAACGCGGCCGACGCTGCCCCTTCGCTCGCGCCTTCGCCCGACGACATCTCGGACGCGGGCTTCCCCACCAGCAACAACGAGACGACGTCGTCCTGCGAGGGGTAGTCCGTGGACGAGAGCGCGACGCGCAGGGCCTCCGGCACGCCGGTGATGTTGGCCTCCACCATGCCGTAGGAGCGCGTGTCGTAGGTGGCGTGCAGCGCGAGGACCGGGCTCGCGTAGTCCAGGCCGGTGAACGAGATCGTGGAGTCGTCCTCGACCTGGAACGCCTTGCCGAAGATCACGGTCGTGCCGCGCACGGGCAGCACTTGGCCGGTGATGGACAACGCACCCTCGTCCACCTCGATGTCCAGCTGACCGTCGGCCTGCGTGTCGAGGCTGATCGCGGCGAACGGCCCCAGCAAGCTCCCCAGCGAGCTGCTGAGCGCGAGTTGGGCGCGCAGGAAGGTGTTGCCGCCGAGGTCGAGCCCCATCTTGAGTTGGAGCCAATCGGGGATGCCCTTGGGGGGCGGGGCGGACGCCTCGGCTTGCGCTGCCGAGTGGGTGCGGTGGACGTGGAGCCACGACGGCGTGGTGGTGCCGACGGGGCCGCGAAAGAAGCGATCGTCGAGGTGGATCTTGGCTTCCTCGATTTGCAGGGCGCCAGTGACGTGCACGTCGGGCGGCGTGCCGCTGAACGCGATCTGGCCGGTCGAGAGGCGAACGAGGCGATCGCCGCCGGAGATGAGTGGGCGATGGAGGGACAGTTGGCCGCTCCAGCGACCGAGCTCGGTGCCGGTGATCTGGGCCTGCACCCCGCCGTCGATCGTGCCCTGGATGCCCTTGTCCGGGTTCTCGCCGGGCGCGCTCGTCCGCAGGTGGAGCTGCTCGAGCCGGACGCTGTCCGGACTCAGGACAAAGTTGAACCGCACCTGGTCGTACGCGACGTCGGTGGTCTGGAGCCGAAAGCTGGCGTCCTTCGCGGACATCGTCAGGTCGCCGACGGGTGCGTTGATGGAGCCGCTGACTTTGCCAGCGAGCACGACCCGGCCGGCGGCCTCTTGCATCTCGGGCCAAACGGCGGCGACGGCCTCCAGCGGGATCCCATCCCCGGTGAGGGTGACGAGCAGCCCCGGCCGGTCCAACTGGGGCCCGATCGGCTCGCGTGGCCGCAGCTCGAGCGGCAAGAACGCGGCGGCGTGAACGCTGCCTTGCGCCCCGAACCCGAGGTCGACGTCCAACGCGTAGCCCCCGGCCCCGGGCGAGAACGTGAGGGTCGCCGGCGTGACCTCCACGGTGTCCAGCCGCGCTTCGCCAACCGTGAGGGACGCGTCGAGCAGCGGGGCGTTGGGTGACCCGCGTACGTGCACGGCCCCGGCGATCCGCCCCTGGACGCCATCGGGCACGGCGACGACGGCCCGGAGGGTCTGAACGGGCATGTCGGGCTTCAAGGTGAAGTCGAGGTCGTCCACCCACGTCTCGGGGTTCGCCAGGTCGAGCGGCGGGCCCGGCTCGAGCAGCGAGGCGGCGACCCGGTCCAGGTGGATCACTGACGTGCCGGTGAGCTCCGCCCGCTGCTCCTTGCCCTCGCGGACCGTGGCGGCCACCGTGAGCGCCGAGCGCACCGCGTTGACGTCGAGATCCAACCCAACCCAGTCGTCCCCCTTGTTGGCCGGCGGCGCCTCAAGCGCGGCGCTCACGTGCACGTCGGGGCGGCGGGGGGTGCCCGTGAGCACCACGCTGCCGGAGCCGCGCAGCTCCGGAAGCTGGGTGGCGTCGATGACCGCGTTCCATTGCTCGGAGGTGCCCGCGAGCACGTCGAGCGTGAGGTCCACAGGCTCGTCGGGGCGGAACCCTGGGCTGCGGAGGTCGAGGGAGACGGGCACCGTGCCCTTGAGCGTGAGCAGGGGTTGGCCGTCGCCCGCGACCGACGCGTCGACCACCAACGCGCCCTGCTGTGCGCCGACGTGGAGGCCCGCGTCCAGGCCGGTCACCGCGCCGGGCACGGTCACCCCGGTGGCCACCCCGTCGAGGTCTAGGCTCGCCTGGCTCCACGCCCCGCCCAGCGCGCCCTTTACGCCGACAACCCCGGAGTACCCCGCGAAGCTCGGGCTCGCGAACTCGAGGAGCGCCAACGGAAAGTCGACGACCTCGACCGCCAGCGCGACGTCCCCTCGGGTGTGGAGCGAGCCGGACGCACGGATGAGGGCGTCGGCAGAGGGGATGTCGGACTCGCCGTCGGCCTTGGCCAACGGCGTGGTCTTCGACGCGATCTCCACGCGGAGCGCCTCGATCCCGTCGTCGGCCAACTGCAAGGTCTGGACGCCCTGGCCAACCCAACTCTGGCTCGCGTCCGGCGAGAAGATCAGCCGCGGGACCTCGAATTGCCGCGCCTTCAAGTCGCCCGACGCGTCGATGCCGAGGATCGTGCGGTCCTCGTTGAACAAGTCCAGCTGGGCGACCAGGCGGTCGCCGAGCACGGTGAGCGCGCCGGACGCGTGGTCCGCGACCAGCTTGCCCGACTCCAACGTGGTGGTCGTGAACGCGAGGTCCGTCACCAAGTCACCCCTGCGGGTCCTGCGAACGTGGGTGACGCCCTCGAGCCGGCTGACCGTCGAGGAGCCCATCGCGAGCTCGTCCGCGGTCACCGTAGCGGTCACCCGGAGCTCGCCGAGCTGGGTAGCCGTGCCGTGGGTAGAGAGCCGGGCGCGCGCAATTCGGGCGGACGCCGCGTCTACCCGCCGGAGCGCGAGGTCCCCGGAGAACGCGCCGCCGCCGTCCGCCCAGTCCACGTGCACAGGCCCGTTGAACCGGGACACCCGGGCCGCGCCCGAGTACCCGACTGAGACGCCCGAGACCGTCCCACCCAACGTCGCGGCCACAGTCTCCCCCGCCCAGTCCGCGTCCAAGTCGCCGACGAACCCCGCCGAGCCCAACAGGCCGGTGACCCCGAACCGCTTCAAGTCCGCGAGCGCGACGTTGAGCGACGCGACCTGGACGGTGCCGTGTTGGTCGACGACATCCACCACCGCGCTCGCCGCGATGGACCCCGACGACGTGGACGCCTGCAGGTCGGTGACGACCGCGACGCCCTGGGACAACGATACGGTCCCGTGGAGCCCCGCGGCGCCTACGCGGTGTGCGACGGCCGCCGCGCCGTCGATCCTCACGTTCGCGTCGAGGTCGTCCGGCCAAGTCAGGCCCGCGCCGTCCGCAGTGACCAACAGGTCGACGGTCGTTGGGTCGAGCCCGGTGACGAACGTGTCGAGGTCCAGCGCGCGGGTGCGAACGGTGGCCGTCCACGCGGGGCGCTCGGGCCGCTGGTCGAGCGACGCGTCCACGTCGATGCGGCCGCCCGGCGTGTTGGCTTGGAGCGCGAGCACCGGGGCCTCGAGCAGGCCCGTCACCCCGCCCTGCACGTCGACCACGCCGGTCACGGGCAACGCCCAGGGCAGCCCGGCGGTGTCCACGTGCGCCGCGGAGATGCGCACGCCGACCGTTGGGTTGTCCCCGTCCGTCTCCCCGAGCCCGCCGGAGAGCGCGAGGTGCTGGGCGCCCAGCGTGAGGTCGAGCGCGTCGACGTCGATCGCGCGCGGGTCGTAGGCGAGATCGGCGCGCAGCGCCAGCGGCCCGAGATCGGGGGTGGTCGACCCGTCGAGGGTCAAGCCTCCGACCTCGATCCGGTCGCCCTCGAAGCGCACGGCCCCGCGCAAGGTCGCGTCCGTGAGGACGGTGGCTTGGGTGCCCGTGATGAGCCCGAGGTGCGGGACGTCGACGTCAATCCCGTCGATGGACAGGGTGACTGGGAGGCCCGCCCAGTGGGCTGCTGGCTTGGGTGCGGCCGACGGGTCTACCCAGAGCTGCGGGAGGTCGAGCCCCGCTTCCCCGAGCGTGAGGGCGCCTTCGACCCCGTGGACCCCGAGCCGGGTGATCGCGACCTTTCGCTTGAGGATGCCAGCGAGCGAGAAGTCGATGTCCACGTCGGCGATCCTCAGCAGGTCGCGGCCGCTCGCGTCGCGGATGGTCACCCCCCCAACCGAGAGCTGGGAGTGCAGGTCGCTGTGAAACGATTCGATCAGCAGCGCGCCCTCGACGGGCTGCGCGACGCCGAGGATCTTCGTGAGCAGCCATCGCTGGCCGCTGTCCCGTTGGAGCCACGTGAAGCCGCCGATCACGCCGAGGCCGGTGCCCAGGAAGAGCACGCCGATGCCACCGACGATCCAGCGAACGGCCCTCAAAACGCCTCCGCCAATCCGAGGTGGATGGTCCAACGGGGTTGGTCGACGAACTCGGGGTCGTTGCCGAGGCGCACCCCGATGTCGCCGCGGATCGGGCCGATCACCGTGGCGTAGCGCAATCCTCCGCCGACGCTGCACTGGATGCCCCCCAACGTGGCGTCGGAGAACGTTGAGCCCGCTGTAAAAACCCTGGCGTGCGCACGCATGTGAGGCTCCGGATGTGCGATCATGGAGGTCCCGCCGCCGCTCATCCCCGAGCCGCCTCCTGATCGGCCCCGTCTCCCGGATCCCGCGATGTACCGCCCGACCAACCC
>CALQBK020000109.1 GCA_943328795.2 Bifidobacterium breve
CCATCCTCGTCATCGACGACCAGGACCGGCACACTGACCTTTGCCGGCGGGCGATCCCTGAGCACACGTACTTGGGCCCCGCGCGCTGCTGGAAGGACGCCGTCGCGATCCTCAAGGTCGAGCGGCGCAACATCGACGTGGTGCTGCTCGACGTGAACTTCGACATCGCGCCCGAGCTGCTGCTCGGGCTGCCGCCCGACGCCGACGAGCGCACGTTGCAGAAGGTGCGGCGGCGCCAGGGCCTGGAGATCCTCGTCCGGCTGCGCCGCGCGCTGCCCGACCTCCCCGTGCTGCTGATGACCGCCCGGGAGGAGGTCGACCTCTCGCGCGCGGCTGAGCGCCACGGCGCCGAGGAGTACACGTGGTTCCTCGACGACGACTACGTGGACGCGCGGTCGCTGCGCGTGCAGATCGAGAACATCCTCTCGGCACGGCGCGGCCAAGAGGCCGAGGGCCCGATCTACTGGGGCAAGGGCCCGACGATGCGCCGCGTGCGCGCGCGCCTGGCGTTGCTGGCCCGCGGCCGGCTGCCGGTCATCCTCGGCGGGCCGACCGGCTCGGGCAAGTCGTTGCTCGCGCGGCACTACATCCACCCGCGGTCGGGGCGGAAGGGCCGGTTCGTAGCGCTCGACTTGTCGACCGTGCCGAAGGACTTGCAAGGGGCGCAGCTCTTCGGCTCTGCGCGGGGGGCGTACACGGGGTCGATTGGCGACAGGAAGGGGGCGTTCGAGGAGGCCGACGGCGGCACGCTGTTCCTCGACGAGATCGGGAACTTGCCCGAGGACGCGCAGAAGATGCTGCTCGGCGTGCTGCAAGAGGGCACCGTCACCCGGATCGGCGACACGCACGACCGGAAGGTCGACGTGAAGCTGGTCGTAGCGACGCACGAGGACCTCGGCGCGATGGTGCGCGAGGGGCGGTTCCGGGCGGACCTGTACATGCGCCTGAACCCGGCCTGCACGGTCACGTTGCCGACGATGCAGGCCCGGCGCGGGGACCTGGTCGGGCTCTTGTCCTGGCTCGGCCGGCGCGCCTTGGCCGGGTCTCAGCTCAGCGGCTTGGTCAGCGAGTACCGCCAGCGCGCGGGGCTGCCCGCGGAGGGCGGGACGACGTTCACCATCGGCGGGAACTTGCCGGGGCTCACCCCGGGAGAGCTCACGGTGTACGTGCCCGGCCGGTCGCTCGCGCTGCTGCGCTCGTACCACTGGCCCGGCAACTTGCGTGAGCTCGCGATGACCGTCGAGAACGCGCTCACCTTCACGTTCGCCGAGATGGCGGGGCTCCCGCTCGGCGGGCGGGGGGACCTCGTGCTCGTGCGCCCCAAGCTCGTCCGGGACTTGCTCCGAGCGGTGCGTGTTGGCGGCGCGCCGGCGCCCGAGGGCTTCTCGTTGCCGGTGACGTTGCGCGCGTCCGACACGCTCAACGGGGTCTCGGTCGACGTGGAGCGCCAGTACTTCACGCGGTTGTGGGAGCAGGAGGACGGGGACTTCGCCGCGATGGCCCGGGTGCTGCTCGGAGACGCCGCCCACGCGCGAAAGGTCCAGCTTCGGTTCAACCAGCTGGGGCTCAAGGTGCGGGAGCTGCGGGGCGGCGCGTAGTGGTCGGCTGGTTAGCGTGGGTCGCCGTCGCGTCTGCAGATCCGGTGGACGCGCTGGACCCGGTGACGGCCCGGTTCTTCCAGCGCGCGGTCGCGGACGAGGAGATCGGTCGGTGGCCTTCCGCCGAGGTCGGGTACAAGCTGGTTCACCAGGCGGATCCCACGTTCCTGCCGGCGTCGCGCGGCCTCGCGAGGGCGCTGGCGGTGCAGGGGCGGGCGGCGGAGGCAGAGGCCCTCTACCGCTCGCTCGGGCTCGAGCCGGACGCTGTCGAGGGGCTCGCGCGGCTCGTCGAAGCGGCGGATCCGGCGAAGGCCCTCGAGCTGTGGGTGCAACTCGAGACCCTGCGGCTCGGCGACCCGGCGGCGTGGTGCGCCGAGGCGCGACTGCGGGCCAAGAACGCGGACGATCTCCAAGGCGCGCTCGCGGCCTGGGACCGCTGCTCGGTGCTGAGCGGCTCGTCGGCCCCGGACCTTACGGCCCTGAACCTGGTGCTGGACGCGCTCACGCCGCCCGGGACGGTCCTGGACCCGGCAGCCGGCGACCAAGCCGCGTCGCTGATGGACGAGGCCGTTGCGCGCTGGCCCGAGATCGCCCCGACGTTCCAAGCCCGTCGAGATCGGCTGGAGATCGAGCGATCGGCCCAGGACGTGATCCTCGGGGGAGGGGAGCCGCTCTCGGCGGAGGACCAGGGGCGCGTCCGCACCGCCCGCTCGATCTTGGCGAGCAACCCGGGCCAGGCCCGGGCGATCGCCGAGTCGCTCGTCGCCCGCCAGCCGCGCTCTGCCGAGGCCCACGGCGTGCTCTCCGACGCGAGCAGCGGCGTCGACTGGGCCGAGGCCGAGGTCCACGCGCAGCTCGCCTGCGACCTCGACCCGGACGACGCGAGCAACCACCTGCGGGTGGCCCGTGTGCTGCACGCCGCCTACGCGGGGCGCCGGGACGCCGAGGCGCTCGTCGCGCTCCGCCAAGCCGCGGCGCTGCGACCCGACGAGCCCGCCATCTTGCTGCAGTTGGTGGACCTGGAGAGCGCGAACTCCGACTGGGCGCGCGCGGAGGCCGCCCTCGCCCGGTGGCTGCAGCTGAACCCGGACCCGGCCCTCGTCCCGGCGGCGACCGCCCGGCTGGAGGCCCTTCGCCGCAAGCCCCCTGCGCCGCGCCCGCCGGTGGTCGCGACCCCGGCAGGCATCCCCGACGACGCGCTGAACGCTTGGCGCGTAGCGCGTGTCTACCTGGATCGCGGTGACATGGACGCCGCCCGGGCCGAGCTCGACGTGGCGCTCGCCCGCGCCCCGCGCGTGCCTGCGCTGCTGAACCTCGACGCCCGGCTGCGGCGCGAGGCCGGCGACGTGCCTGGCGCCATGGCGGCATGGAGGGCGAGCTTGGCGTTGGACGACGGGCAGGGGAACGTGCACCTCGCGCTCGGGGAGACGCTCGAGGCGAAGGGCGAGCCCGAGAGCGCGCTCGAGCACTACCGGAGCGCCGCCGCCGCCGGGGAAGCGGACGCGCACTACTTCTTGGCGCGGGCAGCCGACGCGCTCGGCGACTGGCGGACCGTGCGGTCCGAACTGGACGCGTTCGAGGCGGCCGGCGGCCAGTCGTCGCTGTACGCCGTGGCGGCCGGCGAGCTCGAGCGGAAGGCGCGGCAGCACGAGCTCACGGTCGAGGGGGTCGGGCTGGGGTTGCTCCTAGCGGCCATCGCGATCCCGGCCGGGTGGGCGATCTGGCGCCGCGGCGGCGTCACGCTGCGCGCCATGCTCGACCGCGCGCCCGGGTCCTGGCACGACGCTGCGCGGATCCTGGCGGCCGTACGCCACGAGGTGCTGAAGCACAACACCACGGTCCTGCCCGACGTCGCGCGGGCGCTGGAGCAAGGGGACCCAGGGCCTTGGGACACCTGGCGCGGGGGGGCTGCCGGGCTGCTCGCGCGGTTCGACGGGTACATCGGCGCCTTGGAGTCGCTCGGCGCGCAGCACGGGGTGCGGCTCGTGGCCGATCGCGACCCGGTGTTGGCCCCGATGCGCAGCGCCCTGAAGGCGCTGGTGCGGGCGGCGTCGCGGGGGCGTCCACCGCGCCCCGCGGACCTGCGGGAGTACAGCGCAGTGCTCAACGGCGAGGGGTACACCGCGCTCGGCACGCTGGTCACCGAGATCTGCATCCTGCCTGTCCGCGCCGACCACGTCGCGGCGGTCTACGCGCGCGTCGGGGCTGAGCCAGGGTTCGGCGGCGAGGTCGCGGCGCTCACGGTCACCGGGGAGCCCGGCCAAGTGCGGCTCTTCCGCGGCGATCTCGAAGACATCCTCGCCAACTTGTTCCGCAACGCGCTGGCCGCCGGCGCCACGCGCGTCGACGTCGTGCTCGGGGAGGACTCCGACCCGGTGACCGGGCACTCGTGGTTCGAGATCCGGGTCGAGGACGATGCCCCGGGCCAGCTCACGACCGCGATGATCCGCGGCCGGTACATCTCCCGTGGCCTCGGGCTCGCGGTGGACCTGCTCAATCGCCACGGGGGCACGATCCGCGTGGACACGTCGGCCGTCCCATCCGGCGAACGGCCCCGGAAGGCGGTGGTGGTGCAGCTCCCCGCGGTCGAAGCCGCCCCGGTCGAGGTGGAGTGGAAGTAGGGGTTGCGTCGGCGTCGGCGGGGGCCAGCCCGGCGCTGCGCACACGATGCCGAGGCGAGGTGCGCCGTGCGTCGGCATCGGCGGCGTGCCTCGGCCACACCCCTGCGATACTCCTCCGGGATGTTCAAGCGCCTGGTCAACCTCCCTTTCGCCGTTGCCGGAAAGGCCGCCCGTGCGTTCCAGGCCCGCGAGGACGCCCGCACCGCGGCGGAGTTCGGCAGGGCGGAGGACCCGGGGCAGGTGGCGAACAACACCCACGTGCTCCCCTCGGTGTCGACCCCCGCGGCCTCCGTCCAAGTCTCCGTGGCCGGCTTGCCCCCTGGGCCCATCCACTGGATCGACGTGCGCGAGGGCGCTGAGCGTACGGACTGGATCGAAGGGGCCGTACACATGCCAATCCTGACCGTCAACGTGCGGGTGAGCGAGCTCCCGCCGGACGAGACGGTGGTGGTGTACTGCGACGACGGCGCACGCTCCACGAAGGTCGCGTGCTTCTTCCGGGACCGCGGGATGGAGGACACGTGGGCGCTCCAGGGCGGGCTCTCCGCGTGGCGAGCGGCCGGTCGGCCGGTGGTCTCCCGGTGAGCCCGCGCGTGCGATGGGGTGCGCTCGGCCTGGCGCTGCTCGTGGCGACGCTTGGGTGCGCCCAGGTCGACACCTACAAGCAGAAGGTCCAGACGTTGGCCGAGGAGGCGAAGCGAAAGGCCTCTACGCCCGCGATGCCGTGCGACGCGGACGTGCCGGACGATGCTCCGTCGTCGTGCGTGACCGGCAAGCTCTGGTGCGGCGCCACGGTCGAGGGCACCACGGTCGGGGGCCTGCACAACTGGGACGGGGACTTCTACAACGCGAAGTTCTGCACGCCGGGCGGCGACTACGCCGGCCCCGAGCGCGTCTACACGCTCGACGTCCCCGAGTACACCAGCGCGACGGTCGAGCTCCAGTCCGACTGCGAGGACTTGGACTTGTTCGTGCTCGCGTTCACCTGGTCCAGCGGGGCCTGTCCGGGGATGTCGCACAACATCCCCAGTTGCGACAGCGACGTGGGGGTAGGCGGCGGCGACCTCGTGCTGCAGGAGTTCCAAAACCCCGGGTCGTACCTGGTGGGTGTGGACGGCAAGAACGCGACGTCCGGGACCTTCCGGCTGACGGTCCGCTGCGAGGACCTGGTGCGGCGTTGACGCCCCCCGGACCGGTTGACGTCTCGGTCGTCATCCCCGTCTGGAACGAGGCCCGACGCGTGGGTGCGGGCGTGGAGGGCTACCTGCAGCTCGCGGAGCTGCTCAAGCGGGCCGGCGTGGGCTCGACCGAGTGCGTGGTCGTGGACGACGGCTCGACCGACGGCACCGCCGAGAAGGTCGCGGCGATGGGGATCGACGGCGTGTCCGTCGTCCGCGCCGAGCACCGAGGCAAGGGGGCGGCGTCCGCGCGCGGGGTCAGCGCGAGCCTCGGGCTCCGGATCGTCGTCGTGGACGTGGACTGGAGCGTCGCGCCCCGCCAGGTCGCCGAGCTGGTGGCGGTGCAGGCCGACCTCGTCTACGCATCACGGGAGGGCCCCGGCGCGAGGCGGATCGCGGAGCCCGGGTGGCGACACCTGCTCGGGCGGGGGTTCAACGCCGTGGTGCAGCACGCGGTGCTCGCGGGCGTCGAGGACAGCCAGTGCGGCTGCAAGGTCTTCCAGCGCGCGGTCGCGTTGGACATCTTCCCCCGGCTGACCGTCCAGGGCTGGGCGTTTGACGTCGAGGTGCTCACCGTCGCGTTCCTGCGCGGGTACACGGTCCGCGAGGTCCCGACGGTTTGGCGGCACGAGGGGGACAGCCGGGTGCGCCCGGGCGTCGACGGGCTCGCGATGTTGCGTGACGTGCTGCGGGTGCGGCGGAACGTCGAGCGCGGGCGCTACTCCAAGCGGTAGACGTCCTCGTGCCCGACGTGCACGGGGGTGCCCCATGGCGCGAGCAGCGCCAGCACGTCGTTGTAGTGGTTCTGGTTGAGGAACTCGGCCTTGTTGATGACGATGCCGACGAACCCGTCGGCGGGGAGCCGCAGCCTGTCCGCGTCCACCTTCGAGGGGTCGGTAACGGTCACCGCGAGCTTGCCGTAGGGCTTCTCCGCTGCGAGGAGGGCGGCGGTGTAGTTGTTGTCGCGCAGGTACTGCGCGGGGAAGCCGCTCACCTCGTCGGCGATCGGACGCTGGTGGACCAGCTGGTCGAGGAAGTGGGTGCGCACGAATCGAGGCGTGCCCTGGTCGAAGTAGGGGAGCGCGATGATCGCGCCGTCGGGCAGCAGCTTTGCGAGCTGGTAGCTCGACTCCGACGGGGCGAGCGTCGCCGTGGGGAGCGGCGCGGGCACGGGCGAGAGGAACACCAGCTCGCCAACACAGACCGCGAGCAAGAGCCCGCCGACCCACGGCCCTGCAATGCGCCCGAGCGCGTCCACGCCGAACGCCCCGGCGACGCTCACCCCGAGCACGGCGGGGATCGCGTAGCGGAACGGCTCTTGGAGCAGCTGCGACCCGGGCCAATAGGCTTGGAGCGCGAGCCACAGCGTGTTCGTGGGCGTGGACGACGCGATCACGCCTGTCAGCGGGGTGAACGGGCCAATCGACGCGAACGCGCAGAAGACCGCGGCGCCGCACCACATCCCCACCACCCCACGCTGCCGCCGCGGCACCAGCCCGTAGAGCCCGAGCGCCAGCAGGTACAGGCCCGGCGAGAACGCCCGGTAGTACCGGCTCCCTGCTTCCCGCATGATCAGCGCGTTCTTACCCACGGCTACGTAGTCAGCGAGGAACGCCGTGTACCGGTCGTTGTTCGACGGGACCAGGTAGGGGTAGGGGGCGACGTTCCGGGTCGAGGCCACCAAGTCAGCCGACATTTGGCTGTCGGAGGCCGACATCACGCGCTTCATCTGGATTGCGTACGGGCCCGCGACGAGCGCGGCCCCGACAGCGACGGCGATCACCGCCTCGCCGACGTGGCGCCACGTGCCACCCCGAACCGGCAGGACGCCCGCCCCCCGCGCGCGGACGAGCCCGACGAACGGCAAGATGGGGATCCCCAGGATCGAGAAGACGATGGCGTTGTACGGGCAGGTGACGAAGCCGACGCCGATCCAAGCCCCAGCCGCCAGACCGTCCTTCCAGCCGCTCCCCAGGCTTCGGAGCCCGGCGCGCAGCGCCAGCAACCAGGGCCACAGGTTGAGCATGTCGGTGACTGCCCCGGCGACGCAGTAGACCAGCACGATCGGGGTCAACCCGAACGCGGCGGCACCGACGAGGCACGCCCCGCGCGCGAGCCCGAATGACCTGAGCAGGGCACGCATCGCGACCAAGTTCGCGAAGAGCTGCAGGTAGATGAGCATGTTGTACGCGGTGAGCCGCCCGACCAGGGGGCGCAGGAGCGCGGTGACGAGCGTGCCGATCGGGTCCGGGTTGTTCAAGATCCCCGGGTGCGGCCAGCCGGCTGTCACGCGTCCGCCGAAGACACCGGCTTGCCAAAAGGTCTCGAACACCCAGAGCTTGATGGGGGCCTCGGAGCGCGCGTCGGCCAGGATTGCCCCGTGGGTGCCGATGAGCGACACGAAGGGCAACGCGGCGCAGGCGGCCAATACAACCCAGTCGAGCGCGTCGAGCCGGTGTGCGATGGCCCGCGCGCGTAGGATGACCAGCCGGATGTCGGGAGCTGTCGGCGTGCGACCTACCAGCCGGCTACCAGCTGCCGGGGGTTCGCGAACGCGGTGACCAGCACCCGCGCTTCGAGATCGACCCACAGCAAGAACTCACCCTTGTCCGTCACCCCGTGCGCGACCGCGAGCTGCCCTTCTGCGGCATGCCCGAGGTGGTGCAGCACGAGCGAGGCGCCGACCGCGTACTCGACCTGGTGGGTGGCCAAGAAGCGGGCGCGGTGCGAGCGCCAGAGCGCGGTGAGCGACTTGCGGTCCGTCGCGAACATCGCGTTTGCGACGTACACCTGGGCGCCCGGCAGGTTCGAGCCGAGCACGGTTTGCACGACGTCGCCGAGTTGGTCGTCCGTGACCGCTTGGGCCGGGGCGGGCACAGGTGCGACCGGTGCGGAGGCGGCAGGCGCAGGCGCGGGGGCCGCCGGCTTCGCGGCGGGGGGAGCGGCCTTCGCCGGGACCGAGAACGCCGGGGGCGGCGGGACCGGCTCGCGCGAGGCCTCCTGCTTCCGAGCGAGCTCCATCGCCTCGAGCGCGGACAGCTTGCGGGTGGGCGGCGGGGCGGCGGCGACGCCGCGAACCGTAGGCTTGGACTCGGCGGGCGGAGCCTTGCGCTCCTCGGCGGCCGCGGGGCGCGGGGGCGCGGCGCCTGCCTTGGCGACCGCTGCCTTCGCGAGGGCCTTCGCGAGCTGGCGCGGATCAGGGCCGGACGAAGGGGAGGGCGGCAGGATCGGCGGCGGCATCGGCCTGCTCACCGGCTTGGTCGCGCGGATGTGGCCGGGCTCCGGGGTGTCACTCGGAGCAGCGTCCACCTCGGCCGGCGGCTGCTGCTGCACGAACAGGCTCGAAAGCGGGTCCTTCTTCGGGGGATTCTGCGTAGACACCGTTGGGGCTCCTCAAGTCAGCTACATGTTCACCCGGTTCCCCGGGAGATGGGTCAAGATGCGGTCAGGGCGCAGCGTCCGCGGCGTCCAAGCGGCGAGCGTACAGGTCGCGCCAGCGGAGCGGGGCCTGGCGCGCGAGCGGCTCGATCACGCTGCGCGTCGCGGGGTTCGCCAGCGACGAGGTGAGCGCGGCCAAGCCGAGCCCGCCCCGCTCATCGTCGGTGAACCATGGCGAGACCCAGCCGACGAACCGCCCGTCGGTCGAGAAGCGCTCGGCGAGGCAGCTCGCTGCGCGGAGGGAGACCCAGGCCGGCGCGACGTCCGCCTCCGCGATCGCGTAGAGCTCCGCTGCCAGGTCCGGCTGGTCGGCGAGCGCGGCGCACGGGACCGCGGACCGCGCGCGCAGCGCCTGGATCACGACGTTGTCGTTGGTGAGCGCGACCGTCGGTTCGGCGGCGAGCGCGGACGAGCCGAGGGCGAGGGGTGCGAGGAAGGCGAGAGCACGGCGCATGACTAGTCAACCCCTACGTAACGCTGGATGATCCCGGTTTGTCCGTCCGAGAGCTCGTCCTGGGGCGCGCAGTCGACCATCGACGTGCACACCGGGTACGGGAACATCAGGTTCGCTCCCAGCTTGTCTTGGCACTGGGACATGCTGTTGCACTCGGGCGTGTCGTCGACGGCGTCCCAGAACTGCCAGCCGTCCTCTACCGGGTGGAACATGCCCAGGTAGTGGCCAGTCTCGTGGGCCATGGTCTCGCCGAGGATGCCGATCTCACCATCCGAGAACTTGCCGTTGGCACCTGCGTGCGCGAGCCACGACACCTCGACGGCCGAGATGCGGGTGGCCGTGGCGGGCCCCGGGATCGCGGCGGCCTCTCCGTAGATGTAGCTGTCTCCGTTGATGTCGTCCCCGACGATCATCAGCAGCGGGTAGTCGTCGTACCCGGCGAGGAGCTCGCCGTACGCCTCTACGCCCTCGTAGGTGTCGGGCAGCGCGGGGTCGACCTCGATGTCGGTGTACTCGACCGTGAGCGTGATCCCCCAGCTCGCGTACAGCTCTTGCCAGTACGCGACCCCGGCCTCCATGGCCTCGACGACGCCGTCCTGGTCACGCACGCCGGTGCAGTACGCCATCACGACGTGGGCGGTGCCCGCGGTCGGTGCGTCGTCGGTGCGGTAGAGGATCGTCGCTTCGACGTCCGCGTGCTTGTTCGGCTCCTGCGTGCGGTCGAGGATCTCCCCCGACAGCGTCCAGACGCCCGGCGCGAGCGTCCCGTCCTCCTCGCGCACCGGCCAGTTCAACGTGCTCGCGTACTGCGCCCCGGTGAGCGCCTCCGTCAGCTCGTTGTGAGACCCCGACCAGTCGTCGCGGTCCAGCGCCGTGTTGCCGTCCGGGTCGATCAACAGCTGCGTGCCGACGTACCCGTTGTTCGGGTCCTCCAGCACCAACTGGACCCGCTCGCCGTCCTTCACCTCGAAGTCCACGTCAAAGAGCCCGTGGTTGTTCGACGTGACGGTCTGCTCCTCCACGCGCAACGTCTCGACCGGCGGAGCCTCGCCCGTGTCGGGCTGCTTCGAATCCGGGCTGCACGCCGCGACGAGGAGGACCGTTGTCAGGCAAGCGAGGCTGGCGCGCGGGTGTGGGTGCACCCGCGTCGTCTATCCCGGTCAGTCGATGACGAGGACCTCGTCGCGAGAAACGGCGCGGAGTAGGTCCCCGAGGAGCTGCTGCTTCGACTCGTCGTCCTTGTAGACGTCCTTGAGCTGGCCGATCAGGTCCTTCGCGCGCCGGAAGGCGCCGACGAGATCGCCGCTCATGTCGGTCTCAGAGTCGATGAACAGGAGGCAGTCGTTGAAGCTCCGGCCCTCTGCCCACATCGCGCCGAACGGGATCATCTCCGGGCACCAGGTCACGCCGAAGCCCGTGATGCGCTCGGCCTCGACCACGACCTTGCTCATCCGCACCTTGTTCGCGTCGCGCGCGGCGTTCATCCCCTGGCCCTGCAGCCGGGCGCGCACCCGGACGTTGCGGCCGAACTCCTTGTTCACCGCGCACAAGAGCCCGAACAGCGTAGGCCCCTGCAGGTCCTCGAACACGCCGGAGAGGATGAGCTCAGTGACGAAGATCTCCTCCATCTGGATGTGGGTGAGCACCTTCGCGCCCGCGTTGAACGTCAGGTCCGGCGCGAGGTAGCCGATGTCCACCAAGAACCGGATGCGGCCCTCGAACTCCATCCACGAGCGGTTTTCGACGTCCTCGGCCCGACGCTCCAGCTTGTGGATGTCCTTCTCGTGTCGTTTTGCGTTCTTGTCGGCCATCGTCTCGAGCTGCGCCCGCATGCGCTCGGCGTCGGCCTCCATGCGGCGCGCCTCGGCCTGCCGCGCGAACGACAGGAAGCTGCGCTCGACGATCTCGCGCACGCGCTCCAGGGTGTTCCGGCTCAGCAAGTTGACGACGGAGTTGAACGACAGCGAGAAGCTCGACCGCACCGGCTCAGGCTGGCCCTCGAGCAAGCGCTCGAGCGCATCACGCAGGTCCCCCCACTCGCTGTGGTCGACCCGGATGACCACGTGGCCCTCGGTGTCCATCCCGCGACGCCCGGCCCGGCCAGCCTTCTGCAAGAACTCGCGGGTCGTGAGCGGGCGCATCGAGATGCCGTCGAACTTCTTCAGCCCGTCGAAGATCACCGTGCGCGCGGGCATGTTGATGCCGAGCGCGAAGGTGCTCGTGCAGTACAGCACCCGGACGAGCCTTCGCTCGTAGAGGTCCTCGACCAGCGCCTTGACCTGGACGTGGCAGCCCGCGTGGTGCCACGCGACGCCGGCGAACAACGCCCGGCGCAAGTCGTCGTCGATCAGCTGCGGGTAGGACTTCTCGAGGTTCGTGACGATCGCCCGCACCTCGGTCGCCTGGGCCTCGTCGAGCAGGGAGTTGCCGTCGAGGCGCTCGGTCAAGGACCGGGCGTTCTGCTCAGTCAGCTTTCGCGAGAACACGAAGTACAAGCAGGGGAGCCCGTTCGCCTCCCACGCCGCGTGGACAGCATCCGAGTGGCGGGTGACGGACCCTTGCGGCCCCCGGCCCCTGCCGCGGCCGTCCCGGCCCTTCACCGGCGGGTGCTTCTTCTGCCAACGCTGGTTCTCGGCGTCGAACTGCTGGGGCCGGACCATGCCGGTCTCGATGTTGTACAGCCAGAAGTCGAGCGGCACGGTGCGCTTGTCCTGCCGGATCACCACCATCTCGGTCTGCCGGACTTCGCTCATCCACGCGGCGAACTGGGACGCGTTGGACAGCGTCGCGGAGAGGCCGAGGATCTGCACCGTCTTCGGCAGGTAGATCAGCAGCTCCTCCCAGACCGTGCCGCGCTCGCGGTCGTCCAGGAAGTGGATCTCGTCGATGATCACGGCGTCGAGGTCCGTGAACTTCTCGTCGCCGAGGAGCATGTTCCGCAGGATCTCGGTGGTCATGACGCGGCAGGACGCGTCGCGGCGAATCACGAGATCGCCCGTGAGGAGCCCGACAGCGTCCTCGCCGTGGGCGCGAGTCCAATCGCGGAATTTCTGGTTTGAAAGGGCCTTGATCGGCGCGGTGTAGATCACCTGGCGCTTGCGGGTGAGCGCGCGGTCGACCAGCCAGTCGGCGATGATGGTCTTGCCGGTGCCGGTTGGCGCGCAGACGAGGACTGAGGCGCCGCGGTCGAGGGCGGCGATGGCTTCGGCCTGGAAGGGGTCGAGCTCGAGGTTCTGGAATTTCATGTGGACCCGGCGCTAACGGGTCTGGGCCCGGCGGGCCCTCCAAATTGCGACGACAAAAGGCCAAATTCTGACCGGGGGTGGCCCGCTGCACGGGTTAGCTCCGGCGGGCTGCGGAGCTACGCCCATGATCAGCCGTTACAGCCGTCCCGAGATGGTGGCCCTCTGGACACCCGAACGCCGGTTCCAGATCATGCTCGAGGTCGAGCTCCTCGCGTGCGAGGCGATGGAGGCGCGGGGCGAGGTTCCGGCTGGGACGGCGAGCGTGTGCCGGGAGCGCGCGAAGTTCGACATCGAGCGCGTGGACGCCCTCGAGCGGGTGCTGAAGCACGACGTCATCGCGTTCCTCACGAACGTCGGCGAGCACGTCGGCGAACCGGCGCGCCACTTGCACAAGGGCATGACGAGCTCGGACGTGCTCGACACCGCGCTGGCCGTGCAGCTGCGGCTCGCGGGGTTGATGCTCCGGGACGAGCTCTCGCGGGTGTTGGACGTCCTCGAGCGCCGCGCCCGCGAGCACGTCGACACGCTGTGCATCGGCCGTAGCCACGGGATCCACGCCGAGCCCGTCACGTTCGGCTGGAAGCTCTGTTTGCTCTGGGACGAGCTGCGGCGGGGCCGGGAGCGGCTCGACCACGCGATCGTGGACATCAGCGTCGGCAAGATCTCCGGCGCGGTCGGGACGTTCGCCCACGTCCACCCGGACGTAGAGGCCTACGTTTGCGCTAAGCTCGACCTGGCTCCGGCGCCGGCGTCGAACCAGGTCGTCCAGCGCGACCGGCACGCGTTCTTCTTCAGCGTGCTCGCCCTGGTCGCGACGACGATTGAGAAGATCGCGGTCGAGATCCGCCACTTGCAACGCACGGAGGTGTTGGAGGCCGAAGAGCCGTTCACGCCGGGTCAAAAGGGCTCGTCGGCGATGCCGCACAAGCGCAACCCAATCCTGTCCGAGAACCTGACCGGCTTGTCGCGGGTGCTGCGCGGCTACGCGATCACGGCGATGGAGAACGTGCCGCTGTGGCACGAGCGCGACATCTCGCACTCGAGCGCCGAGCGCGTCATCGCGCCGGACGCCACTGTCACCCTGCACTTCATGCTCGGTCGGCTCGCGGGCCTGCTCGATGGCTTGGTGGTGTACCCCGAGCACATGATCCGGAACCTGGAGTCGTCCGGGGGCCTGTTCTACAGCCAGCGCGTGATGCTCGCGCTCGTGGAGACGGGGCTCTCGCGCGAGGCCGCCTACGGCCTGGTGCAGCGGAGCGCGATGCGCACCTGGGCAGAGGGGATCCCGCTGCTCACGCTGTTGCAGGCGGACCCCGAGGTCGCCGGGGTGCTCGGCCACGACCAGCTGGCCGGGCTCTGCGACCCGACCTGGTACGTGCGTCATGCGCGGGACGTCCAAGCGCGCGTGTTCGGCGGGGCTGCTCGATGACCGCCCTGCTGCTGCTGATCGCGCCGGCGCTCGCCGGCACACCGGGCGGTGTTGCCCCCGGGGTCGAAGGACAACGTGGGTTCGGCGCGCCCGTCGCGGACGAGAGCGGGCAACACCTCGCGCTCACGAGGTGGGACAACGCGGGGCTCTGGACGCTGGACGTCGCCTCGGGCGCGCTCGACGCGGTCTCGACGGCGCGCGGCGCGGGGTTTCACCCCACGTGGTCGGGCGGCGCGCTGCGCTTCAAGGCCGTGTACGGCGCGGGGAGCACGCTGCCGGCTGGCCAGTACGCGATGGAGTGGGCGAGCGGCCGCGCGCTCGTCTTGGCCAGCGGCCGGCACGTGGCGCAGCCCACCGGCCGCCGCGGGACAGCGTTCGTGCAGGGGCTCGACAGCGCCCGCTGGGGGGCGTCGGTGACGGACGACCTCGCAGGTATCGACCTCGTTGAGCTCGACCCGACCGGGCGCACCCTCGCGTGGGACGACGACGCGGGTGTGCTGCACCTGCGCGACACGGCCAGCGGCAGGACTCGGGCGCTCGCCGCCGTGGGTCACGGCAGCCACCCCGCGTTCAGCTCGGATGGCGCGCTCGTGCTCCACCGCACTGCGGACCGCGTGCTGGTCGTGGACGTAGCCAGCGGCGTCGTCGTAGCGCTCGTCACGGGCCGGGATCCCGCCTGGGTGCCCGGGGCGCATGCGCTGGTGTACGCAGACGTCGTCACGGGCGCGGACGTCGGGCCCGCCGCTGCTTCGAGCCCCTACACCGTGCTGTCTTCTAGCCTCGTCGAGCTCGACTTGGAGACCGGCCGCACCCGGGACATCCTCCGCGACGCTGCCGTCCACGCCCGGTTCCCAACCCCCCTCGGCGCGTCCGGCGACCTCGCGTTCGTCGACTCCCGCACCGGCGCCCTCTGGAGGCTCACAGCCAGTGGCCCGGCGTTGATGCTCAGCGCGCCCGGCGCCGCGGCCGGGCCCCCTCCGCCCGCTACGGCCCGCGTCGAGGTGGACGTCCCGTACATGCACCAGCTCTGGGACACGCCCGACGACTTCGACGGCGGCTGGTCGTGCGGGCCGACCTCCGTCCTGCAGACGCTCGCCAAGTGGTCGGTGTTGCCGAACGCCGACATCACGTGCTCGTGGCCGACGTCTCACACGAGCCACTGGGGCTGGTACGTCCCCAACGCGTACGCGTTCAACGGCTACACCTACGACGCCTGGGGCGTAGCCGCCGGCGGCGATTGCCAGGGCGCGCATGGCTTCATCTGTCGCCAATACGGCGGCGCCGTGTGGTCCTACCTCGTGGACTTCATGAACCAGCACGGCGTGCCCTCCGCGCAGGTGGGCACCGACTACAACACCGTGGTCTCCGAGGTGAACGCCGGGTACCCGCTCTACGCGTCCGTCAGCGTCCTCGGGTACGGCCACATCTTGTCGTTGCGCGGGTACGTGACCGAGGATGGTTCGCCCATCCACACGATCGTGGTGAACGACCCCTACGGGAACGCCGGCAGCGGCGACTGGGGCAACGACGACGGCGAGGACATCGTCTACGACTGGCCCGGGTACAACAACGGCAACCTGGAGATCAGCCTGTCCCAGCTGTTCACCGCGCACGGCACCGCCCCGCCCGACCCCGACCCGGACACCGGCACCGCCCCGGTGGACACCGGGACCCCTCCGGTAGACACCGGCGTGCCAGCGCCGGTCGACACGGGCACGGGGGAGGGCCCGCCGGACAGGGTCGGGCTGGCCGGAGATCGCGTCAGCGTCGACGGCATCGGGGGGTGCCAGGTCGTCGCGGCGTCGCCGGGCTGGGGCGTAGCGCTGCTGGCGCTCGGCGGGGTTCTGCGCCGTCGCAGGTGACGGCCTCCAGGGCATTGGGGCCCGGCAGAGCCTGGGC
>CALQBK020000110.1 GCA_943328795.2 Bifidobacterium breve
AGCGCGGCTGACCTCGATGCCTTCGTGGCGATGGCCATGAACGAGCTCCACCGACTCCACGAGGGGAGCATCGCTCGCTTCGGCTTGCGGCTCAGCGAGTTCCGCGCCTGGAAGAAATAGCGCGGCCATGACCCGCTCACCTGCCCTCACGCGCCCATGTTCGGGGCGTTCCGATCTTCGTCGAACCTTGCTTTCGGGTCACCATGACCCCCCGGCCCGGGTTCCGGTACTCGATACGGTTCCGAGCTGGCCCTGCTCGTCGGGGGCCTTACTGTGCCGAAGGTCAGGGCCGCCTGACCGTTCGGTTCATGAATCGTCCGAAAGGCAGGAGGGAGACGGTGTATGCGGATCCTGCGGCGAGGACGAGTCAGATGGGGGAGCTACGGACTACCGCCCAGAGTCACATTGAGTGTCCGCCCCGGCCTCACACGCCGCTCTCACGTCCTCGACCTGTGCATCGGTGAGCGTGTAGGTCCCGCGAACCAGAAAGACCCTGACCTCTCCACCCGAGAGACTACTCTCGTCGCCAAAGCACCCGCTGCCATCGGTCGCAAAACAGGTGACCATAGACATGCACCCGCACTCGCAGGCAATTTGCTCCCCTTGGTCAGTTTCACCGACCCAGGAGTCCTCCGATACGGCCGGGTGCAGACAATCGTCACCGCCGTCGCAGCCAACCGCGAGAGCGAGGCATACCCAAAAGCACTTTGTGCCCATTAAAACCCCCCGCACCCTTGGGTGTGCCATGTTCCGTCTGAGTCTTGTGCGATAGCCTGCCCGAAACGGATGGCCTCTGCGGCCGCCAGATCGGCGTAGTCCGCCGGGTCGTAGGACGCCGGTGCTGGGCTCAGCACGCAGCAACTGCCGCTCGTGTATCCCTGTCGTGCGATGAACGCGTCGTAATAGTGCTGTTGATTCAGAATGATCTTCTTGTGGCGCGAATAGAAACACGAATGCATCGTCTCATGGATGATCGTGCTCGCCAAGTCGGCCACCATACAAGCGCGATTGCCCCCCCCGTCCGTGGCACTGTCGTTGGCCAGAGCGTTGACCAACTCCGCACTCAGGGTGATGATCGTGGAGCCTGGAATCGTGCAACCCCGCCAGTCAAGCTTGAAGCCGCACGCGTGGACACTGGACTCATCGCGCCGAAAATGTAAGAACCCACCACCGTCTCCCGCTGCAGTGAGGAGGTTGAGCACGCACGACCCGTCCAACCCCGCGTCAGTGAACCAGTCTTCGACCAAGTCGATGTTGTTGTTGATCTGGGTCATCGCCCGCTCGATGAACTCAGAGCCCTTCGTGTGCCAGTTGGGTCCGATGTAGCAGAACTCCGATGCCACCCACCCACTTCGCGGGTTTAGGGTCGACCCGCCACTGGGGGGCGGAACGGCTTCTCCGCCGTCGAACTCGTCACCACCGTCTGGACGCACCCAGGGCGTCAATCGCGCACGTTTTCCGGCGGAGGAGCACTGATCCTCCACAGCTCCGCGTCGTCGAAGGCCGGGATCCACTCGGGGCACGTCGAGCCGAGCCCAACCGTCGTCCTCGTCGTCTATGCCGTCACCGTCCCAGATACCGGCGGCGATCTGACCCAACCCCATCCCGTAAGGCTGATACCTACCGAGAACCCTCGTCGGTACCGCACCGGCGAGGGGTCCAAAAGCCGGAGCAGTGCCCATCCAACTGGCAAGGTCGTTCCGGACCCGCTGCCCCGTGTTCATGGGCGCGTAGGGTGATGAACCGATCATCTTGACCAAGCAATCGTCGCACCCAGTAGCCGAGCATCCCCCGCACTTAGGCGGCGCCGCCCCGCTGGCTTGCTTGGAGCAGCCCGAGCACGACGGGCCGTCGTCGTCGCAGTTCCCGCAGTCGCCGGCGCAGCCCATGTCGTCTCCCTACTTCAGCTTCGTTTCGATGGTCGCCGAGGCCCAGCAGAACTGCGCAGTAGACCCGCCGCCGGTCTTGTTCTTCGCCAAGTACACGCCCCGGATGAGCTGCTTGCCCCCGGTCGTCGCCGTGTAGTCGACGAAGGCCGCGGGGAAAGTCAGGCCATCGGAGTTCCGCATCGTGGCGAGCGAGTTGGTGCTCGTGATGACGTTCACGGTGTCCGCGAGCTGATACCCGACGGTGACCTCGATGGCCCCCGCCGCGGGCGTGTTGAGCAGCTCTAGCGACTCGCGCATCATCTCTGCGTCGGCCGCGTTGAACCAGGGCGTGGCGGGAAACGCGAGGGCGACGGTCGCCGAATTCGTGTAGACCGTCATGGGAGAGAAAGCGATGCGACCCATCAAAGACTCCGGTTTCTGAGGTTGGCACGGAGCGGATGCCACGACACCTTTGAAAACTACCACGCAGTCCTGAGGAAAAGCAACCGGTCCGGCGGTCAAAAAATCGTCAAGTCAAATTACTGAACACCCAATCAGCAGTAACGGGTGTTCATGTCGGCTCCCGTCTCACCCTGCGCTGGTGCGTGAACGTCGCCCGGGTCGCGGCAGCGGCCCCGGTTGCAGCGGCTGAGCCGGTCGCCGCCCCCGCGTGCCGAGGGCATGCCCCGCTTCGAGGACATCGACGCCCGGCGTTGCCGTTCTACAATACGCGGTGAAGGACGCCTCGACCCCGGAACCTTACCAACTACCGGCAGGCCCGCCAAACGCCCCAACATCCCCCACCGAGCAGTCCGGGTCCACGATGCTCGGGTCCCCGGCATCGATCAACGGGGAGGTTGGGTCCAGCGTGAGGTCCCAAGCCGACGGGTCCGCGGACGACGTGTCGGAGAGCACGGGGTCCACCGAGGTGTTCCCGCCGGACCCAGTTGGGTCGGTCACGCCGGAGTAGTCGCTGGGCGTGTTCCCGTAGGTGTTGCAGTACGCGAAGGAGGCGGTCGCGGACGACGTGATCGCGTAGCCGCCTCCAACTGTCGTGCCGCCGGTCACCGTGTTGGCGCTGCTGGTGACGTTCACCATCGTGAGGTTGGCCGCGGAGCCGCTCGCGCGGATGCCGGCGCCCCGCCCGCCGCCCAACCCGGCGTCCGAGCTGTTTCCGACCACCGTGCCGTTGGTGACGCTGAGCTCCCCGCTCTGCACGTAGATGCCGGCCATCGCCGCCGCAGATCCGTCGCTGTCACTGGCAGAGTTGCCGGCGACGATCAAGTTGGTCGCGTCTACGCTCGACCCGGCGTCGATGTACATCGCGGAGCCGTACGTGCCGCTGCTGGTGGAGGCGGAGTTGCCAATGAACGACACGTTCTCGAGCACCACGCTCGAGCCGTTGAGGACGTCCATGCCGACGCCGTAGCAGTTGTAGCCCGTGCAGGTGTTGTTGAGGGCCTCCACGTTGCGGAAGGTCGCTGTCGCCCCGTACACCTTGATGCCGGCGCCTTGGCCCTCGTAGGCCGAGGACGACGCGGAGGAGTAGTAGCTGCAGTCGGCGACCCGGACGTCCTCGACCGTGATGCTGTTGACGCTGTACACGTGCAGGCCGCCGCCGCTCTGGGAGGTGCCCCGCTCGATGGTGAACCCGCGAACCGTAGCTGCGCCGGAGAAGCCGCGCAGGTCGATGCCGCGGTCGAGCGAGCGGGCGTCGATGATGGTGGTCGCCATGTCCTCGCCCTCGAGGGTGAGGGGCTTGGTGATGTAGACCGAGTCGTTCCACGTGCCGGCGTGGACGCAGATCGCGTCGCCGCTGCGCACCCCGGCGACCGCCGCGGAGATCGAGCTGTAGTCCCCGGGAACCTCGGCGTCGAAGGTCTCGACCGTGCCGTCGCAGTCGTCGTCGACGGTGTTGCAGACGCGCTCGGGCTCGCCGGGGTTCACGTCGGCGTCCGAGTCGTCGCAGTCGCCCGCGTCGCAGACGTAGCCGGCGGGCTCCTCGCAGGTGGAGGTGGTGTTGGATCCGTCACCGTACCCGTCCGCGTCCAGGTCGGCGTACCAGGTGGTGCCGTCGGGGGTCTCGCCTTCGTCCACGAGGCTGTCGCAGTCGTTGTCGAGGCCGTCGCAGAGCTCGGTGGCGCCCGGGTGGATGTCGCTGTCCCCGTCGTCGCAGTCGGTGTCGTCCGCGACCCAGCCGGTGCTGGCCGCGCAGGCGAGGTCGGGGGCGCCGATGTCCCCGTACGTGTCGCCGTCCGTGTCTGCGTAGAACGTCGTCTCGCCGGTGGCGCCGCTCTCGTCGACGAGGGTGTCGCAGTCGTCGTCGATGCCGTTGCAGGCCTCCGTCGCGCCCGGGTTCACCGCGGGGGCGGCGTCGTCGCAGTCGGTGTCGTCGCCGACAAAGCCGGCGGACGGGTTGCACGCGATCTCGCTCACCGACGCATCGCCATACGTGTCGCTGTCAGCGTCGGCGTACCAGGTGGTGCCGTCCGGCGGCGAGCCCTCGTCGACGAGGGTGTCGCAGTCGTTGTCGATGCCGTCGCAGAGCTCGGTCGCGGCGGGGTTGACGGCCGAGTCGCCGTCGTCGCAGTCCGTGTCGTCCGACACATACCCGGCGGGGGCCGAGCATGCGTCATGTGTCACCGTTGCGTCGCCAAATGTATCGCTGTCCGCGTCGGCGTAGTACGTGGTCGTATCGGCCGCGTCGTCCTCGTCGGTCGCGCCGTCACAGTCGTCGTCGATGCCGTCGCAATACTCGGTCGCGTCTGGGTTGACGCTGCTGCGTGTGTCGTCGCAGTCGTCGCTGTCACCCACGTAGTTGGCGGGCTGCGTGCAGGCGACTTGTGTCGTTGATGCATCGCCGAATGTATCGGAATCGGCGTCGGCGTACCAGGTCGATGCATCGGCGGACGAGGCGTCGTCTGTGAGCCCGTCGCAGTCGTTGTCGATCCCGTCGCAGACCTCGGTGGCCGCGGGGTTCACGGCGGTCGCGCCGTCGTCACAGTCGGTAGCGTCGGCGACGTAGCCAGCGGGCGCTGCGCACGCGTCGGCGGACGCAGCGAGGTCGCCGAACCCGTCGGAGTCGGCGTCCGCGTACCAGGTCGACGCATCGGTGGCGCCGACGTCGACCGTGCCGTCGCAGTCGTTGTCGATCCCGTCGCACACCTCGGCGGCAGCGGGGTTCACGTCGTCGTCGCTGTCGTCGCAGTCGCCGGAGTCCGCGGTGTAGTCCGCGGGCTGCTCGCAGGCCTCGAGCGGCGCGCCGAGGTCGCCGAACCCGTCCCCGTCGTCGTCCGCGTACCAGGTGCTGCCGTCGACGACGTCGCCGTCCTCGTCGATGTCCCCGTCGCAGTCGTTGTCGATCCCGTCGCAGTACTCGTCCTGGATCGGCGACGCCGAGGCCCCGCCCGCGCCGGGGTCATCGTTGCAGTCGTCGTTGTTGGCGACGGTGCCCTCGGGCTGGTCGCACGCGACGGTCACGTCGTCGGGGTCTCCGTAGCCGTCCCCGTCGGCGTCCCCGTACCAGTTCTCCGGCAGGCAGGTGACGATGCTGATGGCCGCGCAGTCCGTGCCGACTTGTCCCACCGAGTCGGTCGCCTCCAGGCAAACGGAGAGGTCCCCCTCGGGCAAGGAGCCCGGCGTGCAGTTGGCTTGGCCGTCGCTGCCCGCGGGGCTCGTGCACTCGGCGATTGGGGTCCCGTCGACGGTCCAACTGAGCGACAGGTCTTGGGAGTCCTCGTCATCCGTGGCTTGGGCGACCAGCTCGGGCCAATCTCCGACCAGGAACACAGAGTTGGTGACGGGGGAGACCCACACGACGCTCGGCGGCTGGTTTGCGAGCACGTTGACGGTCACCGTGTCCTCCGCGGTGGCGGCGTCCCCAGTCGCGGTGAGCGTGATGTCGACGGGGCCCGGGCTCTCCGGGATCCACGTGCCGGTGGTGGTGCCCTCGGGGGTCGTCGGCACGGCGGTGGGCTGGGGGTCCATGCTGGTGGACCAGACGACGGCGAGAGCGGCGGGGTCCGTCTGCTCGTCCGAGACGATGCCGGAGAGCGAGACGGGGAAGCCGGCGACGAGCGACGGGGTGCCCTCGCTGTCCGAGGGTGCCAAGATCTCGGCGGTCGGCGGCGTGTCGTACTTGTTCAGCCCCGTGTCGATGCAGGCGCTGGAGCCCAGCGGGATGCCGACCAGGGCGAGCAGGGCGAGGGTGTTGGGGCAGCTGCGGGTGTTCATCGGGCCTCCGGCGAGCGCGTTGGTAACGCGAATCCTCGGCCGCGCCGCGCCCTTTCGTCGTCACTACGTGGGTTCGCCGGGCGTCTTTCCCGACGAACCGGCCGCGTGCCAGCGCCAGTCAGGGGCGCAGGAACCCGCGGCGGTCCCAGGCGACGCCGTCGACGACGAGGGTGACGTCACCGATCGGCGTGCCGGCGAACCCGGTGTCCGTGACGCCGGGGAGCGAGCGGTAGATGTTCCCGCTCGGCATCTGCGTCGAGTCGATGCGCGCGGGCTCGCCGTTGAACACGAGCGGCGCGGTGTTCGCGAGCCAGTCGGCGCGGGACACGTGCTTCGAGCCCTCGTCGAGGACGACGGGCGCGGGCGCGTCGTCGGTGGGCGCCGCGGGGGCGGCGAAGGTCGTGGTTGCGAGGAGCAGGAGAGGAGCCATGGCAAACCCGGGTGTGCCCTCACGATAGCGCCTGTCGCGCCGGGCCGCTGGGTCCAACGACGCCCCCGACGAAATTGCGGTTATCTTTCACCGATGCGCCTCACCTCCCCACTGCCCGCCGCCGTCCGCGTGTACGAAGTGTCGCCACGGGATGGCCTGCAGAACGAGAGCGCGGTCGTGTCGACCGAGCACAAGGCCGAGCTGATCGCGCGCCTGGTCGCCTCGGGGTTGCGCGACATCGAGGTCACGAGCTTCGTGCGCGCGCGCTGGATCCCGCAGCTGTCGGACGCCGCGGAGCTGGTCGCCATGCTGCCCGCTCACGACGACGTGAACTACTGGGGACTGGTGCCGAACCCCGTGGGGCTCGAGCGGGCGCTCGAGGCCCGGATGCGCGGCGTCGGCACGGTGCTCTCAGCCAGCGAGACGCACAACAAGAAGAACCTGAACCGGACCGTTCGCGAGAGCCTCGCCGGCCTGGAGGAGCTGATCCCGGTGGCGAAGGACGAGGGGATGCGGGTGCGCTCGTACATCTCCACGGTGTTTGGCTGCCCGTACGAGGGCGACGTCGCGCCCGAGGCGACGCTCGCGCTGGCGGAGCGGCTCCTGGTCGCCGGCTGCGACGAGATCGTGCTCGGCGACACCGTCGGGATGGCCAACCCCGTCCAGGTCCAGGCCATGGTCCAGCTGTTGCTCGACCACGGGGTGCGGCTCGACCAGCTCGCGGTGCACTTCCACGACACGCGCGGCACCGCCCTCGCCAACGCCCTCGCAGCGTTGCAGTGCGGCATCACCACCTTCGACGCCTCGGTCGGCGGCCTCGGCGGCTGCCCGTACGCCCCCGGCGCGGCCGGCAACTTGGCCAGCGAGGACCTGGTCCACATGTTCGAGGCGATGGGGGTGCGCACCGGCGTTGACCTGGATCGCCTGGCGGAGGCCGGCCACTTCGCCGAGCGTGTGCTCGGGCGCGAGCTGTCCGGGCGCTTCCACCAGTTCCACGCCGGCTCGGCGCGGCGCGCTCAGACGCGCACGGCGTAGCCCGCGATGGCCGGCAGTTTTCTCCGCGTGGTGTCCGGCAGTCGCCTCGGCCTGAACATCCCGCTCAAGCCACGCGAGACGCTCGTGATCGGCCGGCGCGAGGGCAACTTGTTGCTCGACGACGCGCTGATCTCCGGGAAGCACTGCCAGGTGCTGCACCGCAACGGCGAGTTCGTGCTGCAAGACCTGGGGAGCACCAACGGGACGACTGTCGATGGGCGGCTGGTCCGGGAGCACGTGCTGAAGCCGGGCAACGAGATCGCGCTGGGCAGCACCCGACTGCTGCTGTTCGCGGGCACCGAGATGGAAGGCGCGCCGACCACGTCGGACGAGGTCGAGGCCGCTGCCGCGGCGGCGCTCGCAGAGCCTGGGCGCTCGAGCGAGGCCAACTTGGCGTGGCTGCTCGACGAGGAGCTCGTCGAGCTCGGCGGGAGCGCGGACCGGACCCGGGGCCCGGCGGACGTGATCGGCCAGGAGCTGCGGCTCCCGCCGGGGCTGAACGCCGTCCTCGAGGTCATCGCCGGGCAAGACATCGGGAAGGTGTACCGCTTCACCCGCGGGAACGTGCACGTCGGGCGCCGCGTTGGCGAAGTGCCGCTCTCGGACGGCGAGGTGTCGCGCCGGCACTCGGTCATCGAGGTGTTCGGCCGCGAGATGATCTTCTTGCGAGACCTCGGCAGCACCAACGGCACGTACCACAACGGCAAGCGTACGCCGGTCGGCCGCCTCCGCAGCGGGGACACCATCGGCGTCGGGAAGACCGTCCTCAAGCTACAGGTGAAGAAATGATCGGCTTGGCGCTGTGGATTCACCTCGTCGCGGGCGCGTTCGCCACGGTGACGGAGGACGCCGCGATCGCGGCCAACATCACCGAGGACAACGGCCTGCGCGAGGCTGCCTACCGCCGCTTGATGGCGCCAGAGCAGACCGCCGGGGTGATCGCTCGGCTCAAGGCGCCTGACCTCGACCCCCAGCAGCGCTGGGTGCTGATCCGGTCGCTGGGGCCCAACCCGAGCGACGACGCGCGGGCAACCCTCGTCGCGCTCGCGGAGAGCAAGGACGCGATGGTGCGGTCGGCGGTGATGGAGGCCCTGGGGGACCGGGGCGACAAGGCGTTGACCGGCAAGGTGGTCCGGGGGCTCTCGGACCCCGCGCTTTTGGTCCACGCCGCGGCGCTGGACGCGTTGATCCAGCTCAAGGACCCGTCTGCGCTGGGTGACCTGGACGCGGCGCTCGCCGACACGAAGGGGACCTACCGGGGCACGTCGTTTCGGCAGAAGATCGTGCGGGCCGAGGCCGCGTGCGGCAAGGAGAGCGCGCGGTACCTGGCCGGGGCGCTGCTCGACCGGGACCCGGACGTCGCGACGGCCGCCCGGGTCGGGCTCGAGGCGATCGCGGGGTTCTCGTACCGCGACGGGCGCACGCCTGAGCAAGAGGCCGAGGCGTGGCGCCGCTGGGCCGGCGGGTGAGCCTGTTTTTGCTGGTCGCCGTGCTCGGGGCGTGCCAGGCGCCGCCCGAGGTCCCGCTCGCGCCGGAGGTCCACGGCTGGAAGGAAGAGGGCGACCTCGTAGTGGGCGGGCTGACCGAGGTGAAGGCGCTGTGGAAGCAGGGCCAACGCGAGGCCGCGCGAAAGCTCGCCGAGCAGGTGTACACCGAGCGCTGGGAGCCGCGGCTGGAGCGCGCCGCGCGGCAGGTGGACCCCGACGCTGCGCGCCAGACCGAGTACGCGTTTGGGCTCCTGCTCGTGGAGCTCGAGTCGCGGGCCGGGCGTGACCGCGTCGACGAGCGCATCCGCACGGTCGACGAGCGCGTCGAGGCGGCCACGCGGAGCGCCGAGAAGGCGTTCCCGCCGCTCGGCGAAGCCGGCGCGCCGGTCGAGGTGATCGGGGACGCCCAGTCCCGCCCGGTGGTCCCCTCGGTGGCGCCGGCGTGGGACGCACCCGCGGACCCGCCGTAGCTCCGCCGCGCCCTTCCCCGTCCGCTGTGGCATGATCCCGCGGTGAACGTCGCGCAGCCGGCCGTGCGGAGCTCCTTGCTCGTCCTCCAGGGCGTGTTGTTCGCCGTGGCGTTGGACGTGGTGGACAGGGCGCTCGCTCCTGGGCTCTCGTTGGCGGTGTTCTACATGATCCCCGCAGCCGTCGCCGCCTGGTTCGGGAACGCGGTGATGGGCGTGATCGTAGGCGTGCTGATGACGTCCGCCTGGATCGAGGCGGACGCGTACGACCAGCTCTACGACTTCCAGCGCCCGTGGTTCCTGGTGTGGAACGGGGCGATCCACTTTGCGTTCATCCTCGTGGTGGTCTACCTGCTGCGCTCGCTGCGGCGCTCGCTGGACGACGCGCGCAGGCTCGCCTCCACCGACCCGTTGACGGGGCTCGCCAACCGGCGAGCGTTCCAGGTGTCCGCCCAGGCCCAGCTCGACCGCCGGCAGGTGTTGACGATGGTGTACCTCGACGTCGACGGGTTCAAGTCGGTGAACGACGCCCACGGGCACACGGCCGGCGACGCGCTGCTGATCCAGATCGCGCGGGAGCTGCAGGCGTCGATCCGCGACAACGACTTCGTGGCGCGGCTCGGGGGCGACGAGTTCGCGCTGCTGTTGCCCGGGATGGGCACGGTGGAGGCGATGGAGATCGCCAACCGCGTGCGGGAGGGGCTCGACCGCGCGATGCTGCGGGGCGGCTGGCCCGTGACGTTCAGCATGGGGGCGCTCACGGTGAACGGCGCCGAGGGCCGGTTTGACGTCCTGCTGCGGCACGCGGATGCGCAGATGTACGCGGCCAAGCGGTCCGGCAAGGCTCGCTGCGTCGCCGAGACCATCGAAGCCGGCGCCTCGTGACCGGCGCGCGGCGCGCGGCGTGGACCGCCGCCGGGGTGCTCGCGGTCGGGGTCTCGAGCTGGGTTCACCCGTCGGTGACCGGGGCGGCGGGCTGGACCGCTGCGCGCGCGCTCGGGGTCGCGTCCGTCGTGCTCGTCGCCCAGCTCGGGCTCGGGGCGACGGTGCTGCGCTGGCTGGCGCCGGCGGTGCTCTCCCGGCCCGGGGCGGGCGGCCACGCGCTCGCGCTCGGCGTCGGCACGCACGCGCTGCTCCTGTTCCCGCTGTTCGCCCTTGGGCTCTGTGATCGGCAGGGCGCGGTCGCCGTGCTCGCGGGGGTCGCGGGGGTCGGCCTGGCGGGGGCGTGGCGGGCGAAGGCGTGGGCGCGCCCTGGGCCTGGCAGCCCGGAGGCTGCGTCGCGTGTGCCGTGGCTGTTGGTCGCCGCGGTCGCCGCGTTGCTGGTCCCGGCGCTGTTCGACGCGCTCGCCCCGGCGGCGGACACGGACGAGCTCTCGTACCTGTTGGCGCTCCCACGCGTGCTGGCGCGAGACGGCACGCTCCCGGTCAGCATCCTCCTGCCCGAGGCCGGCCGGCCGCTGCCGTTGCAGCTCGTCGCGGTGGCCACCTTTGCGCTCGGGGGACCCGGCGTGGGGGGCGAGGCCGCGTGCCGGCTCTGGCACCTGGGGGTGGTGGTCACGCTGCTCGGGACCGTGTTCTCGCTGGTGTCTGCGCGCGGGGGGCGCGGCTGGGTGCCGGTGCTCGCGCTCGCGGGGTCGTGGAGCGTCGTGCGCGAGGCGGGGCTCGCGTACAACGACCTGCCGGCGGCGCTGTGGTTGACGTGCGCGGCGGACGCCTTGCTTGCCCGGCGCTGGCGCTTGATGGCATTGCACGCGGGGCTCGCGTTCGCGTGCAAGTACACGGCGGCGCCCGTGTGCGCGGGGCTGTTCGCGATCGCCGCGTGGGACGTGGCCACGACGCCGGCGGCCGGCGGCCGGGGGGGTGAGCTGCGCCGCCTCGGGGTGGCGCTCGGGCTCGCGGCGCTGCCCGTGCTCCCTTGGTGGGCGCGGAACACCGCGCTTGGCGCGCACCCGCTGTTCCCGTTCGCAGGCTGGCCCGCGGTGCCCGGCATGGACTTCGTGTTCGTCTACCCCCAGCGCTACGGCCTCGGGCACTCCTGGCTCGACGCGCTGCTGCTCCCGTTCAACGCGCTCTTCCGGGCCGAGCCGAACTCGATGGTCTTCTACGGCCGGCTCTCGCTGCTCTGGCTCGGGCTTCTCGCCGTCCCCGTCCGGGGGGACCGTGGGCACGTCGCCCGCCCGCTGCTGGTGCTCGTGGTGCTCGCGTTCGTCGGCTGGGCGCTCGGCGCGCAGATCCTGCGCTACCTGCTGCCGGGCCTGGGTGTCGCCGCGCTCCTGCTCGGCACGGCGCGGCTCCCCCGCGCGGCGTGGCTCGTCCTGCTGCTCGGCTCGCTCCCCGCGAACGTCGGACCCGCCTGGACGCGGGCCGCCGCCGAGTCCAAGGTGGTGACGGGGCAGGAGGACGCCGACGCATACCTCTCCCGCGAGCTCCCCGCGTGGCCCGCGCTTCGCTACGCCCGGGCGTGGATCCCGGTCGACGAGCCCGTCGCGCTCTTGGCCGCGTGGGGTGGCTACTACATCGACCAGCCCTACGTCCTCGGGTCCGTCGAGGACCACGTGCCGACGCGCTACTGGCTCGCGCTGCACGGCGACGAGGCGCTGCACGAGCTCTGGGCCGTCGGCGTACGCTGGCTCGTCGTCGGCGACCTGCCGACCGTTCGAAAGTCCTACTCGTTCCTCGACGATGGCACGTTCCGCGCGCAGTTCAAGGACCCAGCGGCCCAGCTCGACCGCCTGCTGCTGCGGGACGCCCGCCGGGTGTACTTCGCGAGCCACACTGCGATCTGGCGGCTTGACTCCCCGCCGGCCAAGGATTAGTCCGGCGCGTTCCCAACCCGCGGGGGTGGCGGAATGGCAGACGCGCTAGGCTCAGGACCTAGTGGGGTAACTCCCGTAGGGGTTCAACTCCCCTCCTCCGCACCAACTCGACAGCCGGCTCCCCTGGGGCCGGCTGTCCCGCTTTTGCGGCCGGCCGGTCGCCTTGTTGTGAGAACCTGGTGAGGTCGCCACCGCCGGCAGCGCCTGTCGATTACCAAAGGGAAGTGAGGTCACCGATGCGTCTCGCCTTCCTTTTTGCGCTCCTCCTGGCTTGTGCGGGCACGAAGATCGACACGTCCGAGTCCGGAGACTCGTCGGTGGACAGCCAAGGCGGCGGGTTCGACACGTCGGCGAACGGCACCTGCTCGACGGGATCGGAGTGGACGCGCAACAACCAGGGCTCGTCGAAGATGAACCCCGGCGAGAGCTGCATCGAGTGCCATGACCGCGGCGAGGGGCCGACGTTCAAGATCGCCGGCACGATCATGGGCGCGATCCACGACCCGGACGACTGCAACGGCATCGACAACGTGGTGGTGACCATCACGGACGCCGATGGCGCCGTGCAGGAGCTCACGACGAACTCCGCGGGCAACTTCTACTCCCAGGACCGGTTCGCGAGCCCGTACACGGTGTCGCTGTCCTACGACGGCATCACCCGCGTGATGGAGGGCGCGCAGGAGTCGGGCGACTGCGCGAGCTGCCACACGGAGGACGGCACCGAGGGCGCGCCGGGCCGGTCGGTGGTGCCGTACTAGCTGGGTCGTGGCGCTAGCCGGCCCTTCGGCGAATCCGGCGCTACCCCATCCAAGCGCCGCCGTTGATGTCGAGGCCCTGGCCCGTCAACCCAGCGGCGTCCTCGGACATCAAGAACGCGACGAGCCCCGCGACCTCCTCCGGCTTGCCCATGCGGCCGAGCGGCACCGCGCTCATCGCGATGCGGTGGGCCTCGTCGCGGGGGATGCCCATGCCCTTCGCCATCCCGTCGATGCCCTCCCAGGCCATCTCCGTGTCCACCCAGCCCGGGCAGATCGCGTTGACGAGCACGCCCTGGCCAGCGACCTCGAGCGCCATCGCCTTCGTGAGCCCGAGCAGCGCAGCCTTCGACGCGCAGTAGGCGGTGTAGCCGGGGACGCCGAAGCGGCCCAGGATCGAGGCGATCAGCACCATGTGGCGGGCGTCGGGCCCGGGAGCCAAGTGCCGCTGGGCCGCCCGCAGGCACAGGTAGGTCCCGCGCAGGTTGGTCGCTACGATGCTGTCGAAGCGGTCCACGGGGTCGGTGGAGCTTGCGCCTGCGGTGTTCGGGCCGCCGATGCCGGCGGCGGTGACCAGCCCGTGGATCGGGCCGTTGGACCGCGCCGCGGCGGCGAACGCGTGGTCGACCGAGGCGCCGTCGGTGACGTCGCAGGTGACCAGGAACACGGTGGCGTCCGGGGCGGCCTCGAGCACGAGCGCGGCGGTCTCCTCGAGCTTCTCGGCCCGGCGGGCGAGCAGGCTGACCCGCGCGCCTCCCTTGGCGAGGCGGATGGCGATGGCGCGGCCGATGCCGCTCGATGCACCGGTGATCACGACGTGGCGGGTCTGCATGGGGGGCTCCTTGAGGGCGGCAAGGTATCCGGCCCAGGCCCGCCGGCCGCGCGCCAACGCGGTGGAAAAGGCGCGGTCCGCGGGCCAAGGGGGTTCAGACGTCGCGATCGGCGGGCCAACGGGGCTCAAACGTCGCGCCGAGCCCGCGATCGCCCCGGTTCGGCGGCGCGGGCCGAGATCGCGGTCCTGACGTTCACGGTCAAACGCCGATACTCGCGGGGCCTGCGTCCGCACCGTGTACCCACCAGGCCCGGTCCGGCCGGGCAGCGACGTTTGACCCCACGTGGCTCGGAATTCGCGACATTCGCGGGGGCTTGGCCCGCGCGGGTTCGCCCGGTGGGCGGGCTGGTCACGTTCCGGGGCAACGAGACTGCGGTCGCCACTGCACGGGCTCCCGCGGCGGCGAACCCGGCCCGGCAGGCTGCGCCCTCCCCGGCACAGAACACGATCCCGGCGGCGGCGGCCCCGGCGAATCGCATGACGTCGGGGCCGCCAGCGATTCGACCGGCACCAACGGGCCCGACCACCGCGAGGTTGCCGGAGCCGGCCCGGCCGTCCTCGCAAACCCGGCCTGCGATGCGCACCTCTCCCACGGCCGAGCTGGCTCGACCCCCGGCGCAGGCCCGGCGGTCGGAGCCTCAACCCCGCGTCGCCCCGACTTCGCAGCCAGTGTGGACTCCGCCGTCGACCGGGTGGCCCCCCCACCCGGCCCGGCGCACGACCGCGGCCTCGCCCGGGCGACCGGCCGCCGCGCCACCGCCCTGCGTCGCCCCCGAGTCCCCGCGTCCGGCGTTGCCCGTGACGGGCCGGGTGCTCACGGGCGCGGACCTGGCTGCCTGGAGGGCGGGTCGGGGACTCACGCAGCGACCGGCGGCACACCTCCTCGGAGTCGCACCGAGCACTGTGGCCAAGGCGGAACTGCTTCCGGCGAAGGTCCTCGGGGACCAGTTGCAGGCCGCGCTTGCGGCCGCGATGGGGCCGTGAGATGGCCCGAGCCGGGGCGGGGACGCCTCGCCGGCTCCGTGCTTCCATAGGGAATCGGCTGATTATTCGGGAAGCACCGTTTTCAACGGAAGCGCTTCCCGAAAGAAGCACGAAGCACGCGGCGCCAACCTTACTCACACATCGAGTTGTTCTCACAGAACCCATCGTCGGCGCAGAACAGCCATCGGGTGGTTTGAATGAGCTTGCAATCTCCGAGGGGACAGTCCTTGTCGCTGTCACACGGGATGGCGCATACGTCGCCCTCGCCTCGGTCGACACACACCATCCCCCGCTCACAGTCGGCTTCGGCCTGACAGTCGAACCCAACTGCGGCACCGGGCGGGTTGCAGGCGACCAGAATCGCGAAGAGCGTGATCACGAGGGATGCCCACAAGAAGTTACCCTGCATCCGCTACTGTCGTCCACTTGCCCCGCATACTGGACGACCGCCCAGACGTCCTGCTTGGTGGCGTAGTCCGACGCCGAGTAGCTCGCGAGTGGGTCCACGGCGCAACAGTTGGTGTCATCGTAGCCGAACCTCTCGGCGAACATGTGGCGATAGTAGTAGGAGAGCAGCGCCGGTGCCTGCTCGTTCAGGATGCCGCAGACATGGCACGTCTCATGAATGAGCCCGCTGTAAAAACCGCCCAAATCGCCGACCGGAGGTCGCGGGCGCGCACGGCCCCGACGAGTTGCCGCAGCGCGACGAATTTGTTGCCGCCCCCTTTGCGACCACCCGAGGGCTCGCGTTGGTCCGCCTGAGCCTTCCTGTGG
>CALQBK020000111.1 GCA_943328795.2 Bifidobacterium breve
CACTCAAAGTCGCAATCAATGGTTTCGGCCGCATCGGCCGGTGTGTCCTCCGCTCAGCGATCGACCGCGCTGTCAACGAGCCCGAGCTCGCGAGCATCGACATCTGCCACATCAACGACCTGACGAGCCCGGCCCAGCTCGCCCACCTGTTGAGCCACGACTCCGTCCACGGCAACTGGCGCGTGCCGGTCACGGTGGTCGAAGGCGGCCTCGACGTCGGCGGGAAGTTCATCCGCATCACGGCCGAGCCGGACCCCACGAAGCTCCCCTGGGCCGCGGAGGGCATCGACGTCGTAATGGAGTGCACCGGCCTGTTCACCAAGCGCGAGAAGGCCGCGAAGCACCTGGAAGCCGGCGCCAAGCGCGTGATCATCTCGGCGCCGGGCGAAGGCGAGGACATCACGGTGTGCCTCGGCGTCAACGACGAGCAGCTCGACCTCTCGAAGCACTACGTGATCTCGAACGCGAGCTGCACGACGAACTGCCTCGCCCCGTTCGCGAAGGTGCTCCACGACAACTTCGGGCTGGTCCAGGGCTTGATGACGACCATCCACAGCTACACGATGGACCAGAACCTGCTCGACGCCCCGCACAAGAAGGGTGACCTGCGCCGCGCCCGCGCCGCCGCCCTCAACATGGTGCCGACGTCCACCGGCGCCGCGAAGGCCGTTGGCCTCGTGCTGCCCGAGCTCAAGGGCAAGCTGACGGGCCTCGGCATCCGCGTGCCGACGCCCAACGTCTCGCTCACCGACCTCGTGTTCACCACCGAGCGGCCTGTGACCAAGGACGCGATCAACGCCGCGTTCGTCGCGGCCGCCGCTGGCCCGATGAAGGGCATCCTCGCGGCGGTCAACGCCCCGCTGGTGTCGTCCGACTGCAACGGAAACCCGCACTCCTCGATCGTGGACCTCGACCTCACGATGACGATGGGCACGAACATGGCGAAGGTCATGGCCTGGTACGACAACGAGTGGGGCTTCTCGAACCGAATGGTCGACCTGGCGGCGAAGATCGCCCGGATGAGCTCGTGAAAGCCCACGATGTCCCAACGCTGGAGAGCCTCGATCTCTCGTCGCGGCGGGTTTTCGTACGCGTGGACTTCAACGTCCCGATGGAGAACGGCGAGATCACCGACGACAACCGGATCCGCGCCGCGTTGCCTACGCTCAAGTACCTGCGCGAGAAGGGCTGCAAGCTCGTGCTCGCCTCGCACCTCGGGCGACCGAAGGGCGTGGACCCGACGCAGAGCCTGGAGCCCGCTGCCGCCCGGCTCGCGGAGCTTCTCGAGTGCGAAGTCGTGCTCGCGCATGACATCGTCGGCGAGGACGTCGAGCTCCTGTCGAAGGAGCTCATCCCCGGCGGGATCATGATGCTGGAGAACCTGCGGTTCCACCCGGGCGAGAAGGGCTCGGACAAGGCGGTCTCCGAGGCGTTCGCGCAAGCCCTCTCCCGGCTGGGCGACGTGTACGTGAACGACGCGTTCGGCGCGATGCACCGCGCGGAGACGTCCATCGCGCTCACTGTGCAGTACTTCGAGTCCGCGTGCGTCGGGTTCCTCGTGCAGAAGGAGCTCGAGGCCCTCGGCCGCTGCTTGTCCGGCGCAGCACGGCCGTACGTGGCGATCCTGGGCGGGGCGAAGGTCAGCGACAAGATCGCCGTGATCGAGTCGCTGGCCAGCAAGGTGGACCACCTGCTCATCGGCGGGGCGATGGCCTACACCTTTTTGAAGGTGCAGGGCGTCGAGGTCGGCCGCTCGCGGATCGAAGCCGACAAGCTGGAGCTCGCGCGCCGGCTCTTGGACCGCTGCGCGAACCACAACGTCGTCGTCCACCTCCCGGTAGACCACGTGGTCAACACGAGCTTCGAGGCCGAGGGCGGAGAGCACGTCGTCACCACCATCGGCGAAGACGAGATGGGCCTCGACATCGGGCCGGCCACGACGGCTGCGTTCGCCGAGGTGATCCGGGGCGCGAAGACCGTGTTCTGGAATGGTCCGATGGGCGTGTTCGAGCGGGATGCGTACGCCGCGGGCACTCGCGGGGTCGCCGAGGCGTGCGCAGCCTGCACGGGCTACACGGTGGTGGGCGGCGGGGACTCGGCGGCGGCGGCCGCGAAGTTCGATCTCGCCGACAAGTTCTCGCACGTGTCTACGGGCGGGGGCGCTTCGCTCGAGTTCATCGAGGGGAAGGACCTGCCGGGCGTCGCGGCCATCCGCGCGCGGGCGAAGGGGTAGGCCGTGCGTCGCCCGTTCATCGCTGGGAATTGGAAGATGCACAAGGCCCCGGGGGAGGCCGACGCGCTTGCAGACGCGCTGAAGCGGGCGCTGGCGGACGTCACTTCGGTGGACATCGCCGTCGCGCCGACCTTCCTCGCGATCCCCGCCGTAGCCGCTCGCTTGCGACACTCGAACGTCGGGGTCGCCTGCCAGGACGTCGCGGTGGACGCCCAGGGCGCGTTCACCGGGGCCGTCTCCGCAGAGATGCTGAAGAGCGCGGGCGTGCAGTACGCGATCGTCGGCCACTCCGAGCGGCGTCAGCTGTTCGGGGACACCGACGCGGCCGTCGGAAAGAAGGTCCAGGCCTGCTTCCGCGCGGGCCTCTCGCCGATCCTCTGCGTCGGGGAGACGCTTCCAGAGCGGGAGGCCGGGGAAGAGGAAAAGGTCGTGGCGCGGCAGCTGGACGCCGGGCTCGCGGGCCTCTCTCCTGAGCAGGTGGGCACCGTGACCATCGCATACGAGCCCGTTTGGGCGATCGGCACGGGGCGCGTGGCGACGCCGGTCCAGGCGAACGACGTGCACGCGTTCATCCGGGGCTGGCTCGGTCGATATCCGAGCTTCGTAGCGCGTAACGTGCGAATCCAGTACGGCGGCTCGGTCAAGGGTTCGAACGCTGCCGGGCTCCTCTCCCAGCCAGAGATCGACGGCGCGCTCGTCGGGGGCGCGGCGCTGAACGTGGACGACTTCGTCGCCATCGTCAAGGCCGCGATTCCCGGCATCCGGTAGCGCGCCAGCGGCATACGAACCCGCGACGAGCGGTATAAAGGGGCGCATGCCCCGCTTCATCAACACGGCCGCAGGCTTGATCGCGGCCCTCCCGGAGCTCAACGGGGCCGAGCTCATCGCGCTCGACACCGAGTTCCACACCGAGCGCTGGTACTACCCGCGCTTGATGCTACTGCAGCTCCGGGTCGACGCCCGCGAGCCGCTGCTGATCGACCCGCTGTCCGTGTCGATCGCGCCGTTGGCGGTGCCGCTGTCGACGCGCCCGGTGATCGTGCACGGCGGGCAGCAGGACGCCCAGATCTTGTACCGGATGCTCGGGGTGGTGCCGAACATCGTGTACGACACGCAGGTCGCGGCGGGCTTCGCGGGGGCCGGCTACCCGATTCGGCTCCAAGAGCTCGTCCGGCGGTTCCTGGGCGCGCACATGCCGAAGGGGGAGACGCTCTCGGACTGGTCCCGGCGGCCGCTGTCTCCGGCGCAGCTCGGGTACGCCGCGGACGACGTGCTCGTGCTCCACGACCTCAAGGGCGCGCTCGACATCGAGCTCCAGCGCTCGGGCCTCGGTGGAGCGGCTGCCGAGGCCACGCGCGACATGGTCGAGTCGGCGAGCCGCGCTCCGGACGACTCCCGGGCGTGGACCCGGGTTGGCGGGGCCCAGACGCTCGAGGCCGACGAGCGCGCGTGCCTGCAGGCGCTGGTCGCGTGGAGAGACCGCGAGGCGCGGGACCGGGACGTGCAGAAGAACGCGCTTGCCTCCGACGCCGTGCTGCTCGACCTCGCGCGGCGCCGTCCGGAGTCGGCCCAGGAGATGCGGGCGAACCGCAGGATGCCCGGGCACCTGTCCCGGCAGGAAGCCGACGTCCTGCTGGACCTGCTCGCGAACCCCGGGCCGGCGCCAGCGCCGCTCGCGCGCGACAAGGGCGCGTTCGACGTGGTGCGGGCGGCGACCCGCGTCGTCGAGCGCCGCACGGGCATCGCGGCCGAGCTGCTCCTCCCAGACGCGGAGATCCACAGCCTGCTCGCCGGAAACCCCTGCCGAGCCTGGCGCGTGCCACTGCTGGGACAGGACTTCGCGAGTTTCATCCGTGGAGACTCCCCATTCTGTATTCCGGCCGACTTCCTGCTCCAGACAATTCCTTGAAAACTGGTTGACCTCGGGCCGCTGTTGGCGGTAGCTTTTCGGCAGGAGGTGAAAGCCTCCAACCGGGTCCCGCGTCGGCTCCAATTCTGGACCGGCCGCCCCGCAAGGTGCCGGTTCGACCCCCACCCCCGCCAAGGAGCCTGTCATGATCAAGTCCCTCATCCGCGACGAGTCCGGAGCCACCGCCATCGAGTACGGCCTCATCGCCGGTCTCGTGTCCATCGCGATCATCGCGGCCCTCACCCTGCTCGGCGGGAACCTCTCCACCCTCTTCAACACCGTCGCAACGACGGTCTCGTCCGCCTCGACCCCCTAGTCGACGCGCCGCTCGCGCAAGCGGGCGAACAACAGCGGGCGATTGTCGAAAGGCAATCGCCCGCCTGCTTTTTCCGGCCCCGCACCCGCACTGGCAGCAGGGATGCCGTGAGGATAGGGACAATCGGCGTGGAGTAGGTTGATGCAGCGTCAGCAGTCCGGTGGTCGCACACGAGCCATCGTCTTCTTGCTCGGGTCACTGTTTCTCGCCGGCCTCGCGGCGCTGCTCGTCGTGCGCGTGATGCAAAAGTCCGCGGAGCAGGCTGCGGAAGCATCGAAGCCCCGTGAAACGGCGGACGTCGTCATCGCCGTCCGCGACCTCTACATGGGCCTCCCGATCACGGCGGAAGACGTGACGGTGCGCCAGGTCGCCCCGGAGATGGTGCCGCGCGACTACACGTTCGCGCAGCTCACGGACGTGCTGGGCCGCACCCCCCGGGAGCGCATCCTCGCCAACGAGGCGATCCGCGAAGAGCGCCTTGCACGGCCGGATGCTGGCGTCGGCCTGAACGCGATCGTCACCCCCGGCAAGCGCGCGATGACTGTCGCGACAGACACCGAGACCGCTATCGCCGGCTTGCTCCAGGCCGGAAATTACATCGATGTCATCGTGACCATCGCGCCGGAGGACCCCGCGGCGGTCGGTGCCAAGTGGGTGACGGACACCATCCTCCAAGGCATCAAGGTGCTCGCGGTGGGGTCGAGCCTGGACGGCGAGTCGCAGGCCACCACGGAGACGGACTCGAACGGTAAGCCCCGCCCGAGCAACCAGAACCAGACGCGCAACCTGAAGCCGTCGATCACGCTGGAGCTGACGCTCGACGAAGCCGAGCGGCTGGCCCAGGCCGTCGCCCGGGGCGACCTGCACGTCGTGCTCCGCAGCGACATCGACATCTTGCAGACCACGTCGAACGGCGCCGTCACCACGGAGAGCCTGATCGGCCTCGAGCCGAAGACGAGGCCCAGCGGTGGAAACCGCGCTGATCCCGTGGTCCCTGACGGTCCGAAGGCGACTGTCATCCAAGGCGGAAACTCGTCGATCATCACCTTCCAGCCCGACGGCACGACGTCGGAGTCCTCCAACAAGAACCCGCCCAAGAAGAACCGCTGACGGCCTGGGCGGCACCCGCCCACCCCAGCGTTGGAGCCCCCGGAATGCTGCTCTCCTCCCTCCTCGCGCTCAGCCTGGACACGTCTCCGACGGGCCTGCTGTCTCCCTTCATCTCGGCCGCGCACGCAGACGACACGCTGATGATCGACGTCGGCGTGGGCCAGTCGGTGATCCGGCGCGAGCCCCGGTCGCTGTCGCGGGTGCTGATCTCGAACCCCGAGGTCGCCTCGTTGAAGCTCCTGGAGGAGGGCCAGTTCCAGATCCTCGGCCTCGAGGTGGGCACGACCGACCTGTGGGTCTGGTACCGCGACGACGTCGAGCACCCGCGCGTCTACCAGGTGCACGTGGAGAACGACCTCTCGGACATGACGCGCCGCGTGAACGCCGCCGTCCCGGGCGTCGCGCCTCGGGTGTACGCCGTCAAGGACCGCGTCGTCGTCGAGGGCGAGGTGGCAGACCTGGAGTCGGCGGAGCGCGTCGCGAGCATCGCGCGGATCTACGACGAGAAGTTCGTCAACCTGATGACCGTCAAGGGCGACAGCCAAGTGCAGCTGCACGTCACGTTCGCGGAGGTCAGCCGGACGGGCCTCCGTGAGCTCGGCTTGAACATCCTCGGCCAGACCTCGCGCGACCAGTACTCGATCGCCGGGCCCGGCTCGACCAGCTCGGGCGTCGCCGAGAAGGCGTCCACGGTCACGTACCCCAACATCAACGAGAACATCGTCACGGCCCCCGGGGCCGGCGTGTTCAACCTGATCGGCCTCGTCACCTCCACGCCGGTGGACATCACCGCGATCCTCTCGGTGCTCGAGGAGTACGACCTGGCGCGCACCCTCGCGCAGCCGACGCTGGTGTCGCTCTCGGGCCAGCAGGCCGAGTTCCTCGCTGGCGGCGAGATCCCGATCCCCGTCGGCCAGAACAACGGCGCGATCACCATCGAGTTCAAGGAGTACGGCGTCAAGCTGGTCTTCGTCCCCACGGTGCTCTCCGGCGACGTGATCGACATGCGCACGTACGTCGAGGTGAGCGAGCTCGACGAGGTGAACGCGCTCAAGCTCTCCGGCATCGAGATCCCCGCGTTCATCAAGCGGAAGGCCGACTCCCACCTGCGCATTGAGGACGGCATGACGTTCGCGATGGCCGGGATGCTCAAGGAGCACACCAAGGCGTTTCGGTCCCAGATCCCGATCCTCGGCGACATCCCGATCATCGGCAGCCTCTTCCGCTTCGTGAAGCACGGGCGCGAGGAGACCGAGGTCGTGATCTTCGTCACCCCCGAGCTCGTCCGTCCGATGGCCGCCTCCGAAGTGCCAGCGGCCCCCGGCAGCAGCGAGAACTACAACCCCAACGACTTCGAGCTGTTCATGCTCGGCACGATCGAGCGCCCGGGCACCCGCTCCGCGAAGCCGACCGGCGCCGTCGGCCTGCAGCGGTAAAGCACGATGCGCTCCCCCGGCACTCCAACTTCCTCGACCACGATGACGGCCAACGTGCTGGTCGTCGGGGTCGATGCGCGGGTCATGGGGCAGATCCGTGAGACGCTCGGCACGGAGGCCGCGCTGTCGAACACGGCGACCCCGTTCGACGACGCGATGGTGGCCGTCCGAAAGCAGCGCCCGGACGTCGTCATCGCTGCGTTCGACAACGAACACGAGGAGGCCATCCGCGTCGCCCAGCAGATCAAGTCCGAGCTGCCCAAGGTCGCTTTGGTCGCGATCTCTCAGCGGGCGGACCCGGACCGGATCCGCGCGGCGATGCGGGCCGGCTACGGCGAGTTCATCGTGCTGCCGGACGACCGGGAGCTCTTGCGTCAAGCGGTGCACGAGGCGGTGTTCACCGACGCCCCGGACGACGACGCCGGGGAGGTCATCACGGTGTGGGGCGCGAAGGGCGGTGTTGGCTCCACGTTCGTGGCGGTGAGCCTCGCGGCCGAGCTGGCCGTGCAGCGCGTCTGCGTGCTCGACATGGACTTCTCGATGGGCGACGTCGCCGCGATGCTCGACCTGGAGCCGCAGAGCACGATGGCGGAGGTGTTCCGCAACATCGGAAAGCTCGACGAGCGCAGCCTCTCGGGCCACGTGACGATCCGGCAGGGCGGCACAGCCGGGCACCCGGCGAACGTACACGTGCTGGCACAGCCAAAAACGCTGGACCACCGGGAGGAGCCCAACAGCGACGCCGTGATGAAGCTCCTCACCACCGTCGCGCGGTCCTACCAGTACGTCGTCATCGACTGCGGGAGCCGCACGGACGAGGCCGCGACCACCGCGGCGACGGTCGCGGACCGCGTGCTGCTCGTCGCCACCCCGGACGTGTTGTCCATCAAGAACGCGTGGCGACGCCTGCAGTTGCTCGAGAAGCTCGGCGTCGACAAGTCCCGGGTGTCGTTGATCCTGAACCGGGTGGACAAGAAGTCCCCGCTGCTGACCATCGACGACATCGAGCAGAACCTGGGCCGCAAGGTCACCGTGCAGCTGTGCGAGGATCGCATCGCGCAGCGGGCCGTGAACGAGGGCAAGTTCGTGCGTGAGCTCGACAAGCGCTCGCAGATCGCGAAGGACTTCGAGGTCCTCTCCGGCCTGGTCACCTCCGGCGAAGTGGTCGTCGAGCGCAAGCAGAGCGTCGGCCTGTTCGCCTCCATCTTCAAGCTGGGTAGCTGATGTCGTCTCGACTGATCGACCGTGTCCGCGGCGCGCAACAACGCTTCAAGGCTGGCGGCACCAGCACGGACAACGCCGAGTACGAGCGCATCAAGCGGACGTTGCACTCGGAGCTGTTGGAGACCCTCGATTTCGAGCAGGTCACCTCCACGCCCCGGGAGGAGCTCTCCCAGCGCCTTCGCGACACGCTGACCGCCGAGGTCGAGGCGCGTGCGCTCCCGCTCAACCGCCTCGAGCGTGAGCGGCTGGTCGAGGAGATCCTCGACGACATCCTCGGGCTCGGGCCCCTGGAGCCACTGCTGAAGGACCCGGACATCTCCGACATCCTGATCAACGGCTACAACAACGTCTTCGTCGAGAAGCGCGGGCTGCTGCAGCGCATCGACGTCCGGTTCAACGACAACCGGCACCTGATGCAGGTCATCGAGCGCATCGTCTCCGCCGTCGGCCGCCGCGTTGACGAGTCGAGCCCGATGGTCGACGCCCGCCTCGCGGACGGATCCCGCTTCAACGCGATCATCCCGCCGCTGGCGCTCGACGGGCCGATGGTCTCGATCCGGCGCTTCGGCACGAAGCAGATCACCGCGGACGACCTGGTGGCCTTCGGGGCCTGCCCGCGACCGGTGATGGAGGTCCTGCGGGGCTGCGTGCGCGCGAAGATGAACATCATCATCTCGGGCGGCACGGGGTCCGGCAAGACGACGATGCTCAACGTGCTCTCGGGGTTCATCCCCGAAGGCGAGCGCATCATCACGATCGAGGACTCCGCCGAGCTGCAGATGCAGCAGTCCCACTGCGTCCGGCTCGAGACGCGCCCGCCGAACGTCGAGGGCCGCGGCGAGGTCACCCAGCGAGAGCTCGTCAAGAACTGCCTCCGCATGCGGCCCGACCGCATCATCCTCGGCGAGATCCGTGGCGCCGAGGCCATCGACATGCTCCAGGCGATGAACACGGGCCACGAGGGCTCGCTCGCTACGGTGCACGCGAACACGACGCGGGATGCCGTCGCGCGGTTTGAGACCATGGTGGGCATGGGGCTCCCGAACCTCGCGGACAAGAACATCCGCGAGATGATCGCCCGGGCGTTGGACGTCATCATCCAGCTCGACCGCTTGCCGGACGGGACGCGGCGCCTGCTGGGCGTCACGGAGATCGTCGGGATGGAGGGGTCGGTGATCACCACCCAAGACATCTTCACGTTCGAGCAGCGCACCATCGACGAAGACGGGCGCGTGCGTGGCACCTACCGCGCGACGGGCACGCGGCCTCGGTTCGCTTCGCGCCTCGCTCGCTACGGGATCGACCTGCCGCCGGAGCTGTTCCGCTTCGAGATGGACGTCTAGATGGTGCCGCAACAGAACCAGGGCGTGATCGTCGCGGTCGTCGTGGTGATCTTCCTCGCCTTCTTGCTGTTCGCCCAGTTCCTCTACTGGAGCACGCAGGACCAGAAGGAGAAGGAGAGCCGTGAGCTCTCGCGGCGGCTCGGCACCCTGGCCGACAAGGCCCAGAGCCCGCTGTTTCGGCTCCAGCGCGCCGCGGAGTCGGGCGGCATCAGCGCCAAGCTGGACATCATGCTGCGCCAGGCGGGGTCGCCCTACACGATGGGCACGTTGTTCGGCCGGATCGCGATCGCGGCGGTCGTCGGAGCGCTCGTCGGGGCCGTCCTCACGCGGTCGCTCGCAGGCTTCGTCCTCGGCGTGCCCGCCGGGTTGATCCCGCTCTTGCTGTTGAGCAGCGCGGGCGCCGAGCGCGCGCGGAAGCTCACCGAGCAGCTCCCGGACGGGCTGGACCTCGTGTCGCGGTCCCTCCAAGCCGGTCACGGCATCGGGGAGGCCTTCCGGCTCGTCGCGGAGGAGGCGCCACTGCCGCTGGCCCAGGAATTCGGGCGTGTGTACGAGGAGAACAACCTCGGACGGGACTTCCGGGAGTGCCTGCAGAACCTCAACCGCCGGAACCCGTCGAACTTCGACATGCAGATCTTTGTGAGCGCGGTGCTGCTGCAGCGTGACACGGGCGGCAACCTCGTCGAGATCTTGAACAGCATCTCGAACACCGTGCGGGCGCGGTTCACCTTCCAGGGCAAGGTCGCGGCGCTCACGTCGGAGGCCCGGCTCACCGCGGTGATCCTGTGCGGCCTGCCGTTCTTCGTGACGATGGCGATCACCGTCGTGAGCCCCGAGTACCTCAAGCCCCTGGTCACGGACACGCTCGGGATCGCGATGCTTTGCTACGCGATCTTCTCGTTCTGCTTCGGCGTGTTCGTGATGCGCGAAGTGTCGAAGGTAGAGGTCTGATGGACCCGCTCATCCTCGCCGCCGGGGGGCTCGCCGCCACCGCCGTGTGTGGCGTGGCCTACGCTGGGTACGCGGTGCTCACCGGCTCGGACCGCAGCGCGGCCGACCGCCTGGGCCAGCTCACGGGGGCCGCGGAGGACGACGCCCGCGCCCAGCGGCCCCGCCTGTCCGCGATCGCCCAGACAGCCGCCCGGCTCTCCGCTGGCACCGACGAAGCCGCGGTCTCCGCGCTCCGGAAGCGGCTCCTGCAGGCCGGGTACCGCGACCGCAACGCGGTCGAGCTTTACAGCGCGTCCCGGACGATCGGCGCCGTGATTGGCGCCTTGTTCTGCTTCCTGATCGTCCCGAAGACGAGCCTGTTGTGGATGGTCGGCGGCGCCCTGCTCGGCACCACGATCGGGTACTACCTGCCGGCGATCCTCGTCACCAACTCGCTCCAGAAGCGCCAAGAGACGCTGTTGAGGGCGTTCCCCGACTCGATGGACCTGCTGGTGAGCTGCGTCGAGGCCGGGCTCGGCGTAGACGCCGCGTTCCGGCGGGTCGCGGAGGAGATCGAGGGCACGTCCCCGGAGCTCGCGCGTGAGCTGCAGCTCGTCACGCACGAGGTGAACGCCGGCATGCCCCGCGTCGAGGCGCTCCGTCGGCTCGGCGATCGCACCGGCGTGGACGAGATCATCTCGCTCTGCAACGTGCTGATCCAGGCCGAGCGCTTCGGCACGTCCGTAGCGCGCTCCCTGCGCATCCACTCCGAGGTCGTCCGGGTCAAGCGGATGCAGCGCGCCGAGGAGAAGGCGGGGCAGGTCTCCCCGAAGCTCACCGTGGTGATGATCTGCTTCATCCTCCCCTGCTTGATCATCGTGCTGATCGGGCCCGCCGTCGTCAACGTGAAGAACATCCTGCTCCCCAGCATGTCGGGGGCCGGATGACCCCCCGCCTGCTCGCCCTCGGGCTCCTGCTCGCCGGGCCCGCTTTTGCGCGCGAGAAAGAGGTGCTCTCCCCCGACCTCTCGCAGCCCCAGGCCCGCGCCGAGGCGCAGCTCAACGTGCTCGAGGGGTTGGTCCGGAGCGGGATGGTCGAGGACGCGCTCCGGGTCGCCAGCCAGCTGCGCGAGTCCGGCATGGACGACCCCAAGCTCGACCTGCTCCAGGCGCGCGCGATGCACGCCGCCGGGATGAGCGCCCAGGCTGCGGAGATGCTGAAGACGCTGACACGGCACCAGCCGCGGGACGAGGCCGCGTGGAGCGAGCTCGGCGTCGTCCTCGCGGACACGCAGGACACTGCGGGCGCGATCGTTGCGCTCGAGCGGGCGCGGCGCCTCGACCCCGAAGATCCGCGCGTGCTCAACAACCTCGGCTACCTGGAGATGGCGTCCGGCGACAGCAAGCGCGCGGTCACGCTGCTCCAGGCGGCGCTGGTGCAGGAGCCGTCGAACATCCGGACGCGCAACAACCTCGGCTTTGCGCTCGCGCGCCTCGAGCGCGACAGCGAGGCCCTCACCGCCTTCCTCGCGGCCGGCAGCGAGGCCGACGCGCGCTACAATATGGGCGTCGCGTGCGAGCAGCGCGGCGACACCGCGAGCGCGTTGACGAACTACCAAGCTGCGCTCGCCGCTTCCGAGAACCACGGCCCGGCCCGCGCAGCGATCTCACGCCTCTTGCACACGGAGTCCCCATGAAGGCCCAGCTCTTTTTCCTCCTCGCCCTCGCCCCCCTCGCCGGGTGCGCCCAGCCCCTCCACCTGCAGTACGACTTCGGCCGCGCGTACACCGAGTCCATGCAAATCCAGGCCAACCTGGATCGCCCGACCGTCGCGCAAGGGAACTACCCGCTCTCCGGCACCGAGGCGATCTTGATCCGCGCGAACGTGGAGAAGCAGGACGCGACGGAGAAGACCGGCAAGCTCGAAGCTACGGCCGGCGAATGATCTTCGCGCTGCTCGCTTGCTCGGCGCTCCCGCCGGAGATCCCGGCCTCCGCGGCGGTCTTGGACGCGAACAACGCGCGCGAGGCGTTCACGATCGCGTCCGCGGATCTGCCGTACCTGCTCTACGCGACGCTGCTGCAGCTCGAGTACGAGGACTTCCGCACGTGCCCCGAGTACGTCGGCAACAGCAACGCGTACACGATGCTGGGTGACTGCTCGGACTCCTCGCTCGTGTCCTGGAGCGGGACCGCGACGTGGAGCGACAGCGGCTACAGCTCGTCGATCTCGTTCGAGAACTTCGGGCCGAGCGGGCTCGCCGGAGGCTGGAAGGCGAACGGCATCATGGACGTCACGACCGCGCGCGGGTCCACGACCGTGACGCTCGACAGCGCGTACACGCTGGTTCAGCTCGACGCGCCCGCGAAGGTCTACTCCATCGCTACCGTCGGCAATTTTGCCACGGACTCGGTCAGCGGAGTCCTGTTCGCGGACGGGTACACCGGGACCGTGGGCATCGAAGACGCGGGCACGCTCACGGTGGACGCGCGGCGGGTCCCCATCGCGTTCGCCAACGGCTGCGACTACGGGATGGGCGGCTTCGGTGACTCGACGCTGCAGGGCTCGAACACCGAGACCGCCTCGTTCCACGCCGACAGCTCGGTAGCCGCCGCCGCGGACACCGGTGACACGGCGGACACCGGCGGCGCCGGTGACACGGGGAGCGCGTCCACGGGGACGAGCGTGTGTGGCTGTCCGACCCTCGCGTTGGACGGCGTCGAGATCGACGACTGCGCCGACACGACGCGCGCCCTCGTCTACCCGTTCTTCGCGCTTGGGGAGTGACCCGCACCTGGCGGGCGTGACCTGGTTCGGAGAGCCCACGCGAGCCCTGCGGCTACCGGCGGTCAGCGCCCACGGTTCCAGCTGGCTCGGCGGGCTGAAGGCGGCGGCGGCGCTCCGGCGCGCCCACGCGGAGATCGTCCTCGTCTCCGGGACCGACGACGACCTCGCCCGCGCCGCGTGGGTCACGACCCTCGGGGGAGCCCGCGCCGTGCTGTTGTTCCCCACGGGTGAGCCCCGCGCGCTGCCCCGCTGGGAGCGCCGGTTCCACCGCTACGTGCTCGCCGACCAGGAGCAGGCGCGCGCCTGGGCCCGGGTCGGCCCTGGCCTCGGGCGGGTGTTCGTCGTTCCGGAGCAACACGCCGAGCAGGCCCTCGCCGCGCTGATCGCCGAGGTGCGGAGCATGGCCCGGTAATATCAGCCGCCCGGTCAGTCCGTTACGGACGTGACCTCGACGTCCATCTTCACGGCGACGCCCGGGTGGTCGTGCTCGATGGTGGCCTTCTCGGCCGCGACCCACCCGCTGTACGCCTGCATGTTGGCGAACGGCGCGTCGGGGACGAGCCACTCCACCGTGCCGGTGCCCTTGCAGGTCTCGGCGAGCTTGGGCTCGAACAGCGCCTCGGCGTTCGGCTTGGCCCGCTCCACGAGCTGGTCCGGCCACGCGTGCCCGCTGTCCCACAGCGAAGCCGCGTGGACGGTGACGCGGGCGTCGCCCTTCTTGCAGGTCGCGCTCTCGACCGCGACGATGCCGTACAGCAGCTTGCCGTCCACCAGCATGTCCTTGAACCGCACCGCGGAGAGCGAGTCGGCCGCCTGCTCGTCCCCGAGCGCCAAGTAGGCCTTGCGGGCCTCCGGGAACGCGCGCTCGGGCAAGCTCGGCGCCAGTCGGCCAAGCGTCGCGATGGCCGCGCCGAGCCGCTCGGCGTTGGGCCCCGCGGGGTCCCCGACGCCACCGGCCGCGGGCAGCGCCCGGACGAGGTCGATCCACACCAGCGGATCCTTCTCCGCGCCGGCGAGCGCCTCGATGGTCGGCAACGCGGCGGCTCCCGCGTTCGTCGCGAAGGTCCCGAGCACCGCCGCGAACATCGCGCGGTCGCTCTTCGCCGCGGTGATCTGCGCGGTGAGCAGCGCCTGTGCGCTCGGCACGCGGCAGCTGTCGAGCGCGGCGTACCAGCGCGAGGTCCAGAACTTGTCCGCCTTGGCCGCTGCGGCGTCCGTCCAGAAGGTAGCGACGCCGGGCTTGTCACAGCCCTCCCCGAGGTGGTTGAGCGTGCTGGCGCGCTCGTCCGCCTGCAGCGTGTCGAGCCAGTCGCGCACGGCTGCGCCTTGCCCGAGGCTGATCGCGACGAGCGCAGCGGCGTCCCCGGTGGGCCCGGCCAGCACCCGCTTGAACGCCGCCGGGGCCGCGAGCTTCGCCGCTGCGGCGTCACACGCCGCGAGGTCGACGAAGGCCTGCGCGCTCGGGCCCGGTGACGCGTCGGTCAGCGCGGTCCCGAGCGCCTTTGCGTCGCACCCCGTTGCGGGCGCGGGCGCAGCCGCAGCAGGCGCGGCGAAGGCCGGGGACACGAGCGAGACAGCGGACAACAACGCGAGAGAGGCCAGCACGAGGGCTCCGAGGGGAGCGCCAACTATCACGGTCGCGGCGTTACAGCGCCCCGACGATGGCCAGCCCCGAACGCGCCGCTCCTCCGACGCCGGCGCGGCTCGCGGTGCGCGTGATCGCCGTCGCGCTCGTAGCTGGCGTGGTCGTCATCCTCGCGCAGCGCGGCCTGGCGACGTGGCGAGCGAGCACCGGGGCCGGGGCGCCGCCGGAGCAAGACCTCGCGATGATGGTGCTCTCGTCCCTGTTGTGGAGCGCCGGGATCGCAGCGCAAGGGGCGCGCTGGGTCGCGCTCATGCCGCCGAGCCCGGGGATGACCGCCGCCCGCGCGGCCCTCGCGACGTTCGGGGCAAACGCGCTCACCGTGACGCTGCCGGGACCGACGGCCGAGGCCATGCTCGCGACCTGGTCCGACCGGGACGGCGGGGTCACGTGGCCGACCGCCGCGGCCGCGCAGCTGCTGTCGCGCCTCTTGGGCCTGACCCTGATCGGCGTGCTGCTGCTGCTCATCGGGCCCGCCGCGGCGGGGTTCGCGCGCCCCGCCGCGGCCCTCGCGGCGTCGCTGGGGCTCGCTGCCGTGGTTGCCTACACCCGCGGCGGCGGCGCGATCCGGCGCGCGTTCGTCTCGGCCATCGCGTGGCTGCCGCCCCGGGCGCGCGCGC
>CALQBK020000112.1 GCA_943328795.2 Bifidobacterium breve
ACGAACAGCGCGTCGGTGCCGTACAGCGTGCGGTAGGTCTGCCAGGTCGAGCTCACCCGCTTGACGTACATGCGCGTCTCGCGGAACGGGATTGCCTCCACGATCTCGTCGACGGGCGCGTCCGGCGTGAGCGCCAGCCACTTGTCCACGTTCCCCTCCCCGGCGTTGTACGCGGCCAGCGTGAGCGCGCTGTCCTGGTTGTACCGCTTGTGCAGCGTGTCCAGGTAGTACGCGCCGATCTTCAAGTTCACGTCCGGCTTCCAGATGTCGGCGGACGAGAACTTCAGGCCCATCTTGGCGGCCACACCCGAAGCCGTCGTCGGCATCAGCTGAGAGAGCCCACACGCGCCAGCGTGCGACTTGATGTCCTTGTTGAAGTTGGACTCCTCGCGCACGAGGCCGTGGAAGAGCCGCCCGTCCCACGAGTAGCCGGCGGTGGCCACCTGCACCTCGGCCCACCACGTCTGCGGGTACGCCTGCCGCATCACCTTCCACGCGTTCGGCCCCAGGGCGCTCGGGGGGTGGGTCTTCAGGTACGCCCGCAGCCGATCGTGCGCCATCAAGAAGTCCCCGCCGCTGGCCTGGGCGCCGGTCACGAGCGCCATCTCGGACCCGGAGAGGGAGTCGTCCGACCACTGCGCGAACTCGACGAGCGCGTCGCCGATCAGCCCGACCCGGACGAGGCCCATCGCGTCCTGGATCGCCGCGGAGTGAAGCCAGCGCTCGCGCACCTGCCACGGGGCGTCCGCCGGGTCCATCGGCGGCCGAGGGGCCATCGGCCGGTCCGGGGCAAGCTGCTTGAGCCGGGACGACGCGAGGATCGCGTAGTAGTGCCAGCCCTCCTGCCGGGCGAGCTGGTCGAAGCGCCCGATGGCATCGGCGATCGCGGCGGGATCGGGGTTCTGCTTCGCCGGCTGGTCGCGGTAGGGAAAGGCCCGCCAACGCGCGGCCCAGTACCGGCACCCGAGCACGTCCGTTGGGTTCGTCTCGAGCGGGACGCGCTCTGAACACGCGTCGGCCCAGCGGACCGCCTCTGTCGGGTCGTCAGCCAACCAAGCGCCCCACGCCAGCCTCCAGGCCGTCTCCCCGGCGAGGTCGCCGGACGGGTAGGCGTCGAACCCCGCCGCCCAGAGCGCCCGCGCGCCGTCGAGGTCCCCGGACTCCTGCTCGCCGATGCCTCCCAGCGCGTACCCGTCGTCCGCCATGCTGTGGCCTGGGAAGTTCTTCGGGATCAGCGCGTACGCGGACGCAGCGCCCGCCCAGTCCTTCTTCCGCTCCAGCGACTTCCCGGCCAGGTAGAGCGCCTTGGCGCCGCGGTCGTCGTCGACCCCCTTGCAGGACCGGCCCAGCGGCGTGAGCACGGCCGCCGCGTCGGTCACGTTGTTCAGCTTGTGCTGCGTGCGCCCGTACGCGTACCGGTACATGCAGCCGATCGCGGTGTTGGTCGGCGCCTCGGCCAGCCGGTCCTGGAGCAGCGCCTTCGCGGACGCGTAGCTCCCGCGCTCCTGCAAGACGTCCCCTCGGATCGCCAGGTCCTCGATGGTCGGCGGTGCTGCGAGGTTCGGCGCGGCCAGCCCGTCCTCCCGGCTCCCCGGGTAGTACCTGTAGATCCGTCGCAGCTTCCCTTGCGCTGCGTCGCTCGAGAGCCCCTCCTTCTGCGCCAGGGCCCACAGCGCCTCGCCCGAGCCCGGCGAGGGGTCAGGCCGGCTGGCGAGCTCCGTCCACACCTTGCCCGCGTCGGCGGTGCGGGCGATGTGCTGGTAGGCGTCCGCCAGGGCGAGCCGAGCACGCACCTCGATCGGCCCGGCCCCGACCACCCGCTCCAACGGGACGACGGCCTCCAACGGCCGACCGTCCGCGATCAGCGCCTCGCCGACGACCAAGTCCACGTACGCGGGTGGGGCGACCGTCGCCTTCGCGATGACCTCCACGTTGGGCGCTGCCTCCGCTCCGCGCCCCGCGCGCTGCAGCTCCCACGCTCGCACGAACGCGAGGTCCGCCGCGTAGGGGCCGGGCACGGACTTCGGATCGACGGCGTCCAACAGCGTGAGCGCCGTCGCGTGGTCTCGCTTGAGCAGCGCCTGGAGCAGGTCTGGGCCGAGCGGGAGCACCGGCGAGAACGCCGTCGGCGCGAGCGTCGCCCACGCCTCCGGCGCCGCTTCGCCGGTGGGCACGTCGTCGGCCGCGGCGGCGAGAGGAGCGACAAACAGCCTAAGCAGGAGGCCGCTTCCAGCAACGGAGGACACGCGCATGACTCTACAACCCGGCTCGCCGACAGAACTAACCGTTCTGTTGACGAGTCAAGCTCGAACTATTGGCCGTTCGACGCCTCGGGCGTCGGAGTCTGCCCGGCGAGCCAGTTCGCCGAGCCGTCCGGCACCCGAGCGGCGGACAGATCTGCCTGCTGTGTCTCGTAGTTGATGCCGTCGACCCGCACGGGGTCGAAGCCGTCGGCGACGATGTACAACGCGAGCACGCCGCTGGCCTTGTCGACCTTGAACGACGCGTGCGCGTCGCCCTGGTCGACGTCGCCATCACACCAGACCAGGAAGTAGTCCCCGGGCTGCATCCCCCCGCCCGCCGGCAGCGGCCACCTGGTGGGCTTGTCGAGATCGTCCGTGAGGTACAACCCGTCGAAGTTGACCAGCGCGTCGCCGCTGTTGTACAGCTCGACCCAGTCATCGAACTCGCCGGCCTCGTCTGCCAACGTGACGTCGTTACTGCTCAGGAATTCGTTCAGCACCAGCGACGGGGCGACGGGCGGATCCCCGTGCTGCACCGGCGTATCTCCCGTCTCGTCCGCCACAGCCCCGGTGCAAGCGACGAGCGCGAACACCGGCATCAGCTTCAACACGTTCATGCGATCTCCATCAATCACCGAATCTGTAGCCCATCCATGCGGGCTCCGTCGACCGGAGACTGGGGCCAGGGCAGATCCACGCTAAGATCCGCCGCACACCCCCCGAGGCCTCCATGAAGAAGACGAAGATCCTCTTCATCAAGTACCACGAGGCTGCCGACCAGCAGCCCCTGTCCCAGAAAGCCGCCGAGAAGCTCGGCATCTTTCCTTCCCTCGCGCTGGCCCAGCTCGCGGCGTGGGTGCGGCAGCACGGCTACCCCGTCGGGCTCATCGATCTGCACGCGGAGAACCTCCTCCCCCGCGACGCGGAGCGCCGGTTCGCTGACGAAAAGCCGGACATCGTCGCGCTGACCGCGAAGACCCTCGGCTGGCCCGCGGTGATCGAGATCGCGCAGGTGGTCCGCAAGGCGTGTCCGAACGCGATCATCGTCTGCGGTGGCCCGCAGATGTCGATTTACCCGCGCGAGTCGCTCACCTGGGACTGCTTCGATCTCGCGGTCGTCGGCGACGGCGAAGACACGTTCCTGGACATCTGCGACCACGTCGAGTCCGGCTCGGAGCTCGACAAGATCCCCGGCACGCTGTTCCGGCGCTCGACGGGCGAGATCGACCAGAACCCGACGCGGGCGGCGTCCAAGGACATCGACAAGTACCCGATCCCCGCGTGGGATCTGCTCCCCATGGACCGCTACCACTGCCTCACGCTGCTCAAGCCCTTCGCGACGATGGTGACGACGCGCGGCTGCCCCTGGCACTGCGGGTACTGCTCGCAGGTGTACTCCGACAAGCTGAAGTTCCGCGCGCCCCAGCTCGTCGTCGACGAGATGGAGTACCTGGTGAAGACGTACGGCGTGAAGGAGATCGTCATGTTCGACGAGACCTTCACGATCGGCAAGAAGCGTATGCGCACGCTCTCCGAGGAGATCCTCCGCCGCAATTTGAAGGTGAACTTCAACATCCGCGCGCGGGTCGACACCGTGGACCGCGAGGTGCTTACCTGGCTGAAAAAGGCCGGCCTGCGCTCCATCCACATGGGGGTGGAGGCCGGGACGGACCGCGTGCTGAAGATCATGAACAAGCAGATCACGCGCGAACAGACCGAAGAAGCGTTCCGCATCGCACGAGAGGTTGGCCTAGAGACGCGCGGCTACTTCATGGTCGGGTACTACGACACCACGCCCGCCGATGTCGAGGAGATGATCAAGTTCTCCGCTAGCCTCGGCTTGGACTGGGCGAGCTACTCGGTGGCCACGGCCCTGCCGGCGACCGACCTGTACCGGATCGCGCAGGAGCGCGGATACGTCGACGGCGACTTCTGGCGCCGGTACACGATCAACGGGGGGGGCCCGATCCCGCAGCTCGAGACCGAGACGTTCACGGCCGAGCGCCTGCGCCAGTACCGCACAAAGGCCTACCTCAACTTCTACATGCGGCCCGACCTGATCCGGCGCAAGTTCTCGAAGTCCGAGGGGCGCGCAGAGCTGATGGAGATGATCGGCGGCGCGACGGTGCTCACCGAGATCGTCAAGAGCACGATGATGAAGAGCATCCCGAGCGTCGGGATCGGGAAGTGGGGGACCGTCTAAGGCCAGCGCTCCCCCGCGCGCGGCCGGTGCCGGGCGTGGAGGGCCCCTAACGACTCCTTCACATTTGTGGATACCGGGGGTAGCAAGCTGATTTCCGGGTCAGACTTGAGTTCACCCAAGGACGCCTGGCGGTGACTGTGCTACTTTCCCCCCCGTGCAGTTCCGGCCGGTCGAATCCCGGCAACATGGTTTCCTGAGTTTCCAACCGTTCAGACGTTGTCGCTGAGCTCAATTCGGGTGACGTTGCCTTTCGCAACCACACCCGACGCGGTCCCCGGAGAGGTAAATGGCTTCTGTTATTGCATTCTTCCAAGATGGTGGACCTTTCATGTTCATCAACATCGCGTTCTTGTGCTTGGCACTCGGCGTCGTGCTTGAACGGTTCATCGTGATCTTCTTCGTCCTGCCGATCAACGAAAAGACCTTCACCGCCTCGGTGGAGAAGTACCTGAAGGCGGGGAACATCGAAGCTGCGGCCAAGGCGTGCCAAGTCGCGCCCCGCCCGGCGATGTCGCGGGCCACCCGCACGCTTCTTGGACTGCTCCGCAACGGCTACGAGAGCCCGATGCTCGCCGTCGAAGAGTCCATGATGGACGTCCGGTCGTTGATCATGACCCGTGTCGCATGGCTCTGGGCCATCGCGAACATCGCGACCATCATCGGCCTGATCGGAACGGTCACCGGCCTCATCAACGCCTTCCTCGCGGTCGGCTCCCTCGCGGCCGACCAGCGCGCCAACGCGCTGGCCAAGGCGATCTCCGAGGCGATGAACAACACGGCGTTCGGTCTCTCCATCGCCGTGCTCTGCATCATCGGGCACCTCGTGGTGAACAGCAAGGCGTCCAGCTTGTCCGAAAAGGTCGAGCACGCCCTGTTCCACTTCATGAACGTGCACGCGCAGTGGAAGAAGGGCCCGCGCGGCGCCGAACCCGCGGCGAAGGGCTAATCCCATGGCAGGCGGAGGCGGAGAGGGCGAGCTTAACCTCGTCCCGTATCTGGACATCATGCTCAACTTGATCATGTTCCTGCTGGTCGTCACAGCGTACATCGTCGAGTTGAGGGAGGCTCCGGTCCTGGTCCCTTCGCTTGTGGGCGAGGGCGGATCGCCACCTTCGGACGCCGAGAAGAAGGGGTTCCTCAGCGTCACGGTGTCGCCGCGGGCGTTGTCGGTGATCTGCAGCCTGGACACCGTGCCGCCGATCGAGCTGCTGCGCAAGGGTGCCAGCTTGCCCTACCCCGACCTCACGAAGGTGCTGCGCCAGCTCAAGGAGACGCAGAACCTCGAAGAGGCGCTCCAGATCGTGGCTGACCCCTCTACGCCTTACTCCGAGGTCGTCGCGACGATGGACGCCGCGCGTTCGGACTCGAAGGGCGACCTCTTTCCGGGCATCCAGCTCGCGTTGGCGGCATCGCAATGACCGAGCAAACCCAAGCTGAGCTCGACACCATCTCGGCGAACGACGACGAGTTCATGATTCGTCGGCGCAGGCACGTCGATGCCGGCATCACCGGCCTCAACCTGACCGCGATGATGGACGTCATGACCATCTTGCTGGTGTACCTGATCAAGGTGTTCGCGGACGCCCCGCAGAACATCACGCTGAACGACGACCTTCGTCCGCCGGCCTCCACCGCACCGGACAACATCGTGCCCGCCGTGCGCGTGATGATCTCCAACGGGGCCATCACGGTCGACGACAAGACGGTGTTGACGCTCAAGAACGGCGAAGTGGTCGCGAGCGACCCCAAGAATCGCTATGGCCCGCTGTCCGGCGCCCTCCAAAAGCGCGTTGACGACATCAAGGCCATCTCCCAGCGCACGAAAGGGCCGGGCTTTGACGGCATCCTGATGGTGGTGGCCGACGAGGACACGCCGTACGGTCTCCTGGCGGACGTGCTGTCGCAGGCGGGCCGCGCGCAGTTCACCAGCTACCGGCTCACCGTCCGGCACAAGTAGCCTTCATGGCGGGGCCCGGTCCGTCCGCGCTGTTCGACGCGCCGTCGGCCGAAGTGATCGCCGGGGCGCTCGTCACGCGGGCACGCAAGCGGTTCACGTCTACCCCCGACGCCGCGCTGGCTGAGCTGCTCGCCGACACGGTGTTCTACGAGCGCAAGCGGCTCGAGGACGGGCACAGCGAGCACGAGGCGGAGTACGCAGCACGCGTCGATGACGCTGCGACCTGCCTGCGCGCGCTGCGGCGGGACGACATGCAGACTGCCCTGCTGCGGCTCGTCGACAGCTACGCGCGCGAGATCCACAACCCGTTCTCGCCCCGCACCTACAACTTCGCGACCCGCGTGCTGCCCCCCGCGCTCACCCGCCTGCTCTCGGCCTCCCGCGGGCGAGACGTCGTGCTCGGGCCGCTCGCCGGGCGGTCGGTCGACCCGGCGTCCCGCATCGCGATCGCGGGGCCGCTCGAGCACATCGCGGACCTCGCGCGTAAGGGCACGGTGATCCTGGCTCCGACGCACGTCTCCAACCTGGACTCGCCGCTCCTCGGCTACGCGCTCTACGCAGCCGGGCTGCCTCCGTTCGCCTACGGCGCCGGGCTGAACCTGTTCTCCAACCCGGCGATGGGCTTCTTCATGCGGCGGCTCGGGGCCTACACGGTCGACCGCCGGAAGCGCAACGCGCTCTACAAGGACACGCTCAAGGACTACTCGATCGAGATCCTGCGGCGGCGCTCTCACTCGCTGTTCTTCCCCGGCGGCACGCGCTCCCGGAGCGGCCGGATCGAGTCCCGGCTCAAGAAGGGCCTGCTGGGCACGGGCCTCGCGGCCTGGCAAGAGAACCTCGCGGCCGGCGTCGAGCGCCCGGACGTGTTCGTCGTCCCCTGCACGCTCTCCATCGGGGTGGTGCTCGAGGCGGAGAGCCTGATCGCCGACTCCCTGGCCGACGAGGGCAAGCAGCGGTACATCATCATGGACGACGAGTTCAGCCAGCCGCGCACCGTCGCGGCGTTCGTCCGGCAGCTGCTGCGCCTGGACGCGCGGGTCCACGTCACGTTTGGACAGCCGCTGGACGTGCTCGGCAACCGCGTCGACACCTCGTTGCGCTCGCTGGACCCGAACGGGCAGCCGATCGACCGGCTCGGGTACGTGACCGACCCATCGGGGCTGGTCGTGTTGGACGAACAGCGCGATCACCTCTACACGGCGCGCCTCGCCCGCAAGCTGTGCGACGCCTACAAGGCCGACTTCGTCGTCCAGTCCACGCACCTCGCGGCGTGGGCCGCCTGGGAGGCCCTGGAGGCGCAGCACCCGGGGCTCGACGTGTTCCGACTGGTCCGGCTCTCGGCGGACCAGCGCGAGGTGCCCCGTGCACGCGTAGAGGCGCTCATCACCGGTGCGCTGACGGCGCTCGGCGACCAGCCCCGCGCCGGGCCCGCGACCGCCGGGCGCGTCCTCGACGAGGCCGTGACGCTGTTCGCGAACTTCCACCGCGTGCGGGCGCTGGAGTACACCGCCGCCGGCGGCGTGCGCCTCGCGGGGGAGCTGACGCTGTACTACCGGAACCGCATGGACGTGTTCGACTTGCCCGGGGCGACGCGGTGACGCGCTGCGCGCTGGCGGGGGGCGGCGATCGCCTCAAGGCGGTGGAGGCCTTGCTGCGTGCGGCCGGGGCGGACCCCGTGCACGGGGCGGGGGCCGCGGCCTCCGAGCTCGGCGCCGACTTGATCTTCGTCGATGTCGAACCGGACCGCATGACCGCGACGCTCGGCGCTCTGGCGCCCGGGCCACGCGACCAGGTGGTGATCGTGTCGCGGGGGCTCGACGGCGCGACCGGCCGCCGGCTCTCCGAGCTCGTGGAAGCCCAGACGGCGTGTGTTCGCGTCGGGGCCTTGGCCGGGCCGCTGCTGCTCGGCGAGATCGAGCGCGGCGCCCCGTCCGCCGTGCTGGTCGCGTCGCCGTTCCACTCCGTGACGCAGGCCGCTCACGACGCGCTGCGATCCCCGGTGTGCCAGGTGTACCGCACGGAGGACCTCACCGGCACCGAGCTCGCCGGCGCGCTGGTCGAAGTGCTCTGCGCCGCGCTCGGCGCCGCGCGGGGCCTCGGGGCTGGCGTGGGGCTGCAGGCGCTCGCCGTGTCGCGCGGGATCGCAGAGGGCGGCCAGCTGTTCACCCGGGTCGGCGGCCAAGCGCGCACCTTCTCGGGCCTGGCCGGCGTAGGCGAGCTGATCGCCGCGGCCAGCGTGACCGACCACCCGTCGTTGCGGCGCGGGCTCGCCCTCGCGCGGGGCGAGCGCGACGCGGCGCTGGTCACGCTGTGCGACGCCCTGTTGAAGCGGGTGCGCGACCTCCCGATCACCCAGGGCGTACGCGCGGTCGCCAACGGCGACGGCACCGCCCGCAGCGTGCTCCAGGCCCTGCTCGAGCGTGACCCGGGCGCCGAGTAGCGCGCCTGGGGCTCCCTTAGGCTAGTTCTCGACCCCGCTGTGCAGCTCCGCCCGCAGCCCCTCCAGCCGCACGCGCCGAAACCAGCCCCCGAGCCCGCCCGGCTTGCTCGCGCCGTCCACCGCCCGCTCGACCTCCACCTCTGCGAGCGGGTCCAGCACCAGCCGGGGCCCCTCGGCCTCCACGACCGCCCGCCGGCCCAGCCACCACCGCCCGTCGGGCCACTCGAGGAACGCGAGCGCAAACCGCCCCGAGGGCACCCCCCGGTGTCGGCGCGTGAGCACCCCCACCGCGGCCATCGCCTCGACCCCGTCGACGCTGGCAAACCCTGCGACGCCGCGCCCGTCGAGCTTCTCTCCGTCCTTCAAGAGCGGCACGATGTCGACCAGGTGGGCGTGCTCGGCGGTCAGCAGCAGCACAGCAGGCGGCGGCACGCCCCGCTCCAGCGCCTCGGCGAGCATCCGCCACACGGCGAGGCCGAGCGCGTCGTCGGGGGCCCGGAGGTCGTCCGGGGTCGCGTCGGCAGCTGGCGTGTCGCCGCCGGTAGACGGGAACCGCGCGTGCCGGGAGCCTGTGCGGACGCGGAGCTGCATCGACGGGCGCTATCAAGGATCCGCCGTGGCTGTGCACTCTGCGCGGCGCACCCCGCCGTCAACAGTGCGAGTTGCTCGACTGGCAGCCGGAGCCGCGGACGTTGCGCTCCAGGTTGTTCCCATCGTCGAAGGCGATCACCACCGTCCCGTAGACGAGCCCTGTCTCTTGCGGCTCGAACGTGACCTCGAACGAGATCGTGTCCCCGGGGTCCAACCGCTTCGGGAACGGCAGGGCCCCGACGAAGAACGTGTTGGGGTCGTCGACCTGGACCCAGGCGTCGTCGACGGTGATCGCGGAGTCGCCGATCGACTCGACGGTGAACTCCTCGGACGTGCGGTGGCCCACTGGGTGCGAGTCGAAGTCCACCAACCCCTCGGGGGTCACGCTCGCCATCGGCATCCCCCCGAGCGGGGCGTTCTCGTCGAGCCCGACGCTGCCACAGCCAGCCAGCGCGACGAGCGCGACCAACGTGCAGGGCGGGGAGCAGCATCTCATTGCCATCAACTCTACACCTACACACCCGGGGAGGGCAAGGCAGCGCCTCACGCCTACTCCAGCGCATAGAGCGCGCCGTCGTCCGTCCACGCCCACGCCCCGGCGGCTGTCGCCGCGGCATGGTCAGCGGGGACAGGCCACGCCCGCCCGCCGAGCGCAACGGCGCTGTCCTCCCCCGGCGGCGCGACCTTGACGCGGGAGGCGCGTCGGCGCCCGACCGTGGCGCCGACCGGCGCTGCCCGCGGCCGGCCGTCTCCGTCGAAGAACGCAGGTCCGTCGGCCCCGACCACCTTCACCCACCTTTGCCTGGTCCCGACCTCCACCCCGCACGCCAGCGCCGCGACCTCCTCGACGTCCAGCCGGGCGTGCTCGCGGCCGGCCACGTAGAGGGTGACGACGTCGTCCGCGTGCACGAAGAACCCGGGGCCCGCAGCCAGCAGGCCATCCACGACACCGCCGGCCCCCGGGGCCTCGTCACCCAGCCGCCACTGGCGCCCGCCGGGCCCGACCAACACGTCGCCGGACGACGCCGGCTGGGCGCCGCAGAACCCCTCCCCGACCCGCCTGCCCGACACCGTGCGCACTGTACCCGTCGCCCGGTCGTGCACCAAGGCTTCCCCTCCGAGGAACCCCACCGGGTCCAGCCTGCCCGGCCAGCGCCCGAGCACCTGCCCGTCCGCCAACCGCAGCTCGACCGCCCCCGCCGCGTCGCTCGCCACGGCGCTCTCGCCCGAGTCCGCGATCCGCGCCGCGTCGACCAGCGGCCCGTCCACCCCGAAGCCGCGCGCCCCGACCAGCAGGCTCCCGGCCCGCCCACGGATCACGGACGCCCCCCCGGGGCCGGTCACGACCTCGCTCGTGCCGCGCACCCGCCCCACCGCGGCGACCTTCCCGCCCGCGGCGAGCCGGTACACCGTCTCCCCGTCCACCCACGTGACCCCCAGCCCCGAGGCCCACGGCGTCAACCACCTCGAGCGCGAGCCGCCCTCGGGCAGCTCGAGCTCCGACCCGTCCGCCATCCGCAGCGCCCGGTGCGCGGGCGCCTCGAGGAACACCCCGACGTCCCGCCCAGCGCGCGTCCCCACCGGGTCCGACTCGTCGTCCAGCAGCGCCGCAGCCACCTCCGCCCGCTCCGGGTCCACGGTGACGAACCCCTGCCCGAGCGCGCAGACCCACCCGCTCGGGCTCGGCTGCACCCCCTCGACGGCATCCGGGAGCGCGACCATCCAGCAGCGGTCCTCCCCCGGCACGTGGAGGAACAGCCTGTCGCGCACCACCCAACCGACCCGAACGCCGTCCGTGCCCACCCACTCGGGCCACCCCGGGGCGAGCACGCGCCCGAGCGGCCGCACCTCCCCGCGCTCCCGGGTCCAAAGCGCGAGGGCCATCAGCCGCCCTCGAAGAAGCGATCCGGGTCCTGCGACGGTGCCGTGCGCCCTCGCGCCCGCGTGAGCTCCATCAAGTGCTGCTGGGACCGCAACGGCGCCCCGACGACCTGCACCCGTTGGCTGCTCCCGTCTGGCTGCACCTCGCGCGCCTTCTCGGTGTCAGCCAGCTGGACGTCGAGCATCTCCTGCACACGCGCGCGCTGCGCCGGGTCCAACAGCGGGAACGCCACCTCGATCCGTCCGTTCAGGTTGCGGGGCATCCAGTCGGCGCTCGAAAGGTAGAACTCGGGCTCCCCTCCGCACTCAAAGCGGAAGACCCGCGCGTGCTCCAGGTACCGGTCTACGATGCGCCGCACCTGGATGTTGTCGGAGAGCCCGGGCACCCCGGGGCGCAAGCAACAAATGCCCCGGATGATCAGCTGGATCCGCACGCCGGCCTGGCTCGCTGCGTACAGCTCGCGGATCACGCGGGGATCGGCCAGCGCGTTCAGCTTCGCGATCACCCCCGCGGGGCGGCCCTCGCGCGCGGCGACGGCCTCGCGGCGCACCGCGGCGATCACCCACTCGCACATCTGCGTCGGGGCAAGCACCAAGTACTGGAACTGCGGCGGCCGGACGTAGCCGGTGAGCATGTTGAACAGGTGCGTGAGGTCGTCCCCGAACCCGGGGCGGCAGGTGAACAGCCCGAGATCCGTGTACAGCCGCGCCGACTGGTGGTTGTAGTTGCCGGTCCCGAGGTGACAGTACCGGCGCAGCAGCGTCCCGCCGTTGGGATCCTTCTCCCGCCGCACCACCAGCGTGGCCTTGCAGTGCGTCTTGTACCCACCGATGCCGTAGACCACGTGGGCGCCTTGCGCTTCGAGCCGGCGCGCCCAGGCGATATTGGCCTCCTCCGAGAACCGGGCGCGGAGCTCCACCAGGACGGCGACCTCCTTGCCCATCCGCACGGCGTGCTCCAGCGCTTGGCCGATCGGCGAGTCGCCACTCACTCGGTAGAGCGTCATCTTGATCGCGAGCACGTCGGGATCCTCGGCGGCCGCTTGCAGGAACCGCTGGACGTACCCAAAGTCCTGGTACGGGTGGTGCACCAGCACGTCCCCGGCGCAGATCGCCGCGAAGATGTCGACCCCTTCGAGCGCGGGCTCCGGCGAGGGGGGCCAAGGTGGGTCCCGCAGCTCCGGCAGGTTGATCGCGCTGTAGAGCTGGATGACGTCCGTGAGCCCCGTCGGCCCGTCACTCGGGTAGAGGTCAGCCGGGTCGAGCTCCAGCTCGTGGGTGAGCGACGCGAGGATGCTGGCTGGGAGCCCACGCTCGTACTGGAGCCGCACGGCTGCGCCCATCCGGCGATTGCGGACGGCGTCCTCGATGGTGGACAGCAGGTCCTCGGCGGGATCCCCGGCGAGGTCGAGCTCGGCGTCGCGGGTGACGCGGATCGCGGTGCACGAGACGACGCGGTACCCGGTGAAGAGCCGCGCCGCGCGGCTGCGGATGGCGTCCTCGAGCAGCACGAAGTGGTGTTGGTTGTCCGCGGCTGGCAGCCGGATGAACCGCGGCACGACGCCCGCGGGGATGTGCAGAACGCACACCTTCGCTTGAGGCAGCGCGTCCTTCGCCGTAGCGCCGAGGGGCTCGAGCTCGGCTACCAGGCAGACCGCCCGGTTCGCGAGGTACGGGAACGGGTGGCCGGGGTCGATCGCCATAGGCGTGAGCAGCGGGAGGATCTCCCGCTCGACGATCGTGTCCAGCGCAGCGCGGTGGGAGGCGTCCAGCTCGTCCGCCCGGAAGATCCGCACGCCGACGGTGCGCAGCTCCGGCACAATCGAGCCCAAGTAGGCGCGGTGCTGCTCAGCGACGAGCGTGTGCACGCGCCGGCTGATCGCGTCGAGGACCTTGCGCGGGGCGAGCCCGTCAGGCCCGGTAGTGGTCACCCCGGCGTCGATCTGTCGCCAGGTCCCCGCGTACCGGACCATGAAGAACTCGTCCAGGTTGGAGCTGAAGATGGCCAGGAACTTGAGCCGCTCGAGCAGCGGGACCGAGGGATCGACGGCCTCCTCGAGCACTCGCGCATTGAATTCCAGCCAAGAGAGCTCACGGTTGACGAGGGGTTCAGTCTGCACGGGCTTGACGTAACCTAAGGCCGCGCGGGGCCAGCCCCGGCGACGAGCGCCGCATTCGCCCGGGGCGTGCGCTATGATCGTGGGATGGAACCCGGCAGGACCTACCGCGTGATCGATCGCCTCGGGGAAGGGGCGTTCGGCTCGGTGTTCTTGGCCGAGGCGACGGGCGGGGGAATCACCAGAAACGTCGCCATCAAGGTGCCGCATCCCGACCGAGCGGGGAGCCCCGAGCTCGTGGGACGATTGCGTGACGAAGCGCGCATGCTCGCGATGGTCCGCCACCGCGCCATCGTGCGGCTGGACGACCTGGTCGAGCTAGACGGCGTGTGGTCCGTGGTCATGGAGTACGTCGAAGGCGCCGATGTAGCCGTGCTGCTGAACGAGGGGCCGCTGCCGATCCGCGCCGCGCTCGCGGTTGCCGAGGAGGTCGCCAACGCGCTGCACGTCGCGTGGACCCAAGCGGGGCCCGAGGGCCGGCCGCTGCACCTGCTCCACCGCGACATCAAGCCGTCCAACATCCGCGTCACCCCGTCGGGAGAGGTCAAGCTGCTGGACTTCGGCGTAGCTCGCGCCGAGTTCGACGCCCGCGAGGCCGACGCGACGCAGAGCGTGTTCGGCACGCCGACGTACCTCGCCCCCGAGCGGTACCACGGGGACGACAGCCCGGCCGGGGACATCTACGCGCTCGGCGTCACGCTGTTCGAGATGCTCACCGGCGTGCCGCCCGGAAAATCCGCGATGGACGCCGACAGGCAGCCGCCGGGGCGGCGTTGGGCCGACCAGTGGGCGTGGCTCGGCACCGTCAGCCCCGCGCTGAAGGCGCAAGTCGCCCGAATGTTGGCGACGGACCCCGCGGCGCGCCCCTCTGCCCGCGATTGTGCCCGTACCCTCGCGGACCTGCGGGGGACCATGGCCGGCGAGACGCTGGAAGACTGGGCCGAACGAATCGTCACTGAGCACGCCCGGGCGAAGCGCCTCGGCACCGACCGCTCAGGAAGCCTGCTGATCGAGCGCAGCTCGACCTCGTCGACCCCGCGCCGCGGGGTCAGCTGGCTGTTGGCCGGCGGGGCTGTGCTGCTCGTCGGTGGCGTCGTCGCAGCCGCGATCGCAGCCGCCGGTGCGGCCTTGTACGCCACGAGCGGGAGCGCGCCTCCCCCCCCGTCAGTCGCCCCCGTCCAAGCCGCCCCCGCCCCCAGCGAGCCGCCGCCCTCCCCCAGCGAGCCGCCGCCCGCACTCGCACCCGCCCCCGAGCTCGCCGCGCCCCCAGCAGCGGTCGAGGCGCCCGTCGAGCCCCCGGCCGCGCCCGCACCCGCAGCCGCCGCAGCCGCGGCACCCGCAACCTCTGCGTCCGCAGCCGCCGCACCCGCAGCCCGCGCCGCCGCGCCCGCAGCCTCGACGCCCGCCGCCCGGGCAGCCCCCGCGGCGACGGACAAGGCCCCGAAGGCCGCCCCCCCGCCCGCAGCCGCACCCGCGGGCTCCGGCACGCTCGTCATCAGCGGGGACGTGAAGGACTACACCCTGAGCACCGGCGCCCGCGCCGGCACCCTGCCCGCGGGCACGCTCACAGCGCACATCACGCTGACGAACGGCACGCTCTTGGACGTCGAAGGCATCTCGGTGCGCGAAGGGCAAACGACCACCGTGAAGTGCAGCGCCACGTTCGGCCGCTGCGCCGTGAAGTAGCGAGCATCGGCATCGGCCCGGTTTCTTGATAACGGCGCCGATGCTCTACGCGGTCATCCTCGCCGGCGGACGCGGCACGCGGTTCTGGCCGCTCTCTCGCCGCGCGATGCCGAAGCAGTGCCTCTCGTTGGACGGCGGGCCCACGCTCATCCAGCGCACCGTCTCTCGCATCGTGCCGCTGATCCCCCTGGAGCGCGTGCTCGTGGTGACCGGCCCGGACATGGCCGAGGCCGTCCGCGAGCAGCTGCCCGACCTACCGCCAGGCAACCTGCTCGTCGAGCCGAGCGCGCGCAACACCGCGCCGGTGGCGGCCTGGACCGCGTGGGAGGTCGCTCGCCGGGGCGGCGGCACCATCTGCGTGCTGCCGTCCGACCA